>JAWXBB010000171.1:0-58558 GCA_034439795.1 Planctomycetaceae bacterium | reverse complement strand
TTCCAAACCCAATCTTGGTTGTTGCCGTTGGAGCCGGGACATCGATCGGAGGTCCAGTACGCCGCAGGCGTTCGATCACACAGCCCAGGGTCGCGAGTCAGCGAGCGCACCCTGGGGAATTGGCGTCCGTGTCGCATCGACCCTGAAGGGGTCGCATCACCGGCGACATCAATCCCTGATAAAACCCTTTCAGGGTTTGGGGTTTGTCATCATCGCCACCCAGGGGGCGCTCGCAGACTCGCGACCCCGGGCTGTGAGAGACAACGCCTTCGGCGTAAAGACGATGCGGTTTTGAAACCGCCTCTAGAGCGTCAATTCGCTTTCGGGGGATTGATCTCCTGTCTGCGTATTGGGATGATGCCTGGAAACGACGACGTTATGCCATTGGACATCTCCTGGCTCCAGGTGAACAAGTGGGCCGAGCCGTCCGAGCAATTCGCGAGTGCCCGTCGCGCGAAGACGGTTCTCGGATCGAGGAACACAACGATGTCGAATCGGATCTCCGTTCACCTGGCAGCGGTGTTAGCCGTATTCGTGACGGCCACGACAAGCCCCGGTGCGGAACCGTGGGCCGATGCACGGTTGATACCTCCCGATGGCTTGGAGATCTGGCTGGACGCGGCGCAGCAAGCCGCGGCTCGCGAGGCCGACAAGCTCGGTCCGCTTAAGAGTGGCGATCGCCTGGCGGAACTGCGCGACGCCTCGGGGTTCCAGCGACACGTCGTTCAGGCGGACAAGGGCCGGCAACCGAAACTGGTGCAGGTCGGCTCAGCAGGAACGGCACCTTCAAGCAGCACCGGCTGGGTTGTGCGGTTTGACGGCGAAGACGATCACCTGCGTCTCCGCGGCTTAAATCGGCGGTGGTCTGACTTCACGCTGTTGATTGTCGCCGCGCCGCACACGAACCTCGGCGGCTATCGCGGTTTGCTTGCCGTCAATCAGGCCGAGCGGAAGGACTACGAGACCGGCTTCAACCTGGACCTGAATGCGCCGGCCTCCGCCGCGCTGCAGAATCTGAATCTGGAAGGACGCGGTTTCGGCGGGGCCCGCAATCTGTTGAAGACCACCGTCCCCTTCGGGACGCTGCACGTCATCGAAGCGGTCGCGGAGGCCGCGCAGAAGCAGGTCCGAGTGGCGTTTGACGGCAAGCCCGCCGGGACGCGAGCCTATGCCCCCTCCGAACTCATCGCGGACGAACTCACCCTGGGCGCGAGGCACGTCGCGAACAGCGTTTCAGGTGTCCAAGGCTTTCTCCACGGTGACATCGCCGAAGTGCTGCTGTTCAACCGCGTCTTGTCCGACGCCGAAACTCAAACGGTGCGGACTTACCTCGATGGAAAATACTCCGACTTGAAGGCCGCGTTGCCGCGGGAACTCAAGCTGGCCGGAGCGGCGGAAAATCTCGAGCCGCTGGTCGTCGTCGCGGACCCGCCGCCGGTGCAGATGCTGGTGCCCGGCTTCACCGTGCGGGAAGTGCCGGTCGAGCTGACGAACATCAACAACCTGCGTTATCGACCCGATGGCCAACTGTACGCGCTCGGCTACAACGGCAACATCTCATTGCTGAGCGATGCCGACGGCGATGGCCTGCCGGACACCGCGACGGAGTTCTTCGACAACAAGGGCCGTCTGCGCGGGCCGATCGGGATGGCGGTGATTCCCGCCGGACACGCGCTGCTGTCGGAGGCCGTGCGGGGCGTGGTGGTCGCTTCCAAAGGAAAAATCTCGGCGATTCTCGACCGGGATGGCGACGACGTCGCCGAAACCGAGCGGGTCATCGCCACCGGCTGGAAAGAGATTCCGCAGAACGTCGATGCGATCGGCGTCGCCATCCACCCGGATGACGGCGCGATTTACTTTGGATTGGGCACCGCTGCCTACAACAATGCCTATCTGCTCGACGAGTCGGGGAAATCGGCGTTCGACCTCGCCAGCGAACGGGGCACCATCCAACGGATCGCGCCCGATCTGTCGCGCCGCGAGACCGTCTGCACCGGCGTCCGGTTTACGATCGGCCTCGAATTCAACGCGGACAAGGAATTGTTCGCCACCGATCAAGAAGGGGCCACGTGGCTGCCGAACGGCAACCCGTTCGATGAGTTGCTGCACATTCAACCCAACCGGCACTACGGCTTCCCGCCCCGACACCCCAGGCATTTGCCAAGCGTCCTGGACGAGCCGAGCCTGTTCGATTACGCCCCGCAGCATCAATCGACCTGCGGCATGGTGTTCAACCTGCCGCTCGAACCCAACGGGCCGATTTTCGGCCCCGCCGCATGGCGCGGCGATGCGCTGGTCACCGGCGAATCGCGCGGCAAGCTCTATCGCACGCGGCTCACCAGGGATGATGACGGCCGGTACGTGGCCGAAAACCAGTTGATCGCCTGCCTCAACATGCTGACGGTCGACTGCTGCCTGTCGCCCCGCGGCGATCTGCTGGTCGCCTGTCACAGCGGCGGCCCCGATTGGGGGACGGGACCGAGCGGCAAGGGCAAGATCTACAGTATTCGCTACGAACACGTGTCTCAACCGCAGCCGCTCGGCGCGTGGGCCGCGGGTCCGCAGGAGGTCCGTGTGACGTTCGACCAGCCGCTCGATCCCCAGCAGCTCAAGAATCTCGCCGCGCAAGCCCGGATCACGTATGGCGAATACGTCGCGGCGGGAGACCGCTTCGAATCGGTGCGGCCCGGCTACGCCGTCACGCAACTCCAACAATCCACACCGCGGTATCGGTTGCCGATCTACTCGGCGAGCGTCACGCCCGATCGTCGGACTGTCATGCTGGCGACCGCACCGCATCCCACCGCGGCGACCTACGCGCTCACACTGCCAGGATTCGGACGCGAGACCAAGCCCGCCGCGACCGGCGAATTGCCGCAGCATCCGCAGATCGATCTGGCGTACTCGCTGCACGGCGTCCGGGCGACTTGGGAACCCCGCGACAAGAGTCTCCGCGGCTGGGAGGGCTGGCTCCCGCATCTCGATCTCGCTGTCTCGCGCGCCTGGCGCACCGGCGATGCCGAGCAGGACCGGTTCTGGGAGGTCATCGAGCAACCGGGCACGCTGACGTTGACCACGCAGCTCGACCCGCGCGGCCTGCTGTATCCCACGGTGCAGCCCGGGTCGAAACTCGATTACGAACGCAAAGCGGACGGCTGGATCAAACAGCAGACGCTCCTGCTCCAGAGCCCGCGGCCCTTCGCGATGACGTCGGGAAGTCCGCCCCGCGAGCAAGCCGTGACGGTGATGAATAGTCGCCATCAGACGGCGGTGGTCCTGGAACAAACGTCGTCGTCACCGGTGCCGATCTCCTTGCGTCTCGAAACCGGCGGCGAGCCCCCGACGCTGACTCCGTCGTGGCAAGCGACGTTAGCCGATGGTCAAACGCGAACCGGCTCGCTGCCGCTGCGCCGGTGGTTGCTCCCCTGGGCGGAGATCGAACCTGCCGAGAAAGGTCCGTCCGGCCCGCGCGTCATTCCCGAATTGGCGGGCGCGAGCTGGGGCCGCGGACGGCGAGTCTTCTTCAGCGAGGAAGCGGGCTGCGCGAAGTGCCACGTCGCCCATCGGACCGGCGGGCAGATCGGTGCGGACCTGTCGAATCTGATCCATCGCGACTACCCCTCGGTGTTGCGCGACATTACGCAGCCGAGCTTCGCCATCAACCCCGACTTCATCAGTTATACCGCGGCCCTCACCGACGGCCGGGTGTTGACGGGGGCCCTCCGCAGCGATGGTGACAAGCTGCTGATCGGCGACAAGGACGGCAAGGTCACCGCGGTGGCGCGCAGCGACATCGAGGAGTTGCATCCTTCCGCCGTGTCGGTCATGCCCGAGGGTTTGCCCAACAAGCTCGGTCCCGAGCGGATGAAGGATCTGCTGGCGTTCCTGCTGCTCGAACCGCCGCGGATGCCCCACGATGCACCGCTGCCCGTGCCGCCGCCGCGTCGGCGAGCCGAAGTCGCCGCGGTGCTGGCGGGCGCCGACGTGTCTGCTTCGCCAACAGGCAAGGTGCGGCCCTTGAATGTGCTGCTGGTCGCCGGTGCGAAAGATCACGGTCCGGGCGAGCACGATTATCCAGCGTGGCTGCGCGTCTGGAGCGAACTGCTGGCCGGTGCGGACGGGGTGACGGTCTCCACGGCGATGGAATGGCCGTCGTCCGAACAACTGCGGTCTGCCGACATCATCGCCTTCTTCCAGAAAGGAAGCTGGACCCCCGAGCGGGCCGAAGCCATCGATGCCCACCTGGCCAAGGGGGGAGGACTGGTCTACATCCATTGGGCGGTGGAGGGCGGCCCCGAAGCGCCGGCGTTCGCCCAGCGGATCGGGCTGGCCTCTCACGCAGCGAAGATCAAGTATCGCCACGGTCCGCTCGATCTCGGTTTCGAAACGGGCCGCGACCATCCCATCGGCCGGAATTTCGACAAAGTCCACTTCCACGACGAAAGCTACTGGTTGATGCTCGGCGATCCGTCTCTAATCCGCGTGATCGCCACCGGCGTCGAAGACGGCGAACCCCGCCCATTGTTCTGGTGCCTGGAGCCGAATCGGGGCCGCGTGTTCGTGTCGATCCTGGGCCATTACTCGTGGACGTTCGACGATCCGATGTTCCGCATCCTGCTGCTGCGCGGCCTGGCCTGGTCGGCGAAAGAGTCGGTGGACCGGTTCCACGAGCTGGCCACGCTGGGCGTCCCGCTAACCGATTAGATCGGCACGTTTTCCGAACTTGATGCGCCCGGTAAAATCCTTCTGCAGCAGAGAATGTGGCGGCGATTGTCGTGAGCATCTGCACATCCCCCTGGTCGAATGCAGCCGAGTGTCGTCGGTGATGCGTGACCAAGACTTCACCGGAACCCCGTCGAAAGGATCGGACAATGCACTCCGTGCCGCCAATCGTTCGCGCCTTGTTGCCCGGACTGCTCGTGCTCGTCCTGATCGCCGTTCCGGCTGAAGCCCAAAGGGAGGGGCGCAAAGGCGGCGCGAAACCCGCGCCTGATCTGACCGCCGAGTATGGTCCGCATGAGCGAAACGCACTGGACTTGTGGAAGGCGAAATCGGACAAGCCGACGCCGCTGGTCGTGTTCATTCACGGCGGCGGATTCCGAGCCGGCAGCAAGGAAGCGCTCTCCGCGGCCCTGCTCGAAGGCTTGTTGGCCAAGGGCATCTCGGTGATGGCGATCAACTACCGGCTCTCGCCCGAGGTCAGCTTCCCCGCACACTTCATGGACTGCGCGCGGGCGATTCAGTTTGCCCGTTCGAAAGCGAGGGAGTGGAACCTCGATCCAACGCGCATCGGTTCCACCGGCGGTTCCGCCGGCGCGGGCACATCGCTGTGGATTGGCTTCCACGACGACCTGGCAAAACCGGACAGCAGCGACCCGGTGCTGCGCGAATCGACCCGATTGAAGTGCATGGCGGTTAACGGTGCGCAGTCCAGCTACGATCCCCGAGTGATCGAGGAATGGATCGGTGAGTCAGCCGCGAAGCATCCGGCACTCACGGGGTTCTACGGCTTGAAGCCCGATGAACTCGATACGCCCAAGGCTCACAAACTCTACGAGGGCGCATCGCCGATCAACTACCTCACAAAGGATGATCCACCGGTGTACGCGTTCTACGGTGAAGTCGGAGAGATTCCCGCCGACGCAAAACCGGGCCAGGGCATTCACCACATCAACTTCGGCCTGCGTCTCAAGGAGAAAATGGACGCGCTCAAGATCGAATGCACCATCCGCAGCCGCAAGGATCGCGTTGACCCGGACCAAGAAATGGTGAATTTCTTCACAAAGCACCTCCGCTGAAATCGGACACACGGCCCTTGAGTAGAATCGCTGGTGCGACCGCTGGGGCATGGTTTGTCGCTCCTGGCACTGAGCAGAGACGAGCCAGTCGGGACACAACCATGACGATACCGCTCGACTTCACTCGGATTCCCATCATCGACGTGTCCGGGCTGGCTGCCGAGGATTCAGCACGCCAGCCTGTGGCAGCGCAGATCGGGTCAGCCTGCCGCGAGAGCGGGTTCTTCTACGCCGTCGGACACGGAGTCGACCAATCGCTCCAGCAGCGATTGCAAGAGTTGAGTCGGCAGTTCTTCGCGCAGCCGCAGGACGCCAAGCTGCGAATCGCGATGGCCCGCGGCGGGCACGCCTGGCGCGGCTATTTTCGCGTGGGCGATGAATTGACCTCCGGCCGGCCCGATCAGAAAGAAGGCTTGTACTTCGGACAGGAACTGTCCGCGGATCACCCGCTCGTACAAGCGGGCACGCCGCTGCATGGTCCCAACCTGTTCCCCGATGAACCAGCCGGACTCCGCGAGACAGTTCTGGAATACCTGTCCGCCCTGACCGAGCTGGGGCAGCGATTGATGCGGGGCATCGCTCTCGGCCTCGGCCTGGATGAAATGTACTTCGTGGACCACGGCACACGCGAGCCTCTGACCCTGCTTCGCATCTTCAACTATCCCGCACAGCGCGATCCGACGTTATGGGGCGTCGGGGAACACACCGACTACGGACTGTTGACAATTCTGCTGCAGGACGATGTCGGCGGACTGGAGGTCCGCTCGCGCTCCAGGTGGGTTGCTGCGCCGCCGATCGAGGGTTCGTTTGTCTGCAACATCGGGGGCATGCTGGACCGGATGACCCGGGGAGTGCTGCGATCCACGCCACATCGAGTCCGCAACCTGGCGCCGCGCGACCGACTGTCGTTCCCCTTCTTTTTTGATCCCAACTTCTTGGCGCCGGTCCAGCCGATCGAACTGCCCGGAGAACACAGCCCGCCCGACGATCAGGCCGAGCGCTGGGACCGGTCCAGCGTCCATCTGTTCCAGGGAACCTATGGCGATTACCTGTTGAACAAGGTCGGAAAAGTCTTTCCGGGACTGCAGCGGGCCGTGCTGTCGTAAGCGGGATTGCACGATGTCTGACGAAACCATGAGAATGATTCACGGCGTGCAAGTTCCCCGTTTCCTGTATGGGACGGCGTGGAAGGAGGACCGCACCCAGCCGTTGGTCGAATTGGCGCTGCAACAGGGATTTCGCGGCATCGATACGGCCAACCAGCGCCGCCATTACCACGAGGCCGCCGTCGGCCAGGCGATTGCGGCATCGCTCGCCAACGGCGTCGTCAGCCGAGACAAGCTGTTCCTGCAGACCAAGTTCACCTTTCGGCGAGGACAAGATCACCGCCTGCCCTACGACGCCGCTGCAACGATTGCCGTCCAGGTCGAACAGTCCTTCGCCAGCTCACTGCAACACCTGGGAGTGCAGCAGATGGATTCACTGCTGCTGCATGGTCCGACTCAACGAACCGGGCTGGCGGCCGAGGATTGGGAGGCTTGGCGCGCGATGGAAGCCATTCACGATCGCGACCGCGTTCGCCTGCTGGGCATCAGCAATGTCAGCCGCGAACAACTGCAGCGTCTGTGCGACAAGGCACGCGTGCGGCCCAGTTTCGTGCAGAATCGCTGCCATGCCGACCAGGGTTGGGACCGCCGCGTGCGCGAGTTTTGTGCGGCCCATCAACTGATGTACCAGGGCTTCTCACTCCTGACCGCCAATCGAGCCGTGCTGGCTCGGCCAGCGGTCGGTCGCATTACCCAACGCCACCAGCGGACGACCAGCCAGATTGTGTTCCGTTTCGCCCTGGAAGTGGGCATGATCCCACTGACAGGCACCTCCAGCGCCGATCACATGTGCGAAGACTTGGAGGTCTTCGATTTCCGATTGGCGCCGGAAGAAGTGGAGCAGATCGAGAACTTGTTGGGATGAGCAGTACCTGTCTGTGTGCTGTGTTTGCAACTCCCGCCGGGATGCACTCGACAAGGACAGGGAGACTTCGATGTTTTCTCGGCAACGCTTGTTGGCATCTGGCGAGTATCGCAAGGCCGTCTTCGCTTATCAGATTCGCGTCGTCGACAACTCCGGGAAGGAAGGCGGGCCATCGCCCGCGTGGTTCACGATTCCTCGCCAGGCTGCATCGCTTTGGGCTTGCTCCTCCGACAATACGACCGGAGTCCCCGCATTGAGCCTGGTCCACGGGAGTTCGAGCCGCCGGTCGCGTTTGCCCAGGGTCACAACGACTCGCCCGCCGAAGCCGCTCGTTTCGTCCCGTATCGCCAGTCCCACGAGACTCGCACCGCTGCGCTCGGCGACGTCACTCCCAACACGACATGAATGACCGGCGACCGCGCGGGTCTCCGCCGCCGCCTCGTAATCGAGACATCGAATCAAGCGTTGAAAGTGTTCGTCCAACAGTTGCAATTCCTGCTTTGTGTCGCTTACGCGGTTTTCTTGTCCGGTTCGTGGGCATGGACGATGAAAGAACGCAGACCAGTTTGCCACGATGACTGACGGCCACTTGATGAGAATCGCTGGTGTCGACACAGCCACCGATCCAGCCCGCGAGCCGGGTGGACCAAGAACATCGGGTTGATTTTCGAACTCGTCCGTCCGTTTATCCTGGGATGTATCGCGCCCTGCATCAAGAGCAGTGAAGTGACTGCGCGCGAACGGAGGCAGCCATTTCTGGGGTTTCTGCGGTTCTGGCTGGTGTTCCAGCCGTGTGAAGTACGCCGCCACACGGATGCACCGCGGCGCGGCAAGAACGCTGCTGACCGGTGAACAGACACCAGCGGTAGAGCGGGCTCGGAGCCACGATGGTGGTCAGCTCTTCGAAAGCACGACCGAGCGCTCCCAGGCAGCCTTTTGGCCGAAAACCCTGTCGTGGCGGACGCCAGGACGGTTGCCGATACTGCGACTGGCTTAGAACTCTACGACGGCGGATCGAATTCACGCAGCTCGCCGCTCAAACGCCTTCACGAGCCCCCCGACATACGACCGCACCACGATCTGGTCCCGGTCGAGCTTCGGCGCCTCTTCAGAGACCTGACGCACCGGCGGCAGATGTCCGCGTTCGGTGTGCGACCTCATGGTGTTGTCATAGCGCACCCATTGAACAACTGCGGCGGAGTCGCCAGCGTGTAGACGGTCGTCTCGGCCGCGAATCGGTCGCGGATGTACTTGGGGGATTGCAACGCACCGAGCATCGCTTCGCCGTCGAACATCCGAAGCGGTCCCGTCACGCGGTCGGCGAGCAGCGCATCAATCGACGCCGGATCGGGACGTAAATCGAGATCACGGTCGCTCGCCAGCGCCAGTCCCCATGCCGAACCATACGTCGGGACGTTCGCCGTGATGACCGACGTGTGCGCGAACACGGTGGAGATCGTCTTCAGCACGCGCACCAGCAGGTGCGCCAGCGGCGGGGACATCGATCCGGCCTGATTCACGAACACGCCGCCGGGGCGGAGCGCCCGTCGGCAGAGCGCGAAGAACTCCTGCGTGAACAGCTTGTACGCCGGGCCTGCTTCGATGGGATCGGTCAGATCGGCGATGATCACGTCCCACCGCCTCGGCGAGGACGCCATCAATTCGTAGGCATCGCCAACGACGACCTGTGCGCGGGGATCGTCGAACGCCCCCTGATGAATCTCCGGCAACAGTTCCCGGCACGCGGCGACGACGTCGCCGTCGATGTCGGCCACGATCGCCTCGCGGACGGACTTCCACTTGAGCACTTCGCGCAACGCCCCGCCGTCGGCGCCGCCGGCGATCAGCACGCGCTCCGGTCCGCCGTGCAGCGCGCAGGGGACGTGAACGAGCGGCTCGTGATACAGGAATTCGTCCCCCGTGCAGGTCTGCCACTTGCCGTCGAGAACGAGCGCCTTGCCGTACGGCCCGCTTTCGACGACGTGCAATTCCTGGAACGGCGTCTGCCGCGACGCCAGCAGCTTCACCACGCCGTGCTGCCAGACGTCGCAGGGGGTCAGGTATTCGCTGATCCACAGGTCAGCGGCGAGGGAGGCTCCGGGCAATGTCACACCCCCTTGACGATCGGGTTGGTCAGCGTGCCGATCCCTTCGATCTCGATCGACACGACGTCGCCGTTTTCGAGCGTGAAGTCGTCGGGGGGGACGATGCCGGTGCCGGTCAGCAGGAACGCGCCGTGCGGGATGTCGTTCTCGCGGGTCAGCCAGTCGATCAGTTCCTCGTACTGCCGCTTCATCTGGCCGAGATGCGTTTCCCCCTGAAACACGGACTTTTTCTGGCGGTCGATCGACAGCCGGATCTTCGTGTTTTCGCGGTCGAACGGCTCTTCGGGAATCAGCACGCACGGGCCGAGGCCACAGCATTGGTTGTAGACCTTGGCCTGCGGCAGGTAGAGCGGGTTCTCCCCTTCGATGTCGCGGGCCGACATGTCGTTGCCGATGCTGAAGCCCACCAGCTTCTTCTGCGGCGAGATGACGAGCGCCAACTCCGGCTCGGGGACCGACCAGCGGCTGTCGGCCCGGACTCTGAGCGGTTGCCACGGTCCGCTGACCCGGCTCGCCGTCGCCTTGAAGAAGATCTCCGGTCGCGGGGCGGTGTAGACCTTGTCGTAGTGCGACGCGCCCGCTTTGGATTCCTCCATCCGCGCGACCTGGCTGCGCTTGTACGTCACGCCCGCGGCCCACACCTCCTGCCGGTCGATCGGCGCGAGCACCTTGAGGTCCGGCAGCGGCAAGGTCATGTCCGGCGTGATGAGGTACTTCGTCAGCCCGACGGGATCGGGGTGAAACAGGATGTCCGACAGTTTGTGGACTTTCTCGACCTGCGAGAGATCCAAGAGCTGGATCGCGTGCTCATCCCACAAGGCCACACCCTGGTAACCACCGGGGACACGAACTTTGCACAGCCTCATCGCCACCGTTCCTGCCAGGGCTCGTCGAACAGATGTGAAGTCTAGGATACCGGCTCGTCGCGAATCACCACAACGTCCGCCGCCTCCGCGGTCTTTCCCTCACGACAACAGGCCGGTTAATCGCTTTATGACGATTGTGGCGTACGCCCCGCGAGGGAGTACGAATTCCAGCGTGACGGCGTGACGGCGGGCGTTCATCTCGTCGAGACCGCTCGCCGCCCGGAACTCCTGCGGGACGATCACGGCGGCCCGCTCCCCCTTCGAGAAGAATGTATCCCTCGGGTACTTCACCCGCAGTTCGCGCAGTTCCACGCCGGCCAGTTCCCGAACCACGCGGGAATACAGTGCCTCGCGCGGATCGTCCGGCTCGAAGTGCAGCCGGGCCGACGGCAACGGCAACGTCACACCGTGCAACGCCGTCCGCTCGTCGTCGCTCAGTTCCCGGAAGAACGGCAGCCGGGCGATGTCGAGCGCCACCTCGAACCGCCGCGCGGCGTCGATCCGCTCGGTCAGCACGTCGGCCACGATCCGGTTCCACAGAAAACTTTGGAACGCGGCGAGATACAGGCTGCGCAGATCCTGCCGCAGGAGCGCGACGGCCCGGCGGAAGTCGGTCGGATGATCGCACAGAAACGTGACGATGCTCCGCCGCGACGACCGCGGCAGTTCGGCTTTGCACTTCAGCCAGTCCCCCCAGTGCGTCCGCAGCGATTCCTTCTCGGCGCGGTCTTCGGGACGGTCGTGCGGGTTCGGCTCCGCAATCGCCAGCCACAGCGTTCGCTCGTAGTCGCCGCGACACCACGGGGCGGCGAGGAACTCCCCCGAGTGGCCGAGCGAGCCGAAGCGCTGATCGTCGAAGTAATTCGGCACGCCGTCGCGCGCGAGAACATCCTTCAGCCCCAGAATCCGTTGGGCCTGCGCTTCAGGCAGATTACGGAGCACGATCCGAAACCGGTTCGCGGCGATGTCGTGCGGCGTGAATTCGCGCGGCGACTGCCCCTGGTACATCAGCGACAGATGCGTCTGCTCCAGATTGCGTCGCGGCCCGCGATGAATCGTCAGCCACTGCCGCGTCACGGCGTGCTTGTCCTTGAGGCCGCCGTAACTGATCGCCCGCCGCGACAACTGCCAGCGGCGCTCGATGGCGGTGACGGCCTCCGGCGTGCCGAGCGATTCCTTCGTCAGCAGATACACGGCGAACGGCCCGTCCGCGCAGCGGAAGTCGGTGAGTTCTTCCACCTGGAAATCCGCGGGCTGGGACTTGAGCTTCATGAAGTGCTAAGCGCTAAGGGTTGAGGGCTAAGGGCCAGAGGGAAGCCGAGGGGTCCCACCCCCTCGGATGCTGCCCCAACGGTCGCAATCGCAGGATCACTGCGCATGCGGCGGGACGTCGATCAGATACACCTTGCTGTCGTTCCCCATCACGGCGAGTTGCTGACCGCTCGGAGAATACGTGACCGAATACATCACGCCGGGCAGTTTTTGACTGTGCAGCGGCTGGTCCTGGTTCGGATCCCAGATGTGGAGATGTCCCGCATAACCCACCGAGGCGATGCGGCTGCCGGAGGGATTGAAGTCCACGCGGTAGATGTCGTCCTTGTGGCCGGACAACGTCTTCACCAGTTGGCCGCTCGCCATGTCCCACAGAAAGAGCTTGCGGTCCAGCCCCGCGGCGGCGACACGGTTGCCGTCGGGGCTGAGCGCGACGGAGTAGACGGCGTCTGTCGGCCCGGCGAACTGGCGGACTTCCGCGCCGTCGGCCGTCTTAAATTGCCGCACCGTCTTGTCGCCGCCGGCAGACACGAAGAACTGTCCGTCGGGGGAAAAGACCAGACCATAAATCGCGCCCCCCTGCGCGGGAAGCGTGCGCGTGTTTTGTTTCGTCGCCATGTCCCAGAGCTTGATGGTCTTGTCATTCGACGCCGACGCCAGCACTTGCCCCGACGGTTGCAGGGCGACGGCGTAGACCTGCGATTGATGCCCGCTGAGCACTGCCGTCGCGCCAACCGTCGCGATGGTCCAATTGCGCGACGAGCCATCGGCCGCCGCGGTGTAGGCGGTCTGGTTGTCGTTCGCCCACGCCAGCGACGTAATGACGGCGGTATGCCCGTCCGTCGTCTGGGCCGGCTCCTGCGTCGGCGGCTGAGCGGGGGGCGGATTGGGGGGCTGCGGATCGTAACTGCGGACGAGGTTGTCGCTCCCGGCAGCGACGAGCTTCTTGCTGTCCGGGCTGTACGCGAGCTGCGTGACCTCCGCGGGGGTGACGATGTTGAACTGCGCCCGCGAGGGATCGTTGATGTTCCACACGATCAGCCGTTTGTCGCTGCCGCCGGACGCGATCTGCTGCTGATCGGGCCGAATCGCCACCGACCGCAACGGCCCCTGATGACCGGTGAACTGCCGGATGGGGTTGCCGCTGCCGGTGTCCCACAGTTTCAATTGCCCGTCTTCGCCGGCGGTCGCATGCCACGCGCTGTTGGGATGCACGGCGAGGGCGTTGACCCGCTTGTCATCAGCGACATGGCTGGATTGGAGCGTTACGGTGTCGACGTAAGCCTGCTTGTCGGCCCCCGCAAACACGAGCGTCTGGTTGTCCGTCGACCAGCCGACTCCGCTAAGGCCGCCTCCCTGAGTGGCGACGAAGTGTTGCCACGAGCGTTTCTGCTGCGGATGCCAGACGCGGACGGTGCCGTCGGCGCTGGCTGAGGCGAGTTTCTGATTGTCGCGGGCGTATTCCAGCGAGGTGATCTTGTCGCCGTGGCCGGCGAACGTGTGCTGCAAGGCGCCATCGGCGAGGGCATAGATGCGGATCTGCTTGTCTTCGCAGCCGATGGCGACCGACTGGTTGTCGTAGGACAGCGCGATGGCCCGGACGATGTCCGGCAAATCCCACTTGCGGACTTCGGCACCGTCGGCATTATTCCAGACGCGGGCCGTGCGGTCCTGTCCGCCGGAAAGCAGATGCTGCTGATTGGTCGCGTAGACGAGCGCAAACACGCCGCCGGGATGACCGGTCAGCGTGCGGATTTCGGTTCCCTCGTTGACGCGATACGTCTTAATTGCGCCAGTGGCGTCGCCGACGGCGATTTCCTGCCCATTCGGATGCACGCCGACCGCGGTGATGACGGCGGCGTGTTCCGGGAACGCTTTGACGAGTTGCCCATTGCCGGCGTCGTACAACCGGGCGATCTTGTCCTCGCCGCCGGTGAGGATGCGTCCGCCGTCGGCGCTGGTCGCGAGCGCCGCGATCTGTCCGGTGTGCCCCTCCAGTTTGCGCTGCTCCTTCGCGTCGCCGAAGCCCCACACGCGGACCGTCTTGTCGGCCGACGCGGTCACGAACCACTGATTGTTCGGGCTGACCCGCAAGGCGACGATCGGCGCTTCATGTCCGACGGCCACTCGCGACACAGGAGTCTGATTCGGCCAGCGCTTGACGAGGCCGTCCGCCGCGGCGGTGAGCAGGAACGAGTTGTTCGGTGGATAGGCCAGCCCGGTGATCTCCGCGGTGTGCGCGCCGATCGCGCCCTGCGGTGCGCCGTCGTTGGAATTGAACAGCCGCACCAGGCCGGTGGCATCGGCCGCCGCGATCTGTTGCTTGTCCGGCCGGATCGCGACGCGCAGAATCGGTGCCGGCAAGCCGCCGATCTCGCGGATCAGTTGCCGGTCCGCCGCGTTCCACAGCTTCAGCGTCTTGTCGTGCCCGCCGGTCAGCAGCCAGGCGCCATCGGCACTGACGGCGAGCGCCGCCGGGGCATTGTGCGGCTGCCAACTGACGAACGGCTGGTTTTGCGGCATGTCCCACAGGCGAACGCTGTTGTCGAGAGAGCCCGAGACGATTTGCTGGCCGTCACGGGTCAACGCCACACACAACACCAGGCCGGTGTGCCCCTGCATCGTCTTGATGGACGACAGCGATTTGAGATCCCACAGCCGCAGGGTTTTATCGAACCCGGCGGTGACGAGGCGGCTGCCGTCGGGGGTGTAAACCGCGGCGTAGGCGGGATCGGTGTGACCGACGAGCGTTTTCAGTTCCTGAGCCGATGCGGTCGCAAAGCCCAGACAACAGCCAACCAGACCGGCGAAGACGGGCAAACGGGGGCATGGCATGGGCTGTCCTTCTCGGCGTGGCGGGCAATCCTCGCACCAGTCTGTCGAGTTGGGCCGCGCGGCGAAAGCGACTGCCGGAGTTCCGAACCGGGGGTCAACACAGACACGACGTCATTTTTTCTCACTCCGGTCGAAACAGTAGTCAGCCGACGGGGTTAAACGGGATGGACGATTGACGGAAGCGCGGCGACGCGATTCTCTTCGATGTCGAATCAATGCCGACTACAGCATCTCATTGCCCTGTCAGCCGAGTAAGATCACGCAAAGTCAGCTTCCGTTCGCTGCCGGCACCCCCGATGCACTCCCCAAACCCTATGGCGTTGCATGGTTGTGAATACGCTCAGCCCTGACGAACAAGTAGTGGTTGTCCTCCGGCGGATCAGTCAGGCGATCGAATTGTGGTCGCGGGAATTGCAGCGCCGGTTCGGATTGACCTCGCCGCAACTGGCGGTGCTGCGACAGGTTGCGGAGGGCGTGAACCTGTCGCCCACCAGCATCGGCGAAGCCTTGCATCTCAGCCAGCCGACCGTGACGGGGGTGCTGCAAAGGCTGGAAGACGCCGGGTTGATTTCACGCGTGAAATCGACCGTCGATCGCCGCAGCGTCATTGCCGCAGTGACGGACGAGGGCCGCGCCCTGCTGGCGAAAGCGCCGCCGCTGCTGCGCGACCAGTTCCGCGAGCAGATGGCGGACCTTCCCGATTACCGTCAGTCGGAAATCTTGTCATCACTGCAACTTGTGGCGCATATGCTGCAGGCTCCGGAAGTCGATCCGGTCCCCTTCCTGACGGACCCAAAATCGGACGATCCGGCGAAACCTGGCAGCCGGCCGGCAACGGGCGGGACCAACGGGTCGCATCGGACCTGAAAAAGACCGCGAAACCACAAGCGTGCGCTGAAAATGCTGTCGCGCGAACGCTGGCGGTTTCGCGATTCGTCATTCTTGCGGTGATGTCCACGACTGCTGCAAGCCGACCGGCGTCACGAAGGCGCGTTGGGGCACCGAGCCGCGATGGCTCTCGCGGATGGCCACTTCGGCGGCCTGTCGCAGGCCGACATCGCCCGGACGACGCGCCGCGGCCCAGCGCAGGTGTTCGGCGGCTTCGGCATAGCGCTCCAGTTGGAACAGGCTGCCGCCCAGGGCGCGGCGGATGTCGAACTGGTTGGGATCGCGCTCCGCCGCTTCGCGCAGCACGGCCACCGCACGGTCGCCTTCGCCGAGTTCTTGAAGCGCGATGCAGGCCGTAATCCAGGCGGAGACGCTGGACGAATCGTGAGTTTTCCGGGCGGTGTCCACGGCGGTGTTGACCAGTTCGCGCAGCATCAGTTGCCGTTCTTCGGCGCGACCGGCCGCGGCGTAAGCGTCACAGATCACAAGACAGGCCCGCCAATCGGGCTGAAACTGCTTCGCGATCTCGGCCGGCGATTGCGTCGGCGTCAGAATCCTGGCGATCCGCTGCTGATACTCCTTGCCGCGGGGAAAGGCCGCCTGCCAATACTTGATGGCCTGCGGCAGATCGCCCTGGAGCGCGGCTTCCTCACCGGCGGAGATCAGGATGTCGGGATCGTGAGGTCGTACTTTGAGCGCCCGTTCGATCAACCGGCGCTGCAATTCTCCGGACGGATCTTTGAGGAAGCTCAACCGCGCCAGATGCAGGTAGGCCGGACCTTCCAGAGGATCGTCGTGGATGGCGGAGAGCGCGGCCTTCCAGGCGGCATCGAGCCAGCGCTGGTTGGCGCCGGTCACGCGACCAATCCAGTCCTGCGCCTTGGCTGCCGATTCCCATTCCGAAGAGTTGACGGCGTCGCGGATCTGAACCAGCGACATCGGACTCTCCGACTGTTGCTGCTTCAGATCGAAGAGCTTCAGATACTGCACCGAGGCGATGGACGCCCACGGCGCGGCATGCGGATCGGTCTGGAAAGTCCGCAGGGCGTTGCGGGATCGTTCTCGTTGCAGCCGGGCGACTTCTTCCGGATCTTCGGCCACCGTCGCATCCTGCAACTGCTTCGACAGCAGCCGGAATGTCGTGATCGAGCCTTCCGCGCGGGCCGCCGGCAATTTTGCCTGCGTCATCCACAAGCCGACCGCCAGGGATGCTGCGGTCGCCAGCCCCCAACACAGCCTCGGCAATGCCCAGGTGGCGGTCTCCGTGCCGTGCGACAGTTGCGACAGCCGGCGACCGATCGCAGCCAGCAAGACAATCACCACCATGCAACCCGGCGCGTACCACAGGAAATCGACCGTCGCGTGCAGCAGATGGGCCACCAGGCTGCCGAGCACGGCGGCGGCCATCGCCCGTTCGTGGCGATCGGCCGCTGAGAAGAGAACTCGCAGCGGCCAGGACAACACGAGGCACGACATCACCGCCGCCAGCACGAGCCCGGCCGCGCCGCATTCCGACGCGACCTGAAGATAGCTCGACTCGGCATGCGTGAAGATTTGGTCGCGGTCGCTGAGATCGACGAACAACCGATGCGACGTCGCATGGGTGCCGATGCCCGTGCCGAACCACGGGAACGCCCTCGCCAGTTCGATGTTCGCCTGCCAGATCTGATACCGCAGCTCGGGGCCGTTGCTGTCGATGCGCTTGGTGAGCGCTTCCGCGCCGCCGAGCCACGACAGCCCGCCGATCATCACGCCGGCGACGGACAGACTGAGGACGAACTGCGTCGTCACATGCCCGGTGCGGTTCAGCGCGAACAGCGTGACGAACATCGCGATCCCCATCGCCGCGAGTCCGCCGCGCGACAACGTCAGCACTGACGCCACGACGACGACGGTCAACGCCGCAGCGAACGCGATCTGCCGCCAGTCGATCAGTGACGCGGCCGGGGAGAATCCTTTCGCCGAGGAGCGTTGTGAGCCGCTGTCGTCGGCCGGGGATTTCAGCCACCACCACAGCAACGGTCCACTGCCCAACGCCAGAAAGTGCGCGAAGTGGTTGCGGGTGATGAACGGGCCGGTGTTGTAGTCGGTCGTCGAGACCTGCGGATGCACGATCACCCAGAAGAAGCGGCCGTTCCCGAGCAGGTGGTGCAGCAGACTGAACGCCGCCCAGCCGACGGTCACGAGGGCGATCGCCTTCAGCGCCCGTTCCACATCGCGACGCTCGTGCAACCGTTGCACGCCGATGAAGAACAGCATCCCATAGGCCAGAAACGTGGCGAGGCCCGATTGCGTCTCATTGGGCGACAAGGACAGCCGCCCCCACGGTTGCCAGAGGACTTCATCGCCGGCGCGGAACTCGGCCGTGCCCAGCAGTTCGGCATGTTGCGGCGAGAGCCAATCGAGCCAGGCCGGCGGCAGTTCCGACAATTGCACGGCGACGAGCGCCAGCGCGGCGATCCACAGCCACTCGGTGCGCGTCCAGGTCCAGCGGGTTTCCGCGGCGGTCAGACGGTGCAGCGACCAACAGCACGCCGTCCAGGTCGCCACCAGGACGAGGACCAGATGTCCCCCCGGCGTGCGTCCGCCGAGACAGCCGGGGACCAGAATCAACGAACCGAGCAACCCGAGATCGGTGGCGGCGACCAGCCACGGCGTGGGGGGCGCTGCGGCCGCGCCGAACGACGTCCGGGAGGACCGATGCCGTCGATGATGACCGGCCGTGGCGGGCATGGATCGATTCGCGCAAAACTCGAATTCTTGTGGACTGTTGAGCCTGGTCACCAGGCGATCTCTGGTTGTTACGCGGCGCGCCTCAGGATGTGTGGTCCGTCGGCCACGTCCTCAGACCGATCAGAGTCACCGGATTCTTTAGGGTCGTCGTGACCGTAGCCGTAGCCGTAACCGTAGCCATAACCGTAGCCATAACCGTATTCCGTCGAGCCGTTGGCATCGAGATGATTGACGACCATACCGACGACCCGGACGCCGTGCCCCATGAACGACTGCACGGCCCGGACGACCATTTTACGGCGGTTCTTGTCGGGACGGATGACCACGATCGCGCCGTCCAGCATCCGGCCGACGATCGCCGGATCGGTGACGGCCAGGATGGGGGGCGCATCGACCAGAATCTGATCGTAGACCGTTTCCGCCCAGGCCAGCACGTCGTTGAACCGTTCGGTGGACAGCAATTCCGAGGGATTCGCCGGACGCGGCCCGGAGGGCATGACGTCGAGGTTCGGCACTCCGGACGGGAGGATGTTTTCGATGCAACTGTCGGCGACTGACCCCGTCTCTCGGAGCACCTGGGACAGGCCACGCGGACCCTTCAGTTCCAGCAGTTGAGTCATGCCCGGACGGCGCAAGTCGGCGTCGATCAGCAGCGTCTTCTTGTTGGCCTGCGCAAAGGCGACCGCGAGGTTGGCGAGCGTCGTCGTCTTGCCGTCGCCCGGCTCGGTGCTGGTGACCACCAGCCGCGACGTGGCCCCCTCGGTAAACGTGATCGCGCTGCGGAGCGTGCGGAAGCACTCGGCCTCGGCGGCGTCCGGCTTGGCGGCGGTGAGCACCGTCTGCAATCCGCTGCCGGGCAGAGGCGTCATCTGCCGGATCATGGCCAGCACGGGGAGGCCGAGTTGCCACGAGAGCTCGTCGGGCGATTTGAAGCGGTCGTCCACGGCGTCGATGACGTAGATCAAGCCCACGCCGGCGGCGGCGCCCATGATCAGGCTCAGCATCGCCGTCATCGACAGCTTCGGAGAGATGGGATACAGGGGCACGCGCGGCTCGCTCATCACCTGGGTCCGCAGACCGTTATCCGAGCCGAGATCGACGTCCTTGACGCGGTCGAGAATCAGATCGTAGTACGACCGCGTCCGCTTGACGTCGTTTTCCAGACGTTCCATTTCGGCGAGATCGCCGTTCAACGCCATCGCAGCGGCATGCGCCTGGTCGAATTGCTGCCGCAGCGAGCGCTCTTCACCGCTTGCCTGCAGCCAGCGTTGCTGGGCCATTTGCAGCAACCGCGGACCGAGTTCCTTCGTCCGCAGTTGGCGGGACTGTTCGGCGTTCAATTGCGTGCGGTTCAGCACGTCCTGCTGCGTGGTCGTAATCCGTTGCTGAATCTCCAGGACATCGGGGTGGTTGGGACCATACTTCGCGAGCAGCGTTTGCAGATCAGCCCGGTCTTTGGTCTGTTCTTGCTCGATCCGGGCACGGAAGTAGGCATCGCCGGCGTCGAGGCCGAGTTCCTTGAGCAGGACTTCGCGTCCGACGGAATCGACGGCCTGAATCAGCAACTGCTGGATGTCGCCCCCCGAACGGAGCGTGTAGGCGACGGCCTCGTAAAAGGCGTGGGCGTCGGTCGTCTTCTGCATGGCTTTCGAGAGGGCGTCGTTCAGTTGCCGCGCCCGCTCGGTCAGCATGTGGGTGCCCTGCGGGGTGTCGCTTCCCCCGGTCAGCATCATGCCCGCCTTGATCTTAAGCGATTGCAGTTGCGATTCCTTCTCGAACAACTGCGTTTCGAGCTGCTGCTTTTCCGTCGTGAGCATCGTCAGCGTGTCGTTCGACGACCGCTTGTGCGTCTGCTCCATGAACTTCAGGTACGAATCGACGACGGCCCCGACGACGTACGCCGCGGTCTGCGGACTCCGCGAGGAATACTTCAGCGCAATCACATTCGTCAACCGGGCGGAACTGACCGTGAGATTGCCCCGCAACACCTCGGCCCACTTGGCCCGCGGCACGCCCTCGAAATCGCGGCGGTGTTCGGCGGGCAAAGCCTTGGCGGCGGCGTCGAGGACGGCGTCGCTGAGCACCACCTTCTGATACGTGGGCATCAGGTTCTGAATGGACTGCTCTTCGCGATCCTTGCGGTCGAGCACATTGCCGCCGGTTTGCAGCACCAGGACTTCCGCCGACGATTGATAGATGCGTTCGGCCGTCACGTAGTAGGCCGCGCCCAGGACGCAGGACGCCAGGAGCGAGAGGACCAGCAGCCCCTTGCGGATCCGCACCACCTGCACGAACCGCATCAGTTCGGTCAGCGCGTGGCTGGACGGCCCGGCCGTGTTCGATGACGGTGCGACTTGAGGGTCCATCGGGGTTCGCTGTGAGTGGTGTCCGGACTAGAAGACGGCGGTGAGCGGCAACGTGGCTCCGAAGCCGAGGTTCATGAACCGCAGCGCTTCGATGAAGATGGTGCCCGGCGTCTGCTCGATGCTCACCACATCGCCGGGAGCCAGCCGCATGTTGTTGATTTCGTCCCGTTTGGCTTCCGAGATGCTGGTGCGCACGATCTTGGTGTCGCTCGAGTCCGGCACTTTCCGAACCACGTAGATGCGGTTCGCCACGGGATTGGAAATCCCCCCCGCCAGGGAAATGGCGTCGAGGATGCGCAGATCCTGTCCGATGGGCATTTCGTAGCGGTTCGGTTTCATCACCAGACCCATGACGTGGACCGGCTCGGGGTCGCGCTTCTCGACGTGAATCACGCCGCCGTCGAGCACGGTGTAGCCGCTGGTGCCCGTTTTAGTCGCCGAGATCAAATCCACCTTCATCGTCTGGAAGGCGGTGGACGAGACCGGCGGGGTCCAGGCATGACCGACGGCATTGATCCCCGTCGGCCCTGCGCCCGCAATCGGGGCCGGCTCCGCCGCGGCGTTGGTGTTCGGATTGCGGATTTCGACCTGCGTTCCCGCGTCCTCCGCCAGCCCGCCGGCCGCCACAAGTGCGGCCAGCAGGTCGCTGCCACCGCGCGGAATTCGGTACACACCGGGGTTTTTCACAGCGCCGACCACCGTCACCTTGTTGGATCGCTGCTTTTTCATCGTCACCGTCACCAGCGGATTGCGGTACACGCCCCCCTGAATGTATTTGGCACCGATCGCCGCTTCGGCCCCTTCCATTTCGAGTCCCGATAGCGGCACGAAACCGATGACCGGCAACTCGCCTTCGCCGGTCTCCAGCACGCGAACCGGGAACGCGAAACTGTCCTTTTCGCTGAGGCCGGCGGCGATCGAGACTTCGATGACGTCCCCCTTGTCGATCACGTCGCTGTTGACGGCGGCACTCGCCAGCCGCGACAGGTCGATGGTCTGAGAGTTCTCGCGCGGCGCAGCGGCCAGCGAAGGAGGCAATTCGTGAGCGGAGTAGATCTCCACCGTGCCGGAGCCGCCGCCGGAACGGCAACCCGCGGCCGTCAGCAGCATTCCGATCAGCAGACAGACAGTCGCCGATCCGCGCAAGGCGGACGACGTTCGAAGACGGGCGGCGTTGGGTCGATGGATCATGCGACTCGGCACGCTCATTCGGAACGGGAGATCCAACACGTTCTGAGACAGAAACCGCGGCCAGAACCAGATGGGCAACGGCAACCGCGCAGGGGGCGGGACTCTAGGTCAAGCCCCGACAAGGGTCAAGACTGTTCCCCGTCCCGGACAGTCGGCCGCGAATCGCCGTGGGCAACCGAGCGACAATGCCGCCGATTGCGGCAAATCCCGCGAGTGGCGGCGAGTCAAATCGCTCTTCACGAATTACGGCTCATCTGCTATCCACTGTGCCGCCATTCGCCGGCGGATCGCACCCTATTGTTGATTCGGGCCGATGATTTCCCCGTTGTCGCCACGTTCGCTGTTCTCAACGGTCTGGTTCGGGCTGAGCCTCGCCGCCGCTGTCGTTTGCAGTGGCTGCACGGTCGAACGGTCCAGCCTGTCGATCGACAGCAATTCCCGTTCGCCGTTTCTCGGGTTGCAGTTCGCACCTCCCAAATCGAAAGAACCGGTCTACCACCGGCCGATTTCGCGCGAGCGCGTGAAGCAGAAATCCGACGGGGCCAAAGTCGAACTTGCCGTCGAGCCGCCACGCACCGAAGCGAAATGGTCCGACTGGTTGAATCCGTTGCCGCAACGGGTCTCGCAACCGCTCCCGCGGACGGAGTCGGACGAGACCGCATCGACGGCCCCCGACGGATTGAATCCGTCGGTCGCTGCGCCGATCGAATTCTAATCGCCGTGCTTCATGAGGCAGTGCCAGGCGATTTCGGCACGATTCGTGCTGATTTTCGCCACATCTCACCAGATCGGCGT
This sequence comes from Planctomycetaceae bacterium, assembly GCA_034439795.1. Taxonomy (GTDB): domain Bacteria; phylum Planctomycetota; class Planctomycetia; order Planctomycetales; family Planctomycetaceae; genus DSVQ01. The sequence continues at coordinate 35,738 of JAWXBB010000171.1, read as the reverse complement.
GCGCCACTCGGCCGGAAGTTCCCGCTAATCAGGGAGTTGGCACGCCCGGCAGAATTGACGGTCTCGCAATGCAAGTTAGAATCACAGGTTACGTCGGGGCGGACTGTTCCGTCGCGGCGAAAGGTTGGAACCTGATGGGGAGTGCGCTCCGGTGCAAGTGGCGATTTCTTGTCGACATGGAACTCTTCGTCCGGAGACTCACGACTACGTTGCACAAAAGGCCGAGAAGCTGCTGACCTATTTCGACCGGGTGACCGCCATCGGGGTGACGTTCGACTTCTCGAACGGCACGTCCACGGCGGAAATCCTGGTCGACGCCGAACACAAACATAACTTCGTCGCGGTGGAAACCGCACCGGAGGCCGCAGCGGCGTTCGACGGAGCGCTGCACAAAATGGAACAACAGATCCGCAAATACAAAGAGAAGATCCAGGACCACCGCCGGACGCTCCCGGCCGGTTCCGAAGTCCCCGAGGCTCCGGAAGCCACCTGACAACATCCCCGGCGTTGTTGCCGGTTCGCTCGCTGCCGGAACGGATTATTCTCCGGGGAAATCGTCATCATCCCGGATGGTGCTTGAATCACTCTCGTGACGCAAACAGCGTCCTGTGGACGCCGACGAAGAAGGACAAGAGATGAAACTCTGTGACTTTGTGGTCGCCGATGCAATTGTTCCCGACCTGCAGGCCGGGACGAAAGAGCAGGCCATTCGCGCGATGGTGGCCAGCCTGAAGGCGGCCGGCAGCGTGAAGGCGGAAGACGAAGACGGGATCGTTTCGGCGATCCTGAAGCGCGAAGAGCTCGGGTCGACCGGCATCGGAAACGGCGTCGCCGTCCCGCACACCAAGCACGCCTCGGTCGACAAGCTCGTCGCCACGGTGGCGTTGGCCCGCGAAGGGGTCGATTTCGCCAGCCTCGACGGCGAGCCTGTCTTCATCCTGTTCCTCCTGGTTTCGCCGCCGGATCGTCCGGGGGATCATCTCCGGGGCCTCGAGAACATCTCCCGGCACCTGCGGAACCAGAGCTTTTGCAAGTTTCTGCGGCAGTCGAAGACGAAAGCGGCAGTCATCGACCTGCTCCGCGAGGCCGACAATAACGAGATTCCATAACGAGATTTGACCCAACCGGGATGGCGACAAAAACAGGGGCCTGGTTCGCATTTTTTCGCTCGCGCCCCCTCAGAATGGCTGGACAGCATGGAAACTCAGGTTTATCGCCAAACGGTCACCGTGAAAGCACCGCAAGGCCTGCATATCCGCCCCTGCACGATGGTGGCCCAACAGGCGATGAAGTTCCAGAGCCGCGTCCGACTGAGCAAGCCCGGCACGCAGGCCGATGCCAAGAGCATCCTCGAACTGATGACGCTCGGGGCCGTGCATGGAACGGAGCTGGTGTTGGAAGTCGAAGGGACCGACGCCGCCGAGGCCGTTCAGCATTTGGCGGTGCTGTTCGAGTCGGATTTCGGCACAGCACCGGTCGCGCCGCAATCGTCCCCCGCCGCCGCTCCGGTCTGAATTCCGTTTCTAACATCCTTCATTTCACGTTGACTCCTGCGAAACCCCTCGCCGACGCGGCTGTTGCAGCGACCAGGAACTGACCGTCCATGCTTGTGAAACGCGGCATCGCCGTCTCTCCAGGTGTGGCGATCGGGCCGGTGCTGGTCATGGGGGCGGACCAGTTCCGCATTCCACACCGGTTCGTCAGCGTCGACGCCGTGGACACGGAGATCGCACGCTTCCGGGCCGCGCTCGACAGCACCTGCCAGGAGATCGTGCTCAACGAGAAACTGGCCTCCGAACGGCTGGGCGCCCAGTATGCGGCGATCTTCTCCGCCCACCTGTTGATGGCCCGCGATCAGAAGATACTGACCGAAATCGAATCGCTGATCCGTAAGAAGTCGTTCTCGCCCGAGTTCGCGGTCAGCCGCGTGCTGCATTCATACGCCAAGCGGTTCCAGAACCTGGGGGACCAGTATTTCGCCGAGCGTGCGGACGATCTGTTCGATCTCGAAAAGCGGATGCTCAAGCATCTGCTCGGCGAGCGGCGCGAGGAACTGAGCCACCTGACCGCGCCCGTGCTGCTGCTGGCCCACAATCTCACACCCAGCGAAACCGCCGGTCTCGACAAGAAATACGTGCTCGGTTTTGCGACCGAAGTCGGCGGGTATACCAGTCACACCGCCATTCTCGCCGGGGCGCTGGAATTGCCGGCGGTGGTGGGCATCGGCAATTTCCTGGCCGACGTGTCCGGCGGCGAAACGATCATCATCGACGGCAGCCACGGCGTCGTCATCATCGACCCCGATGAAGACACGCTCGCCAAGTATCGCGACTCCGAAGAACGCTTCCGCAGCTACTCCCACCGGCTGGAGAGCCTGCTGCAACTGCCGTCCGAAACCCGCGACGGCGTCGCCATTTCGCTGTACGGCAACATTGAGTTCCCGGAAGAAGCCATCGCCGCGCAACACCGCGGCGCGGAAGGGATCGGCCTGTACCGCACCGAGTTCCTGTACCTGGAATCGCAGAAGGAGCCGACCGAAGAGGATCATTACCAGGCGTACTGCGAGGTGCTGAAGGCCTTTCCGAAGCAGCCGGTGGTCATCCGCACGCTCGATCTCGGAGCCGACAAGATGCCCGGCAACCTGCGGGCCGAGTACGCGGATGAAATCAATCCGGCGCTGAGCGTCCGCAGCATCCGCCTCAGCATGCAGCATCTGGAGCTGTTCAAAACGCAGTTGCGGGCGATTCTCCGGGCGGCGGTCCACGGGGACATGCGGGTCATGTTTCCGTTGGTGACGACGCTGCTGGAGTTCCGCCAGGCCCGGATGATCCTGGCCGACGTGATGGAAGATCTCGAAGAGTTGGGCATCCCCTTTCGACGGGACATTTCGGTGGGCATGATGGTCGAAGTCCCCGCCGCGGCGATTCTGGCGGAAGAGTTCGCCCGGGAGGTCGACTTTTTCTCAATTGGTACCAACGACCTCATCCAGTACACTCTAGCGGTCGATCGCGGCGACCCCGCGGTCGCCAACCTGTATCGGGCCGGTGATCCGTCCATCCTGCGACTGCTCCGCGGAGTCATTTCCGCCGCCCGCAGGCATCGGATTCCGGTGTCGGTTTGCGGTCAGATGAGTTCCGATCCGATCTTTCTGCCGCTCCTGATCGGCATGGGCCTCCGGCAATTGAGCGCCACCCCTCATGCGATTCCGGAACTGAAGGAAGTCGTGCGGAGCCTGACGATCGCCAAGGCGGAACGAATTGCCTCGCGGGCCGAGGGCATGGACCTCGCCCGGGACGTCGAGAACTATTTGCGAGGAGAATTGCGGAAAATCTGCCCGGATGCGGCCGAGTAGCCGCGGGATTGCCCCACGATCCCCCGGCGGTTGGAGCGTGCGAGACGTCGTCTCCACGTCCGACCTCCGCAATCGGGTTGAGTGGACAGGTGAAGTTCTCCGTCGAGGCGGCCCAACGCCCGCCGGAGTTCGGGCCTTTCACAACCAGCGCACAGCGGCTGCGGCCCGACGGGCCTTTCCAGCTGTAACAGTGGGAGCTTCCGAACACAATCGAGTTGAGGTCGCGGTCGAGTGCGTGAACCTGTGTCTGTGGAGACCCTCCGGCGCGAGCTTTTGCCGCCGGCCCCGGTCCTCCGTCATCCCTTGGCCGGCAATGCCGGCTGGGCGATGGCGCAGGCCGAGCAGGTCGTCCCCACCCTTCTGGCCGATCGAATTGCCGAGGACGCCCGGCGTCCGGCGTGCGGCATCACACCGCCGCCCGGAACGCCCGCGAGCCGTCCGGCCGATCCGGCCCCCGTCGAAGGGTCATCGCGCAGCGCGCTCCTGCCGAAGGTGGGTCTGATTCTGTCGAGTCCCTGTTTGACCGCTCCGTGCGGTCCCGTCGCCGATCCTGCCTCCGGGCAAGAGCGTCGAGGCGGGCCGGCGGATTTCAGTCAACAGCGCGAACGCCGCTCGGAGGCGTTCCGGAGGGACTCGTGTCTGACGCCAGGCGACCGGTGCGGCGAACATTCGCCGCTCGAGTCCGCCGCCGTCGCACAATTTCCAGGCCCCTCGGTGGGACAGCCACCCTGTCGCGGAGACGCCGATCTTCCGACCGGTTCACACGCCCGCATCGCCGCCCGAAAGGCAGGTTATGCGCAAAGAAATGCTGATGAACGTCCTCCAGCCGGAGGAGAGCCGCATCGCCATCGTTGAAGATGGCATGCTCGAAGAACTCTACGTCGAACGCAACAGCCTCGAGAACTACGTCGGCAACATCTACAAGGGTCGCATCGTCAACCTGGAGCCCAGCATCCAGGCGGCGTTCGTCGATTTCGGCGTCGGCCGCAACGGCTTCCTGCACGTCAGCGACGTCGAGTACCAGTATTATAAGCACCTCGTCGACGGCCCCGCCGAAGACTTCGAGGACGACGACGGCGAGGACGAGCCGGCCCCGCGCCGCACGTCCGGACCGCAGCGCGGACCCAAGCGCTTCAACGAACGGAACGCCCGCAGCAAGCCCCCCATTCAGGACATCTTCAAGCGCGGCAGCGAAGTCCTGGTGCAGGTCATCAAGGAGGGGATCGGCAGCAAGGGCCCGACGCTGTCGACGTACATCAGCATCCCCGGCCGATATCTGGTGCTGATGCCCGCGTTGCAGCGCGTGGGGGTGAGCCGCAAGATCGCCGACGACGACGTTCGCCGCAAACTCAAACGGGCGCTGCTCGACCTGAACCCGCCGCCGGGGCTGGGATTCATCATTCGGACCGCGGGGATCGACCGCTCGCAGGCCGATCTGCAGCGCGACCTCAATTATCTGCTGCGGCTGTGGGAGGTCATCGTCCGCCGGGTGAAGAAGCACCCCGCGCCGGTCGACATCTACGAAGAAAGCGACATGATCATCCGGACCATCCGGGACATCTACAACGGCGAGGTGAACCGGATCCTGATCGACGAGCCCCGGGCCTACGAGCGCGCCCGCGAGTTCATGAAAATCGTCCTGCCCGGCCACGATGACCACATCGAGTTGTTCGAGGGGAAGGACCCCCTGTTCAACATGTACGGCATCGAGCAGGAAATCACCAAGATGCACAGCCGCCACGTCCCCATGCCGGGCGGCGGCTCGATCGTCATCGACCAGACCGAGGCGCTGGTCGCCATCGACGTGAACAGCGGCAACTACCGGGCCGATGACGACGCCGAGGAGAACGCCTACCGCGTCAACCTCCGCGCGGTGGACGAAATCAGCCGGCAGCTCCGGCTGCGCGATCTCGGCGGCGTGATCGTGTGCGACTTCATCGACATGCGCGACGAACGCCACCGTCGCGGCGTCGAACGGGCATTGTACGAAGCCATGCAACGGGACCGCGCCCGCACCAAGGTGCTGCGGATCAGCCCGTTCGGGCTGATCGAGATGACCCGGCAGCGGATCCGGCCGTCGCTGCGGCGCAGCGTGTACGAAGACTGCCCGTGCTGTCACGGGACCGGCCAGGTCAAGACCGCCGAGAGCATGGCGATCGACGTGATGCGACTGCTGATGACGCACGCCAATCATCCGGATGTCGCCAAGGTGACCCTCGACGTCCACGAGCGCGTGGCGGCCTTCCTCAACAATCGCAAGCGCCGCGACATCACGCGGATGGAGGAGGAATACGACGCGATGGTGAACATCAACGCTCTGGCCAACGTCTCGCCGGAATACCTTAAGTTCCATTGCACCAACGAGATGGGCGTGGAGGTTAAGGTTTTCAACCGGGAAGACTCGAAATCCCGCCACTAAATCGTTATAGTTCCCAATTCTCCGCGATTGGGGCGTCGGGCGGTGTTCGTCACCTTCTGTGCCCATTCCACGCAGTCACACGAAAGATTCTGGCGATGTTCGCAGTGTTTTCAGACGGCAGCCGGCAGTACCGCGTTCAGCCGGGCGATGTGGTGGTGGTCGACTTCCGGCGCGATCTCGCGGACGACGCCATCGCCGGCACCACCCCGAAGAGCGACACCCCGGCGACGATCACGTTCGACCAGGTGCTGCTCGCCAACGGCGGCGGTTCCAGCGTCATCGGCAAGCCGATGATCGACGGGGCCACTGTGGTGGGTGAAGTCGTCAACCCGCTGTTCAAGGGACCGAAGCTGGAGATTCAGAAGCTCCGGCGTCGGCACGCCTCCAAGCGGCACACCGGCCACCGCCAGAAGCACACGCAGGTGAAGATCACCGCGATCAACGTCCCCGGCTTGCAGGTCGTTGAGACCGCCGCAAGCTGAACGGTTCGTAATAGCGCTGACACGCAGGAAGCCCAGGGATTGCTATCCCTGGGCTTCTTTCTTGCCGCATTGATGCGAGTGCGTTCACAGCTCGGAGCGCAAGCGACGGCGTGCCGGCGTTTCTTTCGCGAAAGAAGTCGCGCCGTCGCTTGCGCTCCGGGCTGCGACAAACGAAAACGCCAAAGGCACCCTCACCCCCCAACCCCTCTCCCGCCGAAGCGTCGGGCGAGGGGAGCGATCATCACGCCGCGCGCGAGAGCGTCCGCGGTTCCGGCAGCCGCGCTTCCGCGGGGTTGCGGTCGAGGAACTCGCGGGCCCACAGTTCCAGGCACAGCACCGACCATTGCAGCATGTAGGTGTCGACGCGGCCGGCGAGGCTGTCGTCGCGGCAGGCTTGCAATGCGGCACCATCGAACCAGCCGCGACGCGCGATCCCTTGCGGGTTCGTCAGGTCCGACCAGACGTCGGCCAGATCGCGCTGCAACCACGTGCGGTACGGCGCACCGAACCCCGCCTTGGGACGGTCGATGATGTACGTCGGCACGACGCTGCGGGCGGCGTCGCGGAGAATCACCTTCGTCTCGCCGCGGGCCACCTTCCATGCCGCCGGCAACCGGCACGCCAGATCGACGATGTCGTTGTCGAGGAACGGCACGCGGGCCTCGACGCCCGTCGCCATGCTCATCTTGTCGCTGTAGAGCAGGTTGTGATTGGGGAGATACACGCCCAGATCGCGCTGCGCCGCGGCGACGTACCAGTCGCCGTTGGCTTCGGAAGCGACGGCGACGTCGTGTTTCAACTTGTCCCGCAGTTCGGGCTGCCAGATGCGGAGCGCGAGATCCTGCGGATTGGATCGCGAATACTCGACGAACCGCTCGGCGGCCGATTGCGGAGCCGCCAGCAACACGCGCCGCGTGCGCCGAACCGCGGCTCCCATGCGTCCCGACCAAGCGCCCGGCAACCACGCCGCCGCACTGGCCAGGCCGCGCCGAAAACTTTGCGGCGTCCGGTCCCACCAGGCAGTGCGCGACAACACCCAGTACCGCGGATAGCCGGCGAACAGCTCATCGGCCCCCTGCCCCGACAGCAGCACCTTCACGCCGCGCGCGCGGGCGTCCCGGCAGATGAGATAACACGCCAGCGTCGCCGGATCGGCCAAAGGCTCGTCGAGGTGATACATCAGCCGCGGCAGCAGGTCGTGCAGTTCGGGCTTCAACTCGAACTCGGTCAGCGACAACCCGCGCTCTTTGGCAATCCGGCGGGCATACGGGGCGTCTTCGGCGGTTTGATCGACGCGGTTGTCGGCCGCGGAATACGTCGTCGCGAAGCATTCGATCTGCGGCTGCGATTCCGCCGCCAGCACCGTCAGCAGCGTGCTGTCGAGACCGCCGCTGAGCATCGAACCCAAGGGCACGTCCGACACCAGTTGCGACCGCACCGCGGCCTGCACGGCATCGCGCAGGGCCTGGCTGGCGTCGGCAAACGTGCCGGGCGAATCGTTGTCAAATTGCGGCGTCCAGAACGCTTCGACTCGGGTAGTTCGCGTGGACGACGTCCACCGCAGCATCGATCCGGGGGGCAGCCGTTCGACCCCCTTCAGCGCGGTCCGCTCGTCCGTCGCGTAGCAGAACTGCAGGTGTTGCTGGATGACGTCGAAATCCGGTTCGCGACGCAGGTCGGGATGGGCGCACAGGGCCTTGATCTCGCTGGCGAACAGCAGCGTGCCCGGTTTGGGGGACGCGAAGTACAGCGGCTTCGTGCCCATCCGGTCGCGAGCCAGCACGAGCTCGCGGCGGGCCGCGTTCCAATACGCGAACGCGAAGATGCCGTTCAGCCGGCTGGTGAACGCCGGGCCGTGAATCGCCAGGCCGGCGAGCAGCACTTCGGTGTCGCCGGTCGAACGGAACTGCCAGCCGCGCTGGGAGAGCGCGTCTCGCAGCTCGCGGTAGTTGTAGATTTCGCCGTTGAAGACCAGCACGTGCTCGCCGTCGGGCGACGTCATCGGCTGGGCGGCGGCGTTGCTGAGATCGAGAATCGCCAGCCGGACGTGACCCAGGCCGATCTCCGCCGCGGGATCTTCAAACGCGCCGTCGCCGTCGGGTCCGCGATGCTGCTGGGCCCGGTTCATCCGCGCGATCAATTGCGGCACGAAGCCGCCGGCAAATCCTGCAATGCCGCACATGGCGTCTCGTCATCCTTGACGCTGGCCCACTCGCTACCGTCGTCGGGGGAGAGGGGACCAAGCGAAATACATATCCTGAATCGATTTCTCATTCACGCTGCGTGGGCGCGCTTAGCGGCTTGTCTCAGTTCGGTTTGGACCCTCGCCACGACCTCGCCGAGCGGCAGCGACTTGTACCAGACGACGGGCGTGCCTGTCGATTCGTATTCCACCCCCAGCCACGACCACCCGGACAGGACGACGTCCACGGCCGGGAACAGGCTGGGTTCCCAGAGGATCTCCACCGGTGGCGACGGCACGTGGGCCGCCCCGCTGCGTCCGTAGAGGGGATGGGCCTTGTACAGCAGAACGACGCCCGGCAGTGCGGCGGCGAGCGCTGTCAGCAGCTCGCGTTCCAATTCCGGCTCCACCGGTTGACCAATGACGAGCACCAGGCCGGATGTCGCCGACGGAGGATGAGAACGGCCGACAGCATTTGTGGAGGTCCACGGAGTGAGTGTGAGATAGGTCTTAATCGGCGTCCATTGCGGCCGGCAGGTCTTGGCGAGGGCCACTTCCTGAAGAATCTGTCGCGTCTGCTGATCGAAATACAGCACTTCCGACACGTGCCGCAATTGACAGGCCAGTTGAACTCCCGACCGGGAAAAGCCGTGCTGCACGAGATGTCGCGGTCCGTTAACCGGCAGCCGGTCGAGCAGGACCGCCATGCGATCGTAGTGGTTCACAAACCACAATCCTCGGCCTTCCGCGACACACCGCGGCAGCAACCGCCAGACGAGAAACCATTCCCAGGCGACAAAGGTTTGCAACACAGCGGTGCGGCAACCCGCGAGAGACATCGGCCGCAGCCCCTTCTGGCGGATGACGAGGACGCTGCGCCAGGCTAGGCACCACGTCTGCACGAAGTCGCCCCATCCGGCGACACTCAATAACGGCAACGACTCGCCCGACGATTCCGGCACCAAGACCGGCCACCAGGGGACGGTGATCCAGCATCGCGGACGCCGTTCTTCGGGGATGCACTGCACAATGTCATGAATGCGCGGGCCTTGACCGAGCACGATGACCGCATCACCGGTGACGGCCGTCGAAGTCCGCGGGCATGATCGCCACTGTCGCAGCGTGCGGAACGCCTGCACCATCAACAGCAGCGGAAACAGCCCGAAGCACCACAGCACGGAGGCCAGACGGAAGACCGGCGGCCACAGACGCCGAAACCGCGAGAGCTTCCGTGTCAACTGAATGGGCCGCGGAATGATCACCGCCGGCAACAGCGCTTCCAACCCCAGCATGCGCATGCAGGCTTCGTCAACGGCGAGCTCGTTGCCGCACGCCTTGCGAAAGACGGCGATGGCCCGCAACCGGTCGCGGGTGGTGGAATGGCTCATGCGGGGATCAAGCCTCGTGAGAGCATCAGGCACCAACCCACCAGGCCGATGCTGAAGGCCGGCCCGGCGACCAGCCCGAGATCCTGCGAAAACAGACTGAGCACTTGCGGCTCCAGCTTCCGCAATCCGAAGACGACAGCGCCGAGATAGACGAGATAAGTCACCAGCGTCGAAATCGCTGCCCCCAGCGGGCCCAGCCACGGCACCAGCAGCAAGGTCAGGGCCACATTGACCATGGCCGCCGCGACCGTCTGCACGGCGAGCTGGCCGGTCGCGCGATGATAAAAGTAGAAGTTGCCATAAATGTAGTACAACCCGTGGCAATACAACCCCGCGCCGATCAATCCGACCATCAGCGGCAGGCTCGGGTCGTTGCAGCCGGTCATGTGGAAATAGCGGCAATCCAGTTCCAGCGCGGTAAACATCAATCCGAGGACCGCGACGGTGGCGATGCTGTAGACCACGATCAATTGCCTGCGGCGCGGGCCGGTCTTCCATTCCTCGTAGTGCCGCACGATCTCCTGCGGCAAGACCATGCCCAAGCCGGTGTTCAAGATCAGCACGACCATGCCGGCGGTATAGGCGAGGCTGTACACCCCGACGGCGGCGTCGCCGTGAATCCACTTGATCACAAACCGGTCGGACCCGCTGATGACCCATTGCCCGATCGAATGCGGGATTAGCGGCAACGAATACGCCAGCAAACCGCAGAACGCCGGCATCACAACCGCGGTGTTGCGATCACGGCGTTGCAGCGCTGCCGCGGCCGCCACGGGAATCCCCACGAGGACCGCGCCGATCAGCAATTGGCCTTGAAAGAGCTCCCGAAGGCCCCAATTCTGATGCCGAGCCCAGAGCACCAGCAGCAAAGTGCAGACCGCCTTGGTCAAGGCCGATCCGATGAACCACGCATTGGCGTCGCGGCTCCGCAACCAGGTGGCCGCCAGATTCTGCAAGGATTCCGACAAGCCGATCGCGACCAGAAAACTCAACCATTGCAGCCGTGTGGCGTCCAAGGTCCGTGTGACCAGATACAGCCCCGTTCCCAGCAACATGGTGACGGCCGCGAATTGCAGGAACACGCGAATGCCCAGCTTTTGATCGATGGCCCCCTCGCGCAGCACCGCGGTGCCGCCGTTGAGGCTCAGCAATCCCACGAGCACCTGCCCGCCGGTCTGAACCAGCACGAACAGGCCGAAATCATCCAAGCCCAGCCAGCCGGACAGCAGCGGCGTATACAACAGGGCGACGCCCCGCGACAGGCCGTTGGTGATGCCGTACAACAAGATCAGCCAGTTCATGCAGCGGCCCTCGTCGCTGGGAACGCCGCCGCACTCGTGGGCACTCGGGCGCGGATTTCACCGAGCATCAGACCCGCGAGCGCGTCGTTGCCGGGTTGATTCAGATGCGAATCCCAGGGACTCAGCAACACCCGGTGTCCGGCCGCGAGCACGTGGGCGTGCAGGTCGATCAGGAACGCTCGCGGACAGCGGGCCACAATCTCCCGCAAGAGGTCGTTGAACTCGAAGACGGCTTCCTGAGCGCCGGGCGTGTAGATCGCATGTTCTTTGAGCAGCGGAGCCGCCGTCACCAGCCCCGTCTGCCGCGTGGGGGACTGAGTCAGTAGCGCCTCGATCGACAGCACCAGTTCTTCCCGCGACGACCACGTCGTGCGATAGACATAATTGATCCACGCGCGACGAACGGGACGAATGCAGCGCCGCAACACCCGGCAAGCCAGATGGCTGGAACGGCTGACGCCGTGTGGCAACGGACGCGGGTAACAGTCGACAAGCCCGGCCTGAACAATCGCCAGCTCGCAATCGGTCCGTTCGGACAACAATTCAGCACATTCCACCAGCCGGCGAAAGGGCTTGAAATCGCAGACGACATCCATGCCAGGCAGCGCCCGTTGGATCTGTTGCGGCCAGGTGCAGTCCGCGGCGACTTCGACATCGCCGTCGTGGATGCGCTGCGTGCCGAAACTGTCGCCGATCAGGCAGATTCGATGGCCCCTGTCGATCGACGGATCGGTCAGGTGATGGGACATGACTCGGCTCCTGCGTCGGCATGGGTGCGATAATGGCCGAGAAATGCGGCGAGCAACGGGCGATGCAGCCGGACGGACTCGGCATACGGCGTCAAGCCGCAGGTTCCGTGGTCCAGCAAATCCTGAATCACCAACTGCGTGAGTTGGCTTTGATAGGTCGGGACCAGGGGGAACGATTCGGTTTCGCCGGTTGCAGTCGGAGTCCACCGAATCGCCGCCTGGCTTTCGTCGAAGTCGTAGCGACCATCCGCGGCGAGGACTTGAATCGACAGCGGCTGCGTTCCCTCGGCGCGGCACGTCATCGAGATCCGGCTGCCATCGCCGAACTCGCCCCGAACGGTTCCGAAGAACTCGACATAGCCCGCGCGCTTGCTGGGGTTGCATCCTGGTTCGAGTTGAACGGCCGTCATTCGGAAATCGTCCCGGCGGCTGAGAAACGCGGCGTGATCGACGAAGTGAATGCTGTTGCACGCCAACCCCCACCCGTCCCCCTGAACGCGATACTCAATGGGACCGCCGGCGGAGAGCCGTTGACGCAGCGTGCGATAGCCTTCGAACAGCCGTCGCGGGCAATTGACCCAGGCCCGGCTGCCGGCCCGCTCCAGTCGATCGGCGATGTCCCCGTAGTCGCCGTCCCGTTGAAACAGCACCTTTTCGAGAACGAGATACGGCACCGACGTATGCTGCAACAGCCGGTCGATCACGGTCGCGCGATGGTCGGCATTCGTCGCCACCACGACCGCGGCCAACTTCCGCGGCAATTGCGCGATGTCATCGGCGAGGACCAGTTCGACCCGACCGTCATTCGCAGCGACTTCCGCAAACCGAGCGCAGGCCCGTTCGAGAGCCGCGGGAACCGGGTCCACCACATGCACGCGCGCCGGCCGGTTCAAGCGGGCCAGCGCCTGCAAATGGCGGCTGCCCAACTGCCCGACGCCGATCACTCCGAGTTCGCACCGCTCGCTCAAGGCCGTTTCCTCATCCGTGCAGATGGCCGCTCAACGAACGCCCATTCGCAGATGTCGCGGCATCACCTCTTGCCGACGTGGTCCCAGCGGCACCGTTCCGGGAGTCGCCGGTGCCGGCGCGAGATTTCCCAGTTCGGGCATGCGCAATTTCTTCAGCAGGTAAAAGCAGAAGATCCAATAGGGGATCGTGAAAAAGTCGGTCCACAGGATCAGGCTGCCACGCAAATGTGCGACCATGTAGAACGAGGCGAACGCCGACACGTACGTCAATCCCACCGACCGGCTGCGAACGGCCATGTTGAAAATCAAGCCGTTTCCCAGCATGAACAGCATCAGCAGAGGCACGCCAAAGACATAGTGCAGGCTGAGGTACAGATCGGTTTCCACGGGCCATTGCACCGTACAGCGAAAGGCCCAGATGTGCGGCAGGTAGACCGATGTCAGCCAGTTGCTCATGTCGTAAAAGACCGCGTTGTTGCTGACGCCGAACGGAGTGAGAAACTTGTTGAAGGGGAGGAACAGCGTTTGAAGCCAGCTCGGCTCAAAGTCGCTGACCGACAGGACGAGATAGTCGAACGTGTCGAAATAGTTCAGCGCATAGCCGAGGAAATCGTCGGCCCTCATCCAGCTCATGTTTCTCAGGAACGTGATTGCCGTGAAGCTGCCCACGAGACCGGAGATCAGGATCAGCGTGCTGCGCGACATGACGCTGGCGCAGAACGTCCAGGGCAGCGTGACGTAGGCCAGCGTCGCGAACACGCGCGCCTTGCCCCCCAGCAACGGACCGCAGGCGCAGATGAACAGCAGATACAGCACCAGCAACAGCCAGTGACGAGAACCCGCCGCATACACTCCGGCGCAGCAACAGGCGATGCCCAACGACAGGCCGAAACCGAGATAGAAAACTCCGCCCCCTTCGCGACCCAGGAACGCTTTGGCGGGATCGGCCAGCCAGAGGGCCAAGCCGCCCGACGCCTGAATCAGGAGCGCGGCCGACCCCACTCCCGCAGCCGTCATCATCAGGCACAGCATGCCGCAGTTGCGGTACGAAGTGGTGATCGCCGGCGTGACCTTCTGCAGCCACCGCTTGCCCCCCTGCCAGGTTTCGGCGTGAAACAGCGTCACGTAGGACGTCACGTAACTGGTGATCAGCATCAAGTAGCTGACGATCACCGCGCGGTCGCTGAAGTCGAAGTCTCGATAGCGTTCCGCGGCCATCACAGGCAGGCCGTAGAAGACCATGTGAAAACCGGCCAGAACGTTGCGGGGTGAAAACAGAAAACGCGGCGGCGCCGAAGCATAGATCGCCAGAATCGCAATCACATACAGCACGGGCGGTGTATAGGACACCAGATAGGCGCCAAAATAGCTGGCGGCCACGAGCAAGGCGATGCACCACAACAGCCCGGCCTGCCGATGCTCGTTCGCCAGCAATTGCGAATAGTGCGCGGTCAGTCGATCCCGAAGTGAGGGGTGGGTGATCAATTGCTGCATGTCGTGGAGATCCTCCTGGCCGAAGGCTAGGCCGCGCGCTGCTGGCTTTTGGGGGCACGGGAGGCGGCAATTGTCCCCGCCACGGTTGTCTCAATGGCCGGTGGACGAGGCGACGCCAGCGGGAAGTTCCGCAGCGACATGATCGGCTTCTCGATGAAACGGAACGACACGCTTGCGACGGCGACCGTCAGCAACGCGAGCAGTCCGATGTACAGCGTCGAAACCGCAGCCGCAGGCCACGTGGGTTGCCAGCGAGAGAATGCGAACCGCAGCGCATAATCGGCGTACATGTGGAACATGTAGATCCCGTACGAGATCTCCCCCAGATAGCGCAGCGGTGCGCGTTCGAGATTGATCAACGGCCGGCCAATCGACGAAACGTGGATGAACAGCCCGCCATAGACGCAACTGGCCGTCACGCTCAGGCAGTCTTGCGGCACGAAGGGAATCCCAATCAGAAAATGCACGCCGACAAACCCCCACGCTGCCAGTTGCACCGCCGGGCTGCTGAGGCCCGCGCCGTTCCACCACGGCAAGTGACGGTGCAGCACGTAGGCGAACAAGGCGCCAATCGCCATGCAGTGGTATTTGAGGTTATGCAGCAGGTGCTGCCAGCCGGGATCGTCCGGCGTAGTCCACAAACGTCGCACGCCGACGTAGTACCCGCACGTCAGTGCGACGGCGGAGAGAATGAGCACCAGAGCGTGGCGACGCAGCACTTTGAACAGCGGCGCCCAAACCAGATAAAACTGCTCTTCGATGCCGATCGACCACAGCGGCGTCAGCAACCCCACGGCGTAGAAGCTGGAGGCGACGTTCGGCAGGAACGCCACGCTCAATCCGAGAACCGTCAGCAGCGGAAAGTCGAAGTGCGTATCGCTGGTCAGCCGCGGGATGGCGACTTTCATGACCAGCAAGCCAACTGCCAAACAACCCAGATACAAGGGCCAGATGCGCAGGACGCGTCGCCAGTAGAAGAACCCGATGTTGACCGTCCGGGTCCGGTCGATCTCGATCAGCAGCAGGTAGGTGATCAGAAAGCCGGACAACGTGAAGAACAGTTCGACGGCCTCGGCCCCACGGTCGAACAGGACGGCCGGAATGTCATCCAGCACGCCCAGCTTGACCAGCGACTGCGCAGCGTGAGACAGCACCACGAAACTTGCTGCGATGAATCGCAGGCCGTTCAAGCCCGGCAAATATCGAGGGGGATGTCCCATCGGTTTGAGCCGCTCCTTGATGGCCACCGGCGAAACAACCGATGACAACCGTTCATCCGTGATCTGTGGCCGGCGATCAGGCCCGACAGCGAGGGGCAAGTTCGCCACCAAACCGCGCGCAGCGAGCGGATCTCCCCCAACGCAACGCGGCTCGACGATGTTCTGCGTTGAAAGCCAGAACTGCTCGCCGTGGCAGCCCGTTGCGCCGCGGAAGTCTAGTTCAAGCCGAATGACGCGAAAAGACCAATCCCCGCCCGCGTCTTGCTCATCTTTACGCCATTTTCAGTTGCCGATAGAGTCCCGCATCATGACGGACGCCTTTCTCACTCACCGCCAACTGCCCAAGGACGTTCGGTCTCAACCCGGCTTGCGGGTGCTGTATCGCGATGGCCGGCAGTTGTTCGGGGCGCGCGGCGCCCAGGTCGTCGTCTCCGACGATGAGGGCCGGAACTGGACGCCCGTCGCACGGCTTGTCCTGCCCGCGTCGTTCGCCTGGACGTCACAGGTTCGGTGGCTCGAGCGCCTGGCCCGGACGGAGATCTACAAGCTGCAACGCTGCGGCGACTTTCTGGTGGCGATCAGCCGGGGCGGGGTGTACGCGGGCAAGCTGTCGTCCGGTCGTCTGAACATCAGCTACCGGGTCACGCGCGGCAGCCGGCCGATCTCGCTCGCCGTCAGCCCGACGCTAGAGGCATTCTTCGGCGAGTACCACGCCAATTCCGAACGAGGGCCCATCCGCATTTACGGCACCCGCGACTTCCAGCACTGGCGCGTGGCTCACGAGTTCCCGGCCGGCGATGTTCGGCATATTCACGGCATCACGTACGATCCCCATGCCGACTGCTTCTGGGTGACCACGGGAGATTCGGACCAGGAATCCGGCATCCTGCGGTGTTCCACCGACTTTTCCGAGGTGCGCTGGATCCGTCGCGGCGCACAGCGGTATCGGGCCTGCGCCATCCGCTGCCTGCCGGAGGGATTGCTGTACGCCACCGATACCGAGGTCGAAAAAAACAGCGTGTACTTCCTGAGCCGCGACGGGCGCGAACTGCGGGAACTGCAAGGCATCGAGTCATCCAGCATCCATCTGGGCGCGTTCGGCGAGTGGACGTTCTTCTCCACTTTGTGCGAGCCGACTGCGGTGAACGACGGGCGGCAATTGCACATCTGGGGCACTCGCGACCAGCAGCGGCTGGTCAAGCTGGCGGTCTTCGAGAAGGACGACCTGCCGCACGTCTTTCAATTTGGCTCGGCGAGTTTTCCGGACGGCGAGACCGCGCCGTCGTCGCAGATCATCTTCTCAGGCACGGCGCTCAAGCGATTCGACAACTGTTCGCTGTTTGTCCCCTTGCAATCCTTTGAGAAATGGGCCGCATGACACCGCACCAACTGCTGGAATACGGCGTCCGCAAGCTGTACTTCGCCAATCCGTCGCTCGTCGCCTGGTATCAGCGGTTCAAGGTCCGACGGAGCGCCGCCGAGACGCAGTCGGTGACCTGGCAACCGGAATTGTTGGGCGGCTTTCTGCGCGACCAGATTCCCGCCGCGGCGGACATCATCGTCCATAGTTCGATCGCCGGACTTGGCGGGCTGAAGGTCGCCAACCCGCAGGCGGTGCTGCAACTGTTCCGGCAGATCGGTCAGGAGCGCGGCGTCAACCTGCTGTTCCCCACGCACCCGCTGCTGAAAACGGGGAGCGACGGCGTGCTGGAGTACGATCCACGCCGGTCGCCGAGCACCGTCGGCGTGATCTCGGAATTCGCCCGGCGTGCATCGGGGTTCCAGCGGTCCCGGCATCCGCTGTCGAGCGTCGCCGTCTGCGGTCCGGACGCCGATTGGTATCTGCGCGACAACCTGCAAGCCGAGGGAAAAAGCCTGCCGCACGGCCGGCATTCCCCTTATGCCAGGCTGGCTGAGCGGGGAGGCTATGCGGTCTGCCTCGGCGTCTCCTTCGAGCGCTGCCTGACGATGATTCACGTCGCCGAGGAGCTGCTGGACGACCGGTTCCCTCGCGGACTCGAATTCGAGGAGTTGCCCGTTCGCATTCGCGAGGGTGACTCCACGATGCTCGCCACCGTGCGGCGGCGCAGTCCTCGGCAACTGCCCAACTGGTCGCTGTGGGGCATCCAGCGCGATCTCGTCGCGGTGGGCGCGGTCCGGCGGCATCGTGTCGGCGGCGTCATCGTCGACATCGCCGATTGCCGGCACGTCGTCAGCTACATGCAGGAACGGGCCTTGCGCGACGGCTATCCGTACCTCTTCCTGCCCAAACGCAAGGCGGCTTGAGCGGTCTAACAGACCGTTCACGTTTTGTGCGCCAGGGCTGTGCATGGTGGGTGCCACTGGCGGCGGGCTTCGGCCGCCAGTGCTGTTTTTGGTTGGGAATCAAGACACTGGCGGCCCAAAGCTGCCGCCAGTGGCACCCAAACGCCTGTCATCTCTGGTTAGTTGAACCACTCGGACGAAGCTGCCCTCACGCCGCGCGCGCGATGCTTTGTTCTCCGGCTGCGAGCGATTGCAGCACCCGCTGCTGAGCGGCCGCGGTGAGGTTCGTGCTCGACGGCAGGCTGAGACAGCGCTCGTACAGCCGCTCGGCGACGCCGCTGAGCACCGATTGCGCCCCTTGATGAGCCGGGCTGAGGTGGATCGGCTGCCACAACGGCCGCGATTCGATGTTCGCCCGCCGCAGATCGGCGCGGACGGCTCGCATCGAACGACCGTATTCAACAGCGTCGATCTCGACCGTCGACAGCCAGTAAGTGTGCGAGCAGGTCGGCGATTCGGGTTGCAACGTCAGCCCCGGCGTCGCAGCGGTCAGTGTCTGATATCGAGCCGCGATCGCGCGCTTGGTCGCGATGTACCGGTCCAACTGCTCCAATTGGGCGCAGCCGAACGCGGCCAGAATGTTGGGCATGCGGTAGTTGAAGCCGACGCGGCGGTGGATGTAGTCGTCCGGGTCGTCCTTGGCCTGCGTCGTCAGATATTTCGCGAGCGCGGCGAGGCGGTCGTCGTTGGTGGTCAGCATTCCGCCGCCGCCGGTGGTGATCGTCTTGTTGCCGTTGAAGCTGAAGCAGCCGAACGCCCCGAACCGGCCGACGCGCTGCCCGTCGTACGTCGCGCCGAGACTTTCCGCGGCGTCTTCGATGAGCGCCAGATCGAACCGCCGGGCGAGTTCCAGCAGCGGCGCGAGATCGGCCGGATGTCCCAAGACGTGGACCGACAGGATCGCACTTACCCGGCGTCCCGTCCGGCGATTGACCAGCTTGCCATTCCAGGCGACGCAATCTTTGGTGAGAAACCGTTCGACCAGTTCCGGGTCCATCTGCCAATAGGTCGGCTCGGCGTCGATGAACACCGGCCGGGCGTTGGCATACCGAACGGCGTTCGCCGTGGCGATGAACGTCAGCGAAGAGACCAGCACTTCGTCGTCGGGCTGGATGTTGCAGGCGACCAGCGCCGTGTGCAACGCGGCCGTGCCGTTGACCGTGGCGATGGCGTGCTTCGTGCCGACGTACTGGGCGAACTCGCGCTCGAAGCGGTCCACGAACGGCCCGCCCGACGACACCCAGTTGGTGTCCAGGCACTCCTGAATGTAGTGTCCTTCGCGTCCTGTGAGGACCGGGACCGACAGCGGGATCCGCTCGTTCGCTGCGGCGGCGTCAGACGTTGTAGACATCGGGGCGATACCTCGACAGATTGTGTCGCAACCACTCGATCGTGCGGGCCAGGCCGTCCTCGAAGCTGACTTCGGGGGTCCAGCCGAGAATCTGCGCGGCGAGGCGGTTGTCCGCCAGCAGGCGGTCCACTTCGCTCTTCGACGGCCGCAACCGTTCGGCGTCCGTTTCCACGGTGACCGGTCGGCCGATGATCTTGATGATGTGCTGGGCCAGATCGCCGACGGAAATCTCGCGGCCGGAGCCCAGATTGATCGTGCGGCCGATGGCGGCATCGACCTCCGCCGCCTTGACGAAGCCGTTGACCGTGTTCGCGACATAGTTCAGGTCGCGGGTCGGCGTCAGGCTGCCGAGCTTGATGCGATCTTGCGACAGACACTGCGTAATGATCGTCGGCAGCACCGCCCGCGCCGATTGCCGCGGTCCGAACGTGTTGAACGGCCGCACCGTCACGACGGGGAGATCGAATGACCGGTAGTACGACTCGACGAGCTTGTCGGCCCCGATTTTCGTCGCGGAGTACGGCGACTGCCCCTGCAACGGATGCTCTTCGTCAATCGGCACCCGCAACGCCGTGCCGTAGACTTCGCTGGTCGACGTGTGAATCACCCGCGGCGTCTTCAGCAGCCGGGCCGCTTCCAGGACGTTGAGCGTGCCGTCGATGTTGGTCCGGACGTAGGAATCGGGGGCCTGATACGAATACGGAATGGCGATCAGCGCGGCGAGATGGAACACGACGTCGCAGCCGTCCATCGCCAGGCGGGTGTTGACGCCGTCGCGGATGTCGCCGGCGAAGATGTCCATTTGCTTGACGACGGGGGAGTCATCGAGCCAGCCCCAGCGGCCGTGCGAGCCGTAGCGGACCATCGCCCGGACGTTCGCGCCGAGCTCGACCAAGCGCTCGGCAAGGTGGCTGCCGATGAAGCCCCCTGCCCCGGTCACCAGGACCCGTTTGCCTGTCCAGTTCATGCTGCCCACCGTCATCTCGGACGCCTAGGCGTCCGTTCGCGAAAACACGCCCCCCGCCAATGCCGGGGGAGATCCGTCGGTCTCGACGGCAATGTATTCGCAAAGGCGTTGGGCGGAAAGACAAGTTTCCTGCCGGGCGGCTACCGGTTTCCGCGCGGCGGCAGATCGTTGGTGTCCAGCCGCGGCAAGCAAAGCGGCCGATGCTCGCCAATCTGAGCGACGGTCGCCTCCGTCGTGAAGCCGATGCGGCACCCGCGGGCCCTGAGAACGTCGAGGAGCGAATCATTCCAGCCGCCATACGGATAAGCAATTGTCCAGAGGTCATCGACCGGCGTACCCACCGCACGGAGGAACGACAAGGCCGCGTCGATATCCCGTTCCTGCTCGGCCCGTTCGAGTGAATTGAGCCACTCGTGTGCATCGCCGTGGCAACCGAGGCACATGCCGCACTGCTGCATCACGCGGAGTTGCTCGACGGTGACGTACAACTCCTGGGCGAACGCCGCTTCGTCCACGCTGACCACCTGCGCGAACAACTGCCGGGCCAACTGGCTCCGCAATTCACGCGGCAACGCCACTTGCAGCATTCGTTTGATGTAAATGACCTCCGCCGAGTCGAAGCGGTTGGCCTGTCCCCACTTGGCCCAGTAGTCCGCCGGGCTGTCCAGGCTGTAGTTGTGTGTGTGTGTGTGTGTTGATGCTCGCGCACGAAATCGTCGATGGTCGCGATCAACGTGGTTGGATCGCGCATCGACGCCAGAATGAAGTGGATCCGGTTCACGTCCAGCAGTTCCCCGCGAACGACGGGACCGGCGGGGGGAAAGAACGATCCCTGGAAGCCGAACTCCATCAGAATCGGGAACGCGGTGATGTAATGATCGATGTAGCCGTCGTCGAATGTCAGCAGCGCCGCCCGTGGCGGGAGCTTCTCGCCGCCGACCAGCGCCGCGGCGACGTCCTCCATGCGAACCACGGTGTAGTTCCGGCGGAGATGTTCGAGTTGTTCCCGAAACTCGGATGTCCGCAGCCCTTTGATGGCCGGATATCGCGAGCGATCGAGATCGCGGACGTAGTGATACATGACGACAGTGAGTTCCATGGACGTTCTCATCAATACGAGGTTAAGTCGTCGAACCGTCGGAAGGGATGCGGCTCGTTCGGACGATCCTGATCGGCGTCGCCGCGGAACAACCGGACCGGGCCCGTCGCCGGGCCGTAGAAGCGGTAGCCGTAATCCAGTTCGACATTCTGCCGGAGATACTGCTGAAAGTAATTCGGCACGATGAGGCCGGGCGTCGTCCGGCGGTTCACAAAGCCGGCGGCTTCCAGATTGGCACCCGGCAGGCCGTGATGGTACAGATCGAGGTATTCGGCATGCTCGGCGGTCAACAGTTCTTGAAACCGAATACCGCATTCCGGCCATGATGTCGTTGGACCGCAAACGTCGACGATTCGCAGGATGTCTGTCGTGCCAACCGCCGTCTTCCGCCAGACGAACGCGGATTCAGGAACGCCACCGCGACTGAACCAGGACAGACGGTAGTCGTAGACTGGATGCCGCAGATAGCGCTGCACGATGTACGCCCACGATTTCTGCGGTCGCTGTGCGAGTGCCAGGCCGTCAATCGCCTCGGTGACAACGGCCGCGACGTCCGTCGCCGTCGTTGTCGTCTGCAACTGGACGGTCGAGTTGTGGTCGCTCAGCGATTCCTGTGAGGAGTATGGTACGCCGGATGCAACCTCAAACTGCGAACGCTCCCGATTGAAGAACACGTGGTGATCGAACAATCCGACGTGAAATCGCAACGCCCGGTAGAGCGGGATCACCATTCGGCTCAGCCCGATCACTGACACCATCGTCGGTTGCCGTTGTTCCAGCAGGTATTGATAGAGTTTCAATCCCAATCCCGGACTGCCGGCGTCGTCGCGAATCTTCCAGATGGCGAGACAGCAGTCGTTGAGCGGGAGCTTGGGGTCGAATCGCCGCGACGGAATGAAGCCCTGAATGGCCATTAACTCGTCGGTCCGGTCCTCGACGCCGAGCACGAAGTTTCGCGCGGCCGGATGTCCGGGCACGCCGTGTTGCCAGCGGAACAATTCGGGCTGCTGCACGAAGACGTGGCCCGCCCGCCAATGCCGATCGAGAAATGTTAGCAACCCTGGCTCGTCCTCGGCGGAGGCCAAACGAATCTGCACCGCGGGCCCGGAAAATACAGGACGAGACGGAGCCGGCGCATTCAGTGACACAAGTTGTCTCTCTTCATCACGCCGCGCGGTGCATTACAGTCTGCGAACCCCCGGCGATGACTTCCAACACCGTATCCCAGAAATGCACGTGTTCGGCCAACGTCGGCAGGCGATGGGCGTCGGCGCCGTCCAGGAACGCCTGCGTCTGACGATAGAGGCCCGGCTTGTAGTCGCGGTCCAATTGATCGTCGAGCGCGAACGGCTTGATTTCGAGCGAGCCGGCGTCCTGCACGCCCAGCGATTCCATCGGCCGGAGATGGAGCCGATGCTTCCGCGTGAGCAGCTCGACGCTCCAGCGGCCGAGGGCTTGCCAGTTGGCTTGATAGGAGAACAAGGCCCCGCGGTCGGTCGCCCCCGCACCGCAGAAAATGGAACCGTGCGGATGCCAGTCGAGTTTCCCGCCGGCCCATGCCTGCCACTGGACCGGCTGCCCGCCAAGATGAAACGCGAGGTCCACGACGTGCGACGAATTCGCGAAGAACCACGCGGCGAGTTCGTCAGCGGGTCGTGAGCCGACGCCGATCCGGTGCGTCCATTCGGTGAACTCGAATTGAAACGACGTGATGCCGCCGTCCGCCTGGGCCAGTTCCTCGGCCGCCAGCGTTGAGGCGTAGAAGCGCCTGTTGTAAGCGATGAAGACGTCTGCACAACTCGCCGCGGCTGCCTGCTGAATCAGCGTCAATCCGCTTCGGTCAATTGCACCCGGTTTCTCGATCAGCAACCGCTGTGTTCCCGCACGCAGCAATTGCGCACTGACATCGGCCAACATCGACAGATTGACGGCTACAATCGCCGTATGCGGTGCCGCTCCGTGGTCGTCCAGCCAGCGGTCCAGTCCGCCGGTGGACACCGCGATGCCCGTCGCGTCGCGAAACCTCACGGCGCTCTCCGCCCCGCGGCCGATCACGCAGAACTCACGGCCCTGCGCCGTCAGCACCTTCGCATAGGCTTGAGCCATCAGGCCGGAGCCAACCAGCGCGATCGGAGCGTTCTGCGGGTGAGCGGACATGCCGAGGCCCTTCCTCAGTGTTGGTGGTTCAATGGCACGAATAGCCGCCGTCGACCACCATCGTCGTCCCGGTGATCCAGCGGGCCGCGGGACTCAGCAGAAAGGCCACGGCGTCGGCCACCGCTTCCGGGTCGCCGAAGCCCAGCAGATGTTGCTTTTCGTAAGCCGCAACCGCGTCCTTGGGGATGCGGGAGACAATCCGGTCGTGCATCGGCGTCTTGACCGCGGCGGCGGCGACGGCGTTGACCCGCACGCCGCGCGGCGCCAACTCGACGGCGAGCGATCGCGACGCCCCTTCCACGGCGGCTTTGCTCGCGGAATAGACGGCCATCCCCGCTTCGCCGCGCGAACCGGCGACCGACGAGAGAAACACGATGCTCGCCTGCCCGGCCACGCAGGCATCGCGCGCGGTGAACGCCCGCGCCAACATCAGCCCCGCCGTGACGGCCACGGCAAACATCTTTTCAATCTGCGGCGGCTTCACCAGGCTGAGCGGCTGAAAACCCTCCAGACCGGCGCAATGCACCAGCCCCGACAGCGGGCCGTGTTCGGCCACAATTTTCTTGACGGCGGGCGACAGTTCGTCAAACTGCGTCAATTCCAGCGCGACGCACGCATGACCGTCCCCCTCCAGCGACGACCGGGTCTCCGCGAGGCGGGCTTCGTCGCGGCCCATCATCACGACGCGGCCCCCCAGACGACTCGCCACCTGGGCGACGGCGCGTCCAATGCCGGACGACGCACCCGTGACCAGAATCACGCGGCCCTCGAGCGACATCGGATGTGCGGGATCCGCGGCCATCAGTGATTCCCAAGTGCAATTTGTCTGGCCCACGGCAAAGCTGTGGGAGCGGGTGCCACGGTCACGGAGTCTTCGACGTGGCCGTGCCGGTTAACGGACGGCACGGCGCACACCATCTTGCTTCATCAAGGAAGACATCATCCGCAGATTGCGCAGATTTCACAGATTCAGTGCAGGAAGCGAACTGGCATAGAAATGACAAACTCAGCAGTCTTGAATCTGTGTCATCTGCGTAATCTGTGGACCACGACTCTTAGCTTTAGAACCAATCGTGTACGGCATTGCGTGGTACCCAAAAGATCATCAGGCCGCCAGCCGGGAGTCGCCGGAGGCGTCGATGAGCCGGAGCAATTCGCCAATGCTCCCGCATTGCAGCAGGGCTTCGACGTCGACCGTCCGTTCGTAGAACTCGCTGATCATCGACATCGCGGCCACGATCAGCAGCGAGTCCCAGCTCAGGGCGAAATCGGCGGTCAGCTCCGCCGGCTCGACTTGCAGCGCCTCGCTGAACGCTTCCAGAAACTTTGCCTGCATGTTGGCTCCCCCTTGTGACGATGGACCAGACCTGTGAACCCCATGAGCTGCCGTCTACAGTTCGACGAGACACCCCGCACTGGAATAACCGACCCCGAAACCGACCAGCATCACCCGTTGGCCGGGCACGATGCGGCCGTCCTTGAGCGCGGCTTCGAGGACCATTGGAATGGTCGCCGACACCGTGTTGCCCACCTGTTCCAACTCGACGCAGAACTTGTCCACGGGAATGCCCACCCGCTTTCGCAGCGAGTCCAGCATGAACTGATTCGCCTGATGGAACACGAACCGGTCCACGTCATTCAGGCTCAGGCCCGCCCGACCGAGCACGGCGTCGACGAGTTCCGGTACCGCGCGCAGCGTGAAATTGAAGATCTCGGGACCGTTCATGTACAGCCACTGGTCGGCGGTCGCTTCCGTCGCCGGGGTCGTCCGTTGCCGCATCCCGCCCGTTTTGACGATCAGATTCTTCGCCCCGCTGCCGTCCGTCGCAAAGACGAACGAACCGATGGGTTCGCGCTCCGCCGGCCCGGCTCGCAACAGCGTCGCCGCAGCGCCGTCGCCGAAGATCGTGCGGACGGACTTGTCCTGCGGGTTCAGAAACTTGGAATACGTTTCGGCCGTGATCAGCAACACCGTTTTCGCGGCGGCGGTCTCCATCAGGCCCTTGGCCAGCGACAGGCCGTAGACGAACCCCGAACAGCCGAGATTGAAATCGAGCGCACCGCACGTCGTCGGCAGTCCGAGGCGATCCTGCACCAGACACGCCGTACTAGGCAGAAAGTAGTCGGGACTCTGCGTGCAGAGCAGCAGAAAGTCGATCTCGTGAGGCGAGCAGTCGCCGTCATCGAACAGTTTTTTCGCTGCGGCAACGGCCAGATCCGACGAGCATTCATCGGCGGCGGCAATGTGACGATTCCGGATGCCGGTCTTCGCGACGATCTTCTCAACGCCCCACTCGGGAAACTCCTGCGCCAAGGCTTCGCTGCTGACCGCGCGCGCCGGGAGCGCCGATCGAATGGCAACGATGCGAGCGAACGATGTGGTCACTGGCACATTTCAGGATTGATGGGACCCTCTTGTCCCCTCTCCCGCGCTTCGTGGGAGAGGGTTAGGGTGAGGGTGCTTCTTGTCAGTTGTCAGTTGTCAGTTGTGAAAGCAGAACCCGTGTGATTCTTAACCACTGACCAAGAACCAAAGGCACCCTCACCCCCGACCCCTCTCCCGCCCAAGGCGGCGGGCGAGGGAGATCAATTTCACGCCGCCCACCGACGTGTCTGCACGTCTTCTTGCGCCCGGTGGAAATCCTCGATCTGGCCGATGTCCAGCCAATACTCCACCACCGGAAAGCTCGCGACGCGCAGGCCGTGTTCCAGCAACTGGTCGATCAGGTCGGTCATGTCGAACCGGCGGCCGGACGGAATGTAGTTTCTGACCGACGGTTCGAGAAGATAGATTCCCGCATTCACCAGAAAATCCAGCTTGGGCTTCTCCCGCAGACCCCGCACCATGCCCTGCTCGGCCTGAATGACGCCGTACGGTACGGTGAACTCGTACTGCCGCACGCAGACAGTCATCGCCGCGTTGCGATCGCGGTGAAACCGCAGCAGTTCCTGGAAGTCGATGCTGGTCAGGATGTCGCCGTTCATCACCAGCAGCGGCTCGTCGCTGTCGGGAAGCAGCGACAACGCCCCGGCGGTGCCGAGCGGGCGGTCTTCCGCGACGTAGTTGATGTGGACGCCGAAGTCGCTGCCGTCGCCAAAATGGTCTTCGATGACTTCGGGCAGATAGTGCGTCGTGAAGTTGACGGTCTTGATGCCGCACTTCCGCAGCCGGTCCACAGTCCGTTCGAGCAGGGGCGTGCCGCCGATGGACAGCATCGGCTTGGGGATGTTGTCGGTCAGCGGACGCAACCGCGTGCCGAACCCTCCCGCCATGATGACTGCCGCGACGGGCATTTCGGCGCGCGGTTCGAGGTCTTCCCGCAGCGCGAGTTCGACCACGCAGCCGTCGTCGTCGACCACGGGGAGATGCCGGATGTTCTGCGCCTGCATCACCGCGAGCAGTTCGTCGTCGGACGTGCCGGCGGGCATCGTCGTCGAGCGACGGCGTTCCGGGGGCTTGCGGTCGATGAGCTGCGTCACCGGCGCGTCGAGCGACAAATCGGCGAGGATCGCCCGGCGGATGTCGCCGTCGGTGACGGTCGAGATGAGCCGCTGCTCGTCGTCGACGACGAGCACAATCCCCTTGGTGCCGGCGTCGATCCGCGCCATCGCGTCGCGAATGCTGGCGATGGGGGAGATCAGGAAGCCAGTCGGATCGCGCATGGCCGCACCTCCGGTGAATGAATTCGAGCGGGAACCCCCGACACCACCACATTCGCTGGGACGTCGCGGACGACGACCGACCCCGCGCCGACCACCGCGTTCGTGCCGATCCGCACGCCGGGCTTGAGCGTCGCCCCCGCGCCGATGAACGCCCCGGTGTCGACGACCGCTCCGCCGGCGAGCACGCACCCCGTGGCGAGATGCACGTGATCGCCGATCATGCAGTCGTGCTCCACGATCGCGGCCGTGTTGACGATCACGTTATCCCCCAGCACCGCCGCTGGATTGACGACGGCCCGCGCGAGGACCGTCACACCGCGGCCCAGCGTCGCGAAGCCCGAAATCACCGCTGTGGGATGGATAATGTCGATGACCTCGAAGCCGAGTTCGTGCAGTTGCCGCCAGATCCGCGACCGGGCCGTGGTGCTGCGTGCTGTCCCGACGCCGATAAACGCCTGCCGGACGCCGCGATGCCGGAGCGCGGGCAACTCTGCGTCGCAGCCGAGCACCCGCACGCCCAGTACAAACCGGCCGATGAGCGCCGGATCGGAATCGACGAGGCCATGCACGTCGCGACCGCAAGCGTGCAGCGCGTCGATCAACACCTTGGCGTGACCCCCCGCGCCGACACCCACGACGCGCGGTCCGCCGGTGAGTTCGTCAGGCGGCCAGGCGGGGCTGGTCATGAAATCCCTTTCGCACCAGCGCGTCGGCATCCGTCAACGCGTCCAACACTCCGACGATCCGCTCCGCGGCTCGTCCGTCCCCGTAGGGATTCTGCAACTCGCACAGACTCTCGATGAATGATTCGGAGACCGCCTGCCGCAATGCGACGGCGATGCTGTTGCGGTCGTAGTCCGTCTGAATGACGTTCGCCGGTTGAGGCCGGCCCTGTTGCCGCGTGCCGATGTTCACCACCGGCAACCGGAACGACGCGGCTTCGAGAATGCCCGACGACGAGTTTCCCACCATCGCCCGGGCGTGACTCAGCAGCGTGAAATATCCTGCGCTACCGAGATTCTGGACCACCGTCGTCCGCGGATGCTGCGAGACGAACTGTTGAATACGATCAATGATGATTCGGCCGTTCGTGTCCGAGTTCGGATACGTGAAGACCAACGGGCCATCGGCTTTCGACAGTGCCGCCAGCAACTCGTCGATCTGCCACTCGGTTCGGTCGAACTCCTGCGTGACCGGATGGAATGTCACCACGATGGGGCGTTCGGCCAGCGAAATGCCGAACCGTTCGGCGAACTCAGCGTCAGTAAGCCGCGGCGTCTGCCGGATGGCATCGAGACCCATCGCCCCGACCACGTGAATCCGGTCCCACGTTTCGCCGAGTTGATGCACGCGGTTGGCGAATTCGGGGAGCGCGACGAAGTGCAGATGGCACAGCTTCGTCAGGCAGTGTCGCACGGCGTCGTCAATCGCCCCTTGTGTGAGTTCGCCGCCGTGAATGTGCGCGATGGGAATCCGGAACGGCAACGCCGCCGTCGCCGCCGCGAGCATTTCCGTCCGGTCGCCAAGGATCACGAGCAATTCCGGCCGCGACCGGGCAAACGCCTGGGCGAACCCGATCTGGCCCAATCCCATTGACTGCGCAATCGCCTGCGGCGTGTCGGACGCCGTCAGACACTCGATGCGGTCGCGAATGGGGAAACCGTCCCGTTCGATCTCGCGGACGGTCAGTCCAAACTCCGGTGCGAGGTGCATGCCCGTCACCATCACATCGGCGCACATTCCCGGCGTGGCCGCGACTCGTGCGAGCAGCGGCTTCAATAGTCCATAATCGGACCGGGCGCCGGTGATGACGGTGACTGTCTTCATGGAGCCTGCTTCATGCCACTTTCTTCAACGAGATCAGCTCGCCGGCGGGAATGTCTTCGCGGGCCGTGAGGCCGACGATCTGGCCCATCATCGCGGGAGACAGCCCGGTGCCGGGCCGGCGGGCCATCAGATCGTCGCGAGTGATCGTGCTGCCGGCGACGATCGGGCGCGAGGCGACGATGCTCCGCCGTGCGACCGCGGCGGTGCTGGCCTCCGATGCCGCAGCCACCTTGCGGCCGGTGCCGAGGGACGCCTCGACTTTGCGGATGCCTTCCACCAACTGGCGAATCTCGTCCGGCATCGCCGATGCGAGATGATCGGGACCGGGCATGTTCCGATCCAACGTGAAATGCTTCTCGACGACGCACGCCCCGAGGGCCACCGATGCCAGCGAGACTTCAATCCCTAATGTGTGATCCGAGTAACCGACCGGATGCCCGAACGCGGTCGCCATCGTGTGCATGGCCCGCAGGTTCACGTCCTTCGGGTCGGCCGGGTAATTGCTGATGCACTGCAACAACACAATTTGCGAATTGCCCGCGTCCTGCAGCGTTTCGACCGCCGTCTCAACTTCGCCCAGCGCGCTCATGCCCGTGGACAGAATCATCGGCCGCCGCTTCGCCGCCAGATGCCGCAGGAACGGGAGGTTGGTGACTTCTCCCGACGGAATCTTGATGACCGGCATGCCGAGGCCGTCGAGAAAATCGGCGCTGTCCTCATCGAACGGCGTGGACATGAACAGGATGCCGCGCTCAACGCAGCGCTCGATGATGCGGTGATGATCGTCGGCCGAAAGTTCCAGCCGCTTCAGCATCGCCAGTTGCGACTCGGTCTTGCCGAGGTTGCGGGACTGGTAGTCGGCCTGTTTCGCCGCCGCGGTCGTGAGCTTTTCGGCCTTGAACGTCTGGAATTTGACGGCGTCGGCGCCGGTCTCAGCCGCGACGTCGACGAGTTGCAGTGCGAGGTCCAGCGAGCCGTTGTGATTCACGCCGGCTTCAGCGATCACGAAGCAGGGATGACCGGGGCCGACGATTCGGTCGCCGATGGAAATGTGTGTCACCATGCGGTCCAGCCTCCGTCCACCATCAGGTTCTGTCCGGTGACGTACTGCGACAGGTCGCTCGCCAGGAACGCGACCGCCCCCTTCAGATCTTCTTCGCGGCCCATCCGCTTGAGCGGCGTCAGGGCCGTGTACCGCTCTTGAAACTGCTCGTTCTGCCCGCGTTCGATGCCGCCCGGCGAGATGCAGTTCACCCGGACGGTCGGTGCCAGCGTGGTCGCCAGCCAGCGGGTGAGTTGAATCAATCCGCCCTTGCTGGCCGCATACGCGCCGGGGTTGCCGAGCGTCGTCCCTTCGTACAATCCGTAGTTCGGGCCGACGACGCCGTAGATCGACGACACGTTGACCACGCTGCCGTGACCGGAATCGCGCAGCGCCGTCTCGCACAATTGCGTGAGCGCGAACGGGGCCGTGAGATTGACTTCGAGGGCTTGCCGCCACGTCGCGACGCTCTGGCGATCGAACGACGTGCTCCACCCGGACAGGCCCGACGTGCCGACGTAGGCCGCGCAATGCACGAGGATGTCCAGCCGCCCGGCCCAGTCCGACGTCTGCTTCCACGCCGCGTGCAGGCTGTCTTCGCGGGCCAGATCGACGGGGCAACCCAAAGCCCGCGTGCCGTAACGGTTCGTCACCGAGGCGGCGAACTCCGTCGTCCGTTCGGGATGAATATCCCACACGGCGACGGCCGCGCCTAACTCCGCGAGCGCGTCGCACAGCGCGCGGCCGATGTGCCCCGCCCCCCCGGTGACCAGGGCGACGCGGCCGTCGAGTCGCATCAGTTCTGCCAGCGAACGCATGAAAACGTGTCCGGTGAGCCGCGTCCGTCGGCGAACCGAGTGGTCCGACTCGACGTCCGCGGCTCAGTGATTCAGGCAAAGACGATTAACCACGAAACACACGAAAGGAACGAAAATGGAGCGTCACGGTTTTGAATCAGCGGTACTCGGCTGTGTAGAAGTCGATTTCAGGTGATGACGACCGCTTTCAGACTTTCGTACCTTTCGTGTGTTTCGTGGTTAAGTGATTTCCATCAGGCCGCCCGTAACTGCTTGTTCGGTAACTGACGCCGTTGCCACAAACATTCGGCGATGAACAGGTCGTGCTCGGTGTCGATGTCCAGTGACCGCTCCACGGGCACGGTCACGGTTTTGACGCGGCCGGCGAGCATCCGCGGCGCGGTGAGGATGTACTCGGCCCGCAAGGCGTAGGCCACCGTGGTGATGTCGAATACCGGCGGCGCGTCCTGCCGGCGGTAGGCGTTGCCGTCGGGCGATGTGCAGACGAGCTTCGCCCGGCCCGCGGCATCCGTCGTCACCATGTTGAAATACGGATTGCGATGCGGCTCCGCGACGGTCAGGATCACGTCGGGCCGATCGGGATCACCGGTCAATGCGTCGATGCAGCGTTCCACGTCATCCACGATTCGCAGCGGGGCCGTTGTCGGGACGCTGACGAACACATCCACCGGGCCGCTTTGCGAGAAGCGGTTGTAATGCTCGATGGCGTGACGCCAGGCCAGCCATTCGAGAGCCGAATCGGTCGACAGCTCCGCGGGCCGCAGGAACGGGACCGAGGCCCCGGCGTCCATCGCGACGTCGGCGATTTCGGCGTCGTCCGTCGAGACGATTACCTCGCCGATCTGCCGGCAGGCGAACGCCGTCTCGATGGCGTGCGCAATCAACGGCTTGCCGTCGAGCAGCCGCACGTTCTTCCGCGGCACCCCTTTCGAGCCGCCCCGCGCGAAAATGAATCCGACGATGTTCATGCAGCGGCTTTCCCCGAGGAATTGTTCGTGACGTTGCAGCGCGATCCCGACGCCGCCGAGCGGCGGACCGCATCGATGACCCTGAGCGTGTCTACCGCGCCGGCGAGCGTGTTCAACGATTCGCGGCGCGTGGCGATGCTGGCAAAGAAGTGGTGAAGCTCATCGAGATACATCTGATTGCGGTCGAGACCGGCGCTGCTGGCAAGGACCTCCCACGACTTCGTCGCCGCGAGAAACCGCCGCACAGACTGGGCCTGTTGATCCCATTCCAAGGTGCCGTCGGTTCCGATCAGCTTGCACGACCGCTGCGCGATGCGCTGCAGCAGATCGAGATGAATCGTGCCGATCGGGCCGCGCTCGAACTCGGCGACCAGATCGACGCAGTCCTCGACGGCGAGATTCCAATCGGCCTGCCGCGACAGATGCCCCTGCACCCGGGCGATCGGACCAAGAATCCACTGGGCGTAGTCGATTTCGTGACTCAGTTCGAGCAGCGCCCCGCCGCCGAGCTCCGGCCGGGCGGTGACTGACTCGCGGAAGTCGATCTGCGGCCGCCAGTCGGGCAAATACTGGCCGATCTCGAACCGGGCGGACAACACGCGGCCGATGCTTCCCGCGGCGATTTCGTCCCGAAGCAATCGCACGAGCGGATGAAACCGCAGCGTGTACCCCACCATCAACATGCGGCCGGTCTGTGCGACCAGCCGCGTGAGTTCCGTGACGCCGTCCAGCGTGTGCGACAGCGGTTTCTCGACGAGGACATCGATGCCGGCGTGCAATAGCTCGATGCACATCGGCACGTGCATCGTCGCCGGAGTCGCCACAATCGCGGCGTCCACTCCGTAGTTGAGGGCTTCCGCGAGCGACGTGACGACGCAATCGGCGTCATCGAGGCCGCTCACCGTCCGGCCACGACTGCTGAGCGCAACGATCTCCGCCTTGGGCATCACCCGGCGAACGTTCGCCAAATGCCTGCGTCCGATGCTTCCCAGACCCGCGACCAAGACCTTCATCGCACCCCGCCGTACGCAGTTTCCACCGCTCCCCCGCCAAAACCGGCGGAAAGGGCCGCGGAGTATCCGTGCGGATGGGGGTGGGGTCAAGATGGAAATGCGGCGGACAGACCGTCCCAGCCCCGAGCGCCAGCGAGGGCGTGTCGGCGCTGCTTAGTGAGAGCCGGGGCGTGTCGCCCCGGAGAAAGACTGGGGCGACACGCCCCGGCTCTTAAGACCGCGTTACTGCGCCGCGGCCACCTGCGGTTTGTACCCCGGTGCCGCGATGAAGTTCAGCGTCGTCTTGCCGTCGTCGAAGTTCCACAGGCGGACTTCGCCGTCGTGGCTGCCGGTGACGATCCGCTTGCTGGCGAGGTGCGAGGCGACCGCGTAGACCCATTCGTTGTGGCCGGCGAAGGCGCGGACCTGGCTGCCGTCGGCGAGCTTGTGCAGGCGGATCTGCTTGTCGGCCGACGTGGCCAGCGAGTGGCCGTCGGGGGTCACGACCAGCCGGAAGACTTCGCCGCCGAAGCCGCCGATTTCGCGGGCCTGCTTGGCGTCAGCGACGGCCCACACGCGGAGCTTGTTGTCGCGGCCGCCGGAGACCACCTGGCTGCCGTCGGGCAGGAAGCCGACGCCGAACACCGGCTGGCCGTGGCCGTTGAACGTGGACAGGGCGTCGCCGGTTTTGGCGTCGAACACCTTGGCGGTCTTGTCGCGGCTGGCGGTGACGAGCTTCGTGCCGTCGGGAGACCACGCCACGTCCATCACCCAGTCGGCATGATCTTCGATGAACACCAGCCGCTGCTTCGTGGCGAGGTCGTACACGCGGACGCTGCGATCGGCACACGAGGCGGCGATGCGGTTGCCGTCGGGGCTGATCGCGATGCTGAAGACTTCGTCGTCGGTCGTGAACAGGTCGGCGGTAATCGTGCCGTCGGCGACCTTGAACAGCTTCACTTCACCGAGCTGGCCGGGCGTCCCCGCGGCGACGGCGAGGAGTTCGCCGTTGGGGGTGAACTCGATGTCGTGCGGCCGTTCGGCGAGATTGCTGATGCGGCGGACGAGCTGCCCGTCGGCGGCGTTCCACAGCAGGACTTCGCGATAGCCCGACGTGGCGACCAGGTTGCCGTCGGGGCTGAACGCGACGGCCATCACCGGCACGGGGACGCGGTACGTTTCCGGCGGTGCGGGCTGAATCGGCTTGGGCATGATCGTGATGAGCTGCGCCGTCGCCAGGACGCCCGCATCCAGCCGGGCGCCGGTGTCGATCCATTTCTTGATGACGGCCATTTGCTCGGGCGTCAACGGGTCGGCATCCTTGGGCATCTCGCCGGCGTCAATCTGCTGCTGAAGGTTCGAGTCGGCCGACTTGTGCGCGACAACCACTTCGCCGGATTCGCCCCCCTTCATCAGGTTGGCGTAGGTTTCCATGTTCAACCGGCCCTTCGCCGTGCGGGCGTTGTGACAGGCGACGCAGCGCTGGGCGAAGATCGGGGCCACGGACTTCGCGAACGACACCAGTTGCCCCGCTGCGATGAGGGCCGCTTCATGGGCAATCTGGTGATCGAGCGCGGTCTTGGACAACGCGGCGTAGGCGGCCTCGGCCTGTTGCAGTGGCGGCTGGAACTCCGCGACCGCTTTCTCCGCGGCGGCGATCTTCGGGGGATGACCGGCGAGCACCTCCTGCGGCGCGACGGCAGCGGCGACGGCGGGCGCGACGGCATCGACGGCGGTCTTCGCAGCGGTCACCTTGGCGGCCAGCGCCTCGGCCGCTTTCAGATAGGCGTCCTGCGTCGCAGCGGCGGTGTCCTTGCCCTGGGCGTCGAGCGCGGCCTTCCGCGCGGCGGTGAAGGCGTCGAGCGCGGCCTTGCGTTCGTCGTCGGCCTTGGTGAAGGCGTCACGAGCGGCGGTCGCCTTGGCGACGAGGTCGGCGTGCGTCGCCTCCGCCTTCGAGAAGTCGATCTTGAGCGACGTGACGGCGTCGCTGAGTTTCTTCGCATTCTCCCGCGCGGCCTTCACGGCCGGTTCGCCGGCGGTTTGTGCGGCCCGCGACTCGTCGGCCGCCTTCTGCAACGCGGCGAGTTGGGCCTCGTCGGCACGAGCGGCGGAAGTCACGCAGACAATGGCCGACAAGGCCAGACATCCCCAGCGAGTCATGGGCGGTCCTTCGAGGCGGGTGCAACGGCGGGGCCACGGACGATCCCGCGGCGATCACAGGCAGGCGGGGCCGACGCGCAACCCCAGCCATCAGCATCGCTTGATGAATGAGGGGTGTCAAGCGGCGGGTCGCGAAACCGCAAGCGTGTGTTGGAGATTGTCAGAGGTCGGTACGGGTGATGGCGGCGAGATGGTGTGCGGCGTCCGTGGGGAGGGCGTCGAGCGCGTTGAGAACCCCCTGGCGATCATCCGTCGAACGGTTCTGCCCCAGTTTCGCCTTGCCTTCGAGCTTCGTGATCGTCATCGCGAAGCAGACGATGCTCGCTGACAGTTTCAGATAGACGTCGTCGGGGACTTCCGCCACGCGCCACGGGTTTGGGCCGGATTCGTAGCGCTCGGCCAGCTCCGACAAATGCCGGCGGATGGCGGCCGGGTCGTCGACAATCACCGGCCGGCCGTGAGCGTGAACGGCGACGTAGTTCCACGTCGGCACCGCCACCGGCGCGGCATACCACCGCGGCGAGATGTAATGGTGCGGTCCCTGAAAGAGGACGACCGATTCGTCACCGCTTGCGAAGTCCTGCCAATGTGGATTGGCCCGCGCCAGATGCCCGCGCAACCCGCCCAGATCGCCGATGGTTGTGTCCGCAACTAGCGGCAAATGCGTGATCCCCGGCGCACGCCCCGCCACCGGCGTCACCAGCGTCGCAAAGCCGTGTTCGCACATCACCGCATGGCAGTCCGCGACGCAGGCGATGTGGAAGGATTCGGGGATGTACATGGTGAAACCCTGTGTTAGCACGTTAGCCGCGAC
>JAWXBB010000170.1:0-5661 GCA_034439795.1 Planctomycetaceae bacterium | reverse complement strand
TCAGCCCGCTCCTTTTCGTCGGCGAGCAGCTCCTGTTCGAGCGCGAGGTCCTCGGCGTCAGTCAAACCACGGCGGCGGGTGCCGGCGAGCGGGCGGATGGTCACTTCGCCGTCTTCGACGCGGACCATGATTTCCGGCGAGCTGCCGATGAGCGAGACGCCGCGCATCGTCAGCAGGAACATGAACGGGCTGGGATTGACGACCCGGAGCGCGCGGTAGATATCGAGCGGCCGGGCGGCGGTCTCGACGGACAGCCGCTGGCTGACGACCACCTGGAAGATGTCGCCGGCGCGGATGTAGTCCTTCGACTTCTCGACGGCCCCTTCGTATTGGGCGCGGGTCATGTTCGATTGATAAGGCAGCGTCGGCGGCCCGGCGAGGTCGATGTCGGTCAGTTGCAGCCCGTCGGTCGGTTGCGACAGCCGGTCGCACAGCTCATCGGCCCGTTGGCAGGCCTTGTCGTAGGCAGCCCGGAGGTCGGCGTCGCGGACGTTGGCATGGGCGACCACCAGCACGGTCTTGCGGAGCTGGTCGAAGATCACCATCCGGTCGTAAAACGCGAACGCCATGTCGGGCAGGTGCCGGTCGTCGGTTGGAGCGTTCGGCAGCCGCTCGACATAGCGGACGGTGTCGTACCCCGCATAACCGACCGCACCGCCGCAGAACCGGGGCAGGCCGGGAATGTGCGGCGCGCGATGGGCCGCGATCAGGCGTTCCAACTCGGCGAGTGGATCGTCGCAGTCCCAGGCGGTGACTTCCACCCCTTGCCGTCGCGTCACCCGGTTGCCGTGGGCTTCGAGCCACAGGAACGGCTGGGCGCCGAGAAAGCTGTAGCGGCCGATCCGTTCGCCGCCGACGACGCTCTCGAAGAGGAAGGTGTCGTCGCCGGCGGGCAACCGGCCGTAAGCGCTGACCGGCGTGAGGGTGTCGCTGACCAGTTGCCGATAGACGGGCACCAGGTCGTGACCGCGGGCCAGTTCGCAGAACGTGGGGAAATCCGGCAGATACGGCATGTTCGTCGCTGGCGGGAAGAAGGAGGAAGTCCGTCCGGCCATCGTACCGGCAAGTCGAACGGTGAGACAGCGGCGACGCCGGGGACGTTCGGTGGATTTCCGGGTCACGGTGAAACGGGGATTCGCGAATTGCGGCGTCACATCCGCCGATGTTGTCAGCAGTTGCGACGGATTCTCGCAGATTCGCTGCCTTGACTCAGCTTCTCCCGCCGTTAGAATTCGACGCGGCAATTCTCTGCCCTCAACAACGATTGGTCGGCTGATGAAGAAGTGCGGTCGCTGTTCCAAGCCCGCCGTGCTGCACATCACGGAAATCCGCGAGGGAGACGTGCAGGCGCTGCATCTCTGCGAGGGATGCGCCAAAGAGTACCTCAGCACCTCCGAAGCCGGCGGCCCCGCAACCGATACCGCCGTCGCGGACGCCCCCGGGAGTCCCGGCGAATCGGGCGACAGTTCCGAAGTCGATCAGCAGACGTGTCCCAGTTGTGGCATTACATTCAAGGAATTCCGCAGCCAGGGCCGGCTCGGCTGCCCGCACGACTACATCGCCTTTCAGAGTGAACTGCTGCCGCTGCTCGAAAACATCCACGGCGAGACGCAGCACGTGGGGAAGGTGCCCAAGCGGGCGCCGCAGGCCAGCCAACATCAGT
Organism: Planctomycetaceae bacterium; assembly: GCA_034439795.1. Classification (GTDB taxonomy): domain Bacteria; phylum Planctomycetota; class Planctomycetia; order Planctomycetales; family Planctomycetaceae; genus DSVQ01. Next base: position 3,998 of record JAWXBB010000170.1, on the reverse strand, counting down.
TCAAGCTGGTCCGGCTGCGGAGCCGGTTGAAGGCCGCGGTCGACGAAGAACTGTACGAGGAAGCCGCCCGCATCCGGGACGAGATTTCGCAGATTGAGTCGAATCCGGGCGGCAGTGAGAAATGAAAAGCAATCATTAACCACGAAACACACGAAAGGCACGAAAAGGATATAGTCAACAGTCACATTTTATGATCTCAGCCGTCGCGACTTCCGCGAGAGAGCGATTGATTCAGCCGGCGCAGTCCTTTTTGCTTTCGTGTCATTTCGTGTGTTTCGTGGTTAAAAATCATAGTCTTCCGAATTTGGCTGGATGAGGAACTCAGCGTGGACTTGGAGTCGCTCACAGGCACCTGCGGAGAGTGGCTCCGGCACAGCGGACCGGAGGCGGACATCGTGATGTCCAGCCGCATCCGCCTGGCCCGCAATCTGGCCCAGTTTCCGTTCCCCAACCGGGCCAGCGAGTCCGTCCGCGCGGAAATTGAAGACGTGCTGCACGCCCGGATCGGCTCCAGCCCCGCCGGTCGCAAGCTGAATTACCTCCGCGTCGACGGCCTGGAAACGCTCGACCGGCAGTTCCTCGTCGAGCGGCAACTCATCAGCCGCGAACTCTCCGAAAATCACGGCCCCCGCGGCGTCGGCGTGTCGGGCGAGGAGAACATCAGCCTGATGGTCAACGAGGAGGATCATCTGCGGATGCAGGTTCTCCGCAGCGGCTTCGCCCTCGACGACTGCTGGAAAGAGATCGACGCCATCGACGACGCGCTCGAGTCCGAAGTCACCTACGCCTTCAGCGAGCAACTCGGCTACCTCACCGCCTGCCCGACCAACGTCGGCACCGGCATCCGCGTCAGCGTGCTGCTGCACCTGCCCGCGCTGGTCATCACCAAGGAAATCCAGAAGGTCTTCCAGGCGCTGCAAAAGATCGGCCTCGCCGTCCGCGGCCTGTACGGCGAAGGCAGCCAGGCGATGGGGGACTTCTACCAGGTCTCCAATCAGGCGACGCTCGGCAAGAGCGAGTCGCAGATCATCCGCACAATTCAGGACGTGATTCCCACGATTCTCTCCTACGAACGCCGCGCCCGCACCGCCCTGTTGCAGGACAACCGCCAGGGCCTGCACGATCAGGTGAGCCGGGCTTACGGCAACCTCAAGCACGCGCAGACCATCAGTTCCGAAGAGACGATGCACCTCCTGTCGAGCGTCCGGCTGGGGATCAATCTGGAACTGATCGACGACCTCGACATCCAGACGGTCAACCAGCTCTTCATCCAGACGCAGCCCGCCCATCTGCAGAAGCTGCAACACGAGCGGCTGGAAACCCCGCAGCGCAACGTCGTCCGCGCGAAATACATCCGCAGCCGTTTGGCCGGCAGCCGCCCGAGCGAGAATTAATCGCGACCCGATAACGTCATCGCAGCCGGGAGCGCCAGCGACCGACGACCGGAACCTCACCCGCGTCTTGTCGCCGTTCACTGCGGGTGACGCTCCGGTCGCTGGCGCTCCCGGCTGTGATTGTCGAGGCACGTCGTCGAACGTTACACTCGATGCCGATTGACGCCGCCCCGTTGCTGAGGACGCTCTTCATGGTTCGCGCCGTTGTCCTGCTCTGCAACCTCGCGCTTCTCACAACGCCATTGTCCGCCGCCGACAAACCCAACATCCTCTTCATCCTCAGCGACGATCTCGCGCAGGGGGACGTCGGCTGCTACGGGCAGACGAAGATCAAGACGCCGCGGCTGGACCGGATGGCGGCGGAGGGGACGCGGTTCACGCAGGCGTATTGCGGGACCACGGTTTGTGCGCCGTCGCGGGCGTCGCTGATGACGGGGCTGCACATGGGGCACTGCCCGGTGCGGGCCAATCGCGAAGCGCAACCCGAAGGGCAGTTGCCGTTGCCGGAGGGGACGTACACCGTCGCGAAGCTGCTGAAGTCGGCGGGGTATGCCACCGCGTGCTGCGGCAAGTGGGGCATGGGAATGTTCGACACCACCGGCAGCCCGCTGAAGATGGGGTTCGATCATTTCTTCGGCTACAACTGCCAGCGACATGCCCACAGCTACTTCCCAACGTACCTCTACAACGATGATCGCCGGTTCGAGTTACCGGGGAACGACGGCAAGGGCGTCGGCCAGACATACGCTCAGAACCTTATCGCCGACGAAACGTTGAAGTGGGTCCGCAGCCATCGCGACCGGCCGTTCTTCCTGTTCTATTCGATCACGCTGCCGCACGGCCGGCACGAGATCGACCAGCTCGGCCAATACGCGAACACCGACTGGACCCCGCCGCAGAAGCGTTACGCGGCCCAGGTGACGCGGCTCGACAGCGATGTCGGCCGGCTGCTCGATCTGCTCGCCGAGTTGAAGCTGGACGAGAAGACGCTGGTCATGCTCTCCGGGGACAACGGCTCGTCGTTCGCTCCGCAATCGGAACTCGGCGGCCACTTCCAACAAGCGTCGAACGGGCTGCGCGGCTTCAAGCGGACGATGTACGAAGGGGGCCTGCGTCAAGCGGCGATCGCCCGCTGGCCGGGGACGATCCCCGCCGGCCGCGTGTCGGATGAATCGTGGGCCTTCTGGGATGTGCTCCCCACGGTCGCCGATCTGACGGGGCAACAGTTGCCCGCGGGCGTGAAGACCGACGGCCGGTCGCTGGTGTCATTCCTGAAAGGGGGTCCGGCTCCGCAGCGCGACTACTTCTATTGGGAGCTGCACGAAGCGCAGACGATCCAGGCGATCCGCTTCGGCGACTGGAAGGGAGTCAAGAACGGCCCGTCGGCGAAGATGGAGCTGTACGATCTCAAGACCGACGCCGCCGAATCGCGCGATGTCGCGGCGACGCACCCGGATGTCGTCGCGAAGGCGATGGCGTTCATGACGGCGGCCCGCGTGGATGACTCCAATTTCCCGATGCGCGAGAGTCCGCGGAAGAACAAAAAGTAGATCGGGCACTCCGTGACCGGAAAGCATTTGTCCCGGAGGGACATCAGCCATTAGCCGGTGGTTGAGCGCAGCGACACCACCGGTAGAGATGGTTGCACGGATCGCATCCCGGTAGGGATGCCAGCGTGAAGCGTGGAGTCAGATCAGGCATGTGACGATTCGCCAGGCACGCTGTCATCCCTTCCGGGATGAGGGCAAGCCTCGAACGACTTCCGGTGGTGTCGCTTCGCTCAACCACCGGCTAATGGCTCGAATCCCTGCCGGGATTATGACGCTCACGCCTCCCGCGGCAGGCACCAGCACGAATCGTGCGGCTCCATGCCGATGTGCGGGTAGTAGCTGCGAGCTTTGGGAGCGGCGAGCAGGACCAGCATCGTCTGTTTCCCGGCGGCGGCGTGCGTGCGGTGGATGAGCTCGCGACCGATGCCCTGCCGCTGAAACTGCTCGTCGACGGCGAGGTCCGACAGATACGTCGCGAAGCTGAAGTCGGTGATCGCCCGCGACACGCCCACGAGCCGGCCGGCGACGCGGGCGGTGACGATCACGTCCGCCCGCCGCAGCATCACGTCGATCCGCGCGCGATCGTCCACCGGCCGGCGCTCGGCGAGCGTGGAGCGGACGAGAACGTCGATGAACTCGTCCGCGGCGAGATCGGGTTCGAGGGCGTAGGCGACAGCAGGATCGGTCATAGCATTCGGCTGAGCGAGGGTGTGGTTGCGAATTGGTGGTCTACAGATGTTGAGGTCAGTGGCTTAAGCAGCCCCGGTAGGGGCGACCGGCTTGTAGCCACGGGTGGAGCGGCGCGGCGGCCTGGCCACCCGACGCGGAACCCGTGGTGTGGTCGAACGAGCGGACCTTGCCCCGGCAGGGGCAAAGGAAGCGTGCGTCAGCGTACATCAGTTCCTCCATTTCCAATTTCCGACGGCCCTCCGGGACGGGGCTGATCCCAGACAACTTCCACGGGTTGCGCTTCGCCCGCGGCGGGCTGCGCTTCACCCGTGGCTACAGTCGAATGGCACACGGATAAGAAAAATGCCATAGTTCTCAGGGGGTT
>JAWXBB010000169.1:0-7283 GCA_034439795.1 Planctomycetaceae bacterium | reverse complement strand
GCCGGAGACCACCGAGACCCTGATTTACATCCGCATGATTCACCTGATGTCCCGGCGGATCGCACAGCACCGTTTATCCATTTGAAAACAGGTTCTAAGCCCGAAGACTTCACGTTTTCGGAAAAGTCCTCGCAGTCTGCCCGATTTTCTCAACCCGGCGTGTCGTCGGGCCGATTCTCATGAGGGTGGGCGGATCTCGCGCGAGATCGGTCAGTCGTTTGAGGTCGCGGAGGCCGACGATCATGAGCCGCTACGGGCTCATTCTGCTGGGACTGCTGCTGAGCGCTGGAACGTCCGCAGCTCAGGAACCGGACGACGTTGAGCTGCGCGTGTTCACGCCCGCTCAGGAACGCGCGGCCGCCGAAGCGCGGGCCCGGCAGGCCCGCATGAAAAACCGTCGCGACGCCGGCGTCTCGCTGGCGCGGCCGACGTTTCACGGTTCCCGCGCACTGCTCGACGACCCACGGCTGTACCGCATCGACCCCGGCATTGCCCGGCAATCGGTGCATGCCCCCTGGCTGCGGTGACGCACTGTTCTGGATGGGTGCCACTGGCGGCAGCTTTGGGCCGCCAGTGTCTTTGCTCCAATGCCATGACAGCACTGGCGGCCGAAACCTGCCGCCAGTGGCACCCATCACCTCAACATGGTCGATGTGCTACATCACCGCCTTGACCTTGGCGAGGAAGTCGGCGTTCGTCGGGAACTTGCCGAGCGTCTTGATGAGCTGCTCCATCGCCTCCACCGGGCTGAGCGAGATCAGGCTGCGACGCAGCAGCGTCACGCTTTCGAGCACGTCGGGCGGCAGGATCTTCTCCTCGCGGCGCGTGCCCGACTTCGAGACGTCGATCGCCGGCCAGATGCGGCGGTCGGCCAGGTCGCGGCTGAGCACCATTTCCATGTTGCCGGTGCCTTTGAACTCCTGGAAGATCGCATCGTCCATGCGGCTGCCGGTTTCGATGAGCGCCGTGCCGACGACGGTCAGCGAACCGCCCTCCTCGAACTGCCGGGCGTTGCCGAACATTTTCTTCGGCAGGTCCATCGCGCGGATGTCGAGGCCGCCGGTGCCGGTCCGGCCGGAGTTGCTCCACTTGTTGAAGGCCCGCGCGGTCCGAGTGATGCTGTCGAGCAGCAGGAAGACGTCGCGGCCCGCCTCGGTCATTCGCTTGGCCCGCTCGAACACGAGCTGGCTGACGCGGATGTGGTTTTCCAGTTCGCGGTCGAGCGACGAGGCGATGACTTCGCCCCTGACGCGGCGCTTCATCTCGGTGACTTCCTCGGGCCGCTCGTCGATGAGCAGCACCATCAGATACACCTCGGGATGATTGTGGCTGACGGCGTCGGCAATCTCCTGCAGCAGCATCGTCTTGCCGGTTCGCGGCGGCGCGACCAGCAAAGCCCGTTGCCCCTTGGCGATCGGGGTCAGCAGGTCCATGATCCGCATGGTGACCGGCGTCTGGCCGGTTTCCAACTTGATCTGATGATGCGGCGTGATGGCCGTCAGCTCGTCAAAATTTTTGACCTCGCGATAGTTGTCCGGAGTGCGGCCCTCGATGGTGTCGACCTGCCGCAACCGCGGGCCTTGCCCCCGGCCGCCGGAGACCGCCTCGCCGGTGATCAGCACCCCTTCGCGTAGCCCCAGCTTCTGAATCAGCGAGCTGGAGACGAACGGGTCGGTCTCCTGCGAGAAGTAGCCGGCCTTGGCGTCGCGCAGGAAGCCGTAACCCTTGGGATGCAGTTCGAGGATGCCCTGCATCGGAATGCCTGGGCCGTCCATCCGGGGCGGAGCCGCGGGTTCGCGGTATTGGCTGGGGCCGCCTTGATTCTGATGGTTCTGATAGCCGCGGGGCGGCGGTCCGGCGCGACGCGGGCCACCTTGCTGATTATTCCCCTGCCGGAAGCGGCCCGGTTGCTGTTGCCGCGGGTAGCCGCCATTCTGATTCACGGGCGGGCCGGCCGGCCCTGGTCCCTGTTCGTAACCGTTGCGACCGCCACGGCGACGGCGGCGACGGCGGCGACCCGCGTCGCTGTTGTCGTAGTCCCCTGGTCCGGCGGGAGGCGCGGCCCCCGGCTCCCGCGGTTCGCCGCTATCGCGGTTGTCGCCTGCCTCGTCGGCCTGGGCCGATTCGTGGCTGCCGGCCGGCGGGAAATCGCGGTCGTTATCGCGATCGCGGTCGCCCAGGCCGTCGCCGAATTCTTCGCGAGCGGCGGCGGCTTCCTCGAAGGCGTCTTCGATCGCCGGACGGGGCGGAGCCGATTCGACGGGGGCCGCCGATTCGGCAGCGCCGGTCTCGACGGCGTCCTCAGTGACAACCGTGCGGCGACGCGGTCGAGTGGTCCGCTTCGGAGCACCGGAACCCTTTTCAGCCATGCGCTTTTCCCAACGTGACAAGTGAGCCAGACAGAACGATCATCCGCTGCGGTCGCGGAATAGAGCCAGACAAAGAGGACGGCGCGGTCGCCGTCGGAATGTTTCATCGAATGAACATCGTTCGAGCGGGAGGCGTTCCCCTCGCGAAACGGTCCAGGAATTCCGCCGGACGACCCGCACGGTTGGAACCCAACGGGTTGAAACCGGCGAGCCGATGTTCATGGGCTGCGAGTTCGCACGGAGTTGGCCCGCGTGGTGATCTCGCTCACAGAACACAGCCATCAGGACACAAGCGAGTGAGCAGCCGACGCCGCACGCACTGCACCAGCGGTTTTCGAGCCAACGGTTTCCGGGTGACGACCACCATCGCCGACCGGACTTCTGCCGTTGCGGGAAAACCTTCGCCGCTGGCTTGGCGGACTGGCTGACCGGGCACGAATTGCAGCGTCGGGCCGCATTGCGTGCGGGGGGCCAATCCTGTGAATCAGAACCGAACCGGCAATAACGGGCTGACCAACATCCCGACGCCTTCGGGGATTCCGGCTCGAAGTCCGTGAGGTCGACCGTCGGAGGTCGCCTGGGAAACGACAGCGGTCACAAGTTGTCCGCCTGCCAGAATCACACCTGCCATCCCAACAGTAGTACACTTTTGGGAGAGCAAAAAGGCCGGGTCGTCAAATCCTTCACGCGACCGCCGGCATACTTCAAGAGCTCGAAAGCTCCTGCGAGAACCTGATGGTATCATATCGAGCCTCGCCGGGCTGTCAATTCAAGTCTTTTGGAATCCCGCACAGATTTCCCAGACGGCACGCCAGACTGGTGCGGACTCCCTCCCGCACGATACCGTCATGGGAACCCCAAACCGCTCAACCGACAGGCTTTCGCAACGGAACCGGCCATGGCCACCGCGCGGCACCGCTCTTCACAATCCGTCTGGATCCTGCTCGTTGCCGCAATGGCGATCTCCGCAGGCGGTGTCTCTGTCTCGGCAGAGGAACAAGGATATGTGGTCCGCACGATCGCTTTGACCAACGGCACGGTCGTCATCGAACCGGGAAAGTCGATTGAGCGCGGCACCGTGCTGATCCGCGATGGTCGCATTGTCGCCGTGGGGACCGACGTCACTATCCCGCCTGATGCCGAGCGCATCGCCGTCGATGGACTGACCGTGTATGCCGGGTTCATCGACGCGGGCGGGGACCGGCTCATCAACCCCGATGTGAAGCTTCCCGTCGTGGAAGGTCGCGAGGTCGACCGCAGCAAACAGGCGCTCGCGGGGTTGGTGCCCGACGATCACAGCGGCCTCACTCCGCAGTTCCGCGCGGCCGACGCGCTGAAGCGCGGCGAAGCCGATCTCGACGCCTGGCGGCAACACGGCTTCTGCATTGTGCAGGCCACGCCGCTGGGCCGCATCGCCAGCGGGCAATCGGCGGCGGTGTCGCTCAGCGGCTTGCCGCCGCGCGAAGCGGTGCTGCGACAGGGGGACTTCGTCACGTTCAAGATGTGGGAGCGCCGCGGCAACGATTATCCCGCGACGCTCATGGGCGTGCATGCGCATCTGCGGCAGACGTTCCTCGACGCCAACCGTGCAGCCCAGCAGAAGGCGCTGCGCGAACAGAATGTCGCAGGGATCGAAGCCCCGCCGCTCGATCCCGTGTGGGACGTCTTCGCCGCGGTGCAATCGCAGAAGCATCGCGCGCTGTTCGAGGTCGAATCGCGCGACGACATCGAACGGGCGCTCCGTTACGCCGCCGAGCAAAAGTTGCGGCCGGTGCTGTTCGGCGCGCGCGACGCCCGGCTGTGGGCGGACCGGCTGAAGGCCGAGGATGTCGATGTCATTCTCACGATCGACTACGGCGACGAGCCGAAAGCGGACAAGCCCGATGCCGACGCCGAGTACCCCAAGCTCGCGGCGTATGAGGGAACGCAGGCGTGGCGGAAGCAATTGTGGAAGGACCGCGTCGCCACCGCCGCGACGCTGCACAAGGCGGGCGTGCGGTTCGCATTCAGCACGCACGGGCTGAAGTCCCCCGCCGACATGGCCCAGGCGGTGCGGCGCGTGATCGAAGCCGGTTTGCCGCGCGACGCCGCGTTGGCCGTCCTCACCACCGAGGCCGCCGCATTGTGCGGGGCCGAGAGCGAGACCGGCAAGATCCAACCGGGGCAACTCGCCAATCTGGTCGTGCTGACCGGGGCGTTCGACAACGCCGCGTCCAAAGTCCGCCACGCGATCATCGGCGAACGGCGGTTCGAGTACCACCGCGACGCCAAGCCGGTCCCCGCCGAGACGCCCGCCTCCGCCGCGCCCAACAACGATGTCGCCGGCACGTGGCAGCTCACGATCGAATCCGGCCAGCCACCGCTGCCAGCGACGTTGGAACTCTCGCAACTGAAGGGCACGCTGTCGGGCCGCTTCCTCAGCGGTCAGGGGGACGGCACGATCAGCACCGGCAAGTTGACCGGCAACACGGTGGCCTTCGAGGTCTCCATCGGCGCCGGCGCGGGAGCCGTCGTGCTCAAGTTCGAGGGCACGCTCGATGCCGACAAGTTGCAGGGGACCGTGAAGTCCGCCTTCGGTCCGCCGGCGAAGTGGACCGCCCGGCGCGAACCGAAATCCGCCGCGAAATCGCCGATTGAACTGACCGCCGTCGAAACCGATGACGCCGCATCCGCACCGGTCTCGGCGCTGGCCACGTCGTCAGCACCCGCCGCCGCCCAACCGCTCGAATTTCCCGAAGACCGTTACGCCCGCCCGATGAAGACCGGCGGCAACGTCTTCGTCCGCGGCGGCACTGTCATCACCGGCACCGGCGCGACATTGGCAAACACGTCGATCCTCGTGAAGGATGGTCGGATCGCCGCCATCGGTTCGGACCTCGTGCCCGAAGACGGCGTGACCGTCATCGACGCGACCGGCCGGTTCGTCATGCCGGGGATCATCGACACGCACAGCCACATCATGATCTCGAACGGCCTCGGCGGCGTGAACGAGGCGACGCACAGCATCGTCTGCGAGGTCCGCATCAACGACGTCATCAACACGCTCGACCCGCAGGAGTATCGCGCCCTCGCCGGGGGCGTGACCACCATCCGGTTGTTCCACGGCTCGGCAAACGTCATCGGCGGGCAGGACGCCGTCGTGCAACTCAAGCACGGGGCGACCGCGGCCGAGCATCTGTTCCCCGGCGCGCACCCCGGCGTGAAGTTCGCCCTCGGCGAGAACGTCAAATTCCGCCAGGGCCGCTTCCCGAACACGCGGCTCGGCGTGGAGGCTGTGTTGCAGCGGGGGATCGTCGAAGCCCTCGAATACCGCCGCGAATGGCAGGAGTACGACCGCCAGAAGATGCAGGCCGGCGACGCCGCCTCCAAGCTGCTGCCCCCGCGACGCGATCTGCGGCTGGAAGCGCTCGCTCAGATCGTCAGCGGCGAGAAATTCATTCACAGTCACTGCTACCGCAGCGATGAAATCCTGATGCTGCTCCGCGTCGCCGCCCAGCACGGCATCCGCGTCTGGTCGCTGCAGCACGTGCTGGAAGGCTACAAGGTCGCCCCGGAGATCGTCGCCCACGGCGCGAGTTGCAGCACGTTCGCCGACTGGTGGGCGTACAAGGTGGAAGCCTACGACGCCGTCCCGCACAACGCCGCATTGCTGCACGAGGCCGGGGCCAACGTCGTCCTCAAAAGCGACAACAACGAACTGATGCGGCATCTCTATCAGGAAGCCGCCAAGCCGGTCCGCTATGGCAACCTGTCTCCCGACGCCGCGCTGCAACTCGTCACCTTGAACGCCGCGCGGGAGCTGGGTCTGGAGGACCGCATCGGTTCGATCGAAGTCGGCAAGCAGGCCGACCTCGCGATCTTCAATGGCCACCCGCTCGACACGTTCGCCCGCTGCGAGCTGACGCTGATCGCCGGAGAGCCGTATTTCGTCCGTGAGAAACAGCCGACGGCGATGTCGCCCGAAAGTGTCGCGCGCTCCGCAAAGCCGCGCGTGCTGACGTTGCCCAAAGCCGCCGACCGCAAAGCGGTCGTCGATTGGACGCCGGTGACCGGGCCGCGATACGCCTTGGTCGGGGCGACGATCCATCCGGTGTCCGGCGTCGACATCGAACGGGGCACGGTGACGGTCGATCGCGGCCGCATCGTCAGCGTGCTGCCCGGCGACTCCGTGCCCGATGGCTGGCCCGTCGTGCGGCTCGATGGGTTGCACATCTATCCGGGATTGATTGATTCCGGAACCACCGTCGGCATCACCGAGATCGGCAAGGTCGTCGAAACGCACGACTTCGCCGAAACCGGCGGCTTCCAGCCCGATCTGCGGGCCGGCGTGGCGATCAATCCCGACTCCGAACTCATCCCGGTCGCACGAGCCGGCGGCATCACGACAGCGCTGATCCGGCCCACCGGCGGCGTCATCGCCGGACAGGCGTCGGTGATGCAACTCGGCGGTTGGATCGCCCCGGAGATGATTCGTCTCGACTCCGCCGGCCTCGTCATCAACTGGCCCGGCGCAGATCGCAAGGAGTCGTTCGAGCAACTCCGCGAGTGGTTCCGCAACGCCCGCGTCTATGACGCCGCCCGTGCGGCGGCCAAAGACGCCGGCGGATTGGATCGGCTGGTCGATCCGCGCTACGAAGCCTTGCGGCCGTTCCTGCATCGCCAGAACCGCGTGCTGATCGAAGCCCACACCCGGCAGCACATCGCCGAGGCGCTCAAGTTCGCCGAGGTCGAAAAACTGCACATCACGATCTGCGGCGGGACCGATGCGTGGAAGCTGGCGAAGGAACTGAAGGCGGCCGACGTGCCGGTGATCGTCGGCCCGGTGATGCGCGAGCCGGTCGACGACTTCGATCCCTTCGACGCCACGTACGCCAACCCCGGCCGGTTGCACGAAGCGGGCGTGCGGTTCTGCAT
>JAWXBB010000168.1:0-19515 GCA_034439795.1 Planctomycetaceae bacterium | reverse complement strand
TCGAGGAGCCGCGGCTGCAGCAGTTGGTCCGCGATCTTCGGCTGGACGAACTGCAACTGGAACGCGCCGCGCAGGATCCGCAGATCGCGGAGAAAATCCACGCCGATGCGGAACTCGGGGGCCGTCTCGGCGTGACGGCGACCCCCACCGTCTACCTGAACAATCGCCACGTCACCAATCTGAACTCCGGCGTGCTCGACATCCTGATCCACCACCTGCTCGGCGAACAGGGGCATTGATTCGATGCCGTGGGCAGGGTGTGCGTCCCGATTCTGGGCGGCTCTTCGGTCCCCTCGCCCCCGTCTTCGGGGGAGAGGGTTAGGGTGAGGGGGCCGAGCGCTCCCAACGATCTGGAAGAACAGATCGTGAGACTGAGCGCCCTGTGAAGCGCTCGCCCCCTCACCCCGTCCCTCTCCCCCGAAGCGGGGGCGAGGGGGCTGGAGGAAGAATCCACCCAGAATCGAGACGCATACCCCAAGCGTCCCGCGCCGACGGGCCTCTTGAACCGCCGCCCAAGGGTGTGGTAGAGTCGGACGATGGACGGGCCGTAACCTTTCTCGCCGGGCCGAAACCTTCTTCGGAGAGTGAACATGAAACGGCTTGTGCTGCATGTGGCGACCATCGCCCTGCTCGTGGGGCTTCCCGCCTCGCACCTGGTCTGGTCGGCCCCGCCCGACGGCCGGAGGCCGAAGACGACCCTCTGCCACGTCTCTGGCGATGAGGGCACGGTGCATGTGATCAGCGTCTCGGATCGCGCCGTCCCCGCTCATCTGCGCCACGGCGACTGCGTGCTGAGCGAAGGCCAGACGTGCAGTTACGACGACGTCAACGGCATCGCCCTCTGCACGACACCACCACCGCCGACGACGAGTCGTTAGTCGAGACAAAGTTCGACGAACGACACGCCAACCGACGACCATCCAGAGCCCCGGCGAAGACTCCTTCGCCGGGGCTCTCCGTTTCCACTCGGAACGAAATCGGCGATCGCGCTTCGTGTGCCACGGCCGTGTCGGCCGTGCGAATCGCAGGTTGACAGGAAGCGTTCACACGGCTGACACAGCCGCGGCACACAATTCTTCAACCGACAGCTACCCGATCAACGGCCGGTTGAGCTGCGTCCGATACTTCGACCCGTCCGGCCCGGATTCCGGACCGGCGAGGTAGCATTCCCACAGCTCCGCCGACGGCTTGTGAGTGTTCGCCGCGACCCAGGCGTCGAACTCGCCCCAGGCGTCGCCGAGTTGTTCGTAAGGACCGTGGTAGACCGTCCGCGCGACCTTCATCGCCGGCCACGTCCCCGGCTGCACCCGACCCGATGCAGTCACCGGCGACGCGACCGGCACGCAGATCTCGAAGTCGAACACGTCCGTCGGCCGACGCAAATGATGCGTGAACCACGGCCCGGTGACGGCAATCCCCTGCGCGGCGACGGTGCTCATCACCTCGCCGATTCCCGGCCCCATCACGTTCCTGATCTCCGCCCGCGGCACGGTGAGCGGAATGCGGGCCATCGGCTGGTCCACGGTCTGCACAATTTGCGGCGTCTCAATCATGGCGATTCCGGCTCCTGACGAGTTGAGTGGCGAATGACGGGCGGCCCCGCGTCGAAGTGCCGGCCGACCCTGTTTCTATCCCATAGTCGAACGGGGAGACACGCGTTCGACAGAGGGGCGGGAGTTTTCCAGTAGATAGCCCCCGGTCTCCCGACCGGGGGGCGAGCGCTTCGTTGGACCTCCGTCCGCGATCGCCTTGTAGGAGCCGGGGCGTGTCGCCCCGGTCATCTGTTTGCGAATTGTTCGCGCGCCCGTCCGGGCCGACACGGCCCGGCTCCGATAAATCCGCGCAACATTTCCCCATAGGGTGAACAGCGCACACGACCCCTCTTCCCCAATGGCCAAGGACGAACGACCAAGGATCCCTCCCATGCTCACCGCCTCCGACCTCCTCGCCACCCTCCGCCGCGTCGTCGCCGAATCCGGACCCGAAATCACGCTGTTTCGGTTCCAGCGAGAAACCGGCATTCATCGCTGGCGCGTCTACGATCGCTGGGGAAACTGGACCAATCTCCGCCGTGCGGCCGGGTTGCCGATCCGCAACACGTCGCGGCCGGTTTACAGCGATGATGAACTGCTGGCCGAGGTCAATGCGGCGGCGAAGACGCTGGACCGGTATCCGACGCTGCACGAGTTCGACCGGGCTTCGCACCGCGCGTGGGGCACGCTGGATCGGCGCTTCGGTCGCAAGCATGACGTTGTCGACAAGCACCGCGACTGGCTGGAAAAACAACCCGCGGACTTGCGGCCCGGCTTCCTCATGGGCGTGCCGGCGGATTGCGATCCGAGCCTCGTCCCCGGCGTGTTTCTGCCGCGATTGAAATGCCCCCGGTTCGACTTCAAGGCCGCCGCCGAGATGCTGCAATGGCTGCCCGACCTGGGAAAGCGTCTCGCGCAAAGCCAGGCCGCGCGGGCGATGACGATCTTGGTCGCGGGTTCGCTGGCGCTGTCGCCGTGGGGTAGGGTGGGACGAGTCTTCGAGTCCCACCAACAATCAACCTTCGATGTGGTGGGACTCGAAGACTCGTCCCACCCTACGGCGTCACGCCAGAATCGGCTGAATCACTTCCCCCGCGATGTCCGTCAACCGGAAATCGCGGCCCTGGAACTTGTGCGTCAGACGCAGGTGGTCGATGCCCAGCAGATGCAGCATCGTGGCGTGCAGGTCGTTGACGGGGACCACGTTCTCGACCGCGTGGTAGCCGAACTCGTCCGTGTTGCCGTGCGAGACGCCCCCCTTGATGCCGCCGCCCGCCATCCAGATCGAAAACCCCTTCTGGTGATGGTCGCGGCCGCTCCCCTGGGCCATCGGCGTGCGACCGAACTCGCCCCCCCACAGGACCAGCGTCTCGTCCAGATGCCGCGCTGCTTGAGGTCGGCGATGAGCGCGGCGCACGGGCCGTCGACTTCCGGGGCGATCTGCTCGATGCCGTTCTTCACGCCGCCGTGATGGTCCCAGTCGCGGTGATAGAGCTGGATGAACCGCACGCCCCGTTCGGCGAGCCGGCGGGCGACGAGACAGTTGGTGCCGAACGAGCCGTCGCCCTGTTGCGCGCCGTACAGTTCGAGGATGTGCTGCGGCTCGCTCGACAGGTCCATGAGTTCCGGCACGCTGGTCTGCATCCGGAAGGCGAGCTCGTACTGATTGATGCGGGTCGCGATCTCGGGATCGTCCAGCGATTCGTCGAGCCGGCGATTGAGCGCGTCGACGGCGTCGATGACGTCGCGCTGCCGGTCGGCCGTCACGCCCGCGGGGTTGTGAATGTAATGCACGGCGTCGCCGGTGGAATACAGCCGGACGCCCTGAAACTGGCTCGGCAGAAGCCCGCTATGCCACTGCCGGCTGGCGATGGGTTGCTGCTGGCCGCTCTTGCCGGTGCTGGTGAGGACCACGAAGCCGGGGAGATCGACGGAGTCGGCCCCCAGGCCGTACCACAACCACGACCCCATGCTGGGTCGGCCGGAGATCGTGGTCCCCGTGTTCATGAACGTGTGCGCAGGATCGTGGTTGATCGCCTCGGTGACCAGACTGCGAATGATGCAGATTTCATCCGCGACGCCGCCGATCTTCGGGAACTTCGCGCAGATCGACTGGCCCGACTCGCCGAACTTCTGGAACTCGTGCTGCGGGCCGAGGATCTTGAGCTGCTTGTTGCCCTGCAACTGGGCGATCGGCTGCCCGGCGGTGACCGATTCGGGCATCGGCTGGCCGTCGAGTTCCGCGAGCTTGGGCTTGTAATCCAGCGTTTCGAGATGACTCGGCCCGCCGGCCATGCAGAGCTGAATGACCCGCTTGGCTTTCGCCGGCCGATGCAACGGATTCACCGCGCCGGCCCACCGCTGTTCGCCGGGCTTGGCGGCGGCGTTCAACAATCGCGGTTCCAGCAACGAAGCGAGCGCGACCGTGCCGAGTCCGCCGAGCGACCGGGCCAGAAACGTGCGACGATTGGCGGCCTGGAGGGCGGGGAGGTGATTCATGTCGGGTCGTTCCTGTGCGAAGAATTGGTCCACAGATTTCACCGATTTCGCAGATTGAAGACAGACGAATTGATGGAGAAATCAGAAGGCGGTTTCGTCGAGTGGCGATTCCTTGGGCGACCAGACCATGCGGCGGTATTCCAGACTGCTTCGTCCGAAGTTCAACAGCAGGCCGCGACGATGCCCGCTGGCCTTGAGGTAATTCAGCAATTGCGATTCGTCGCCTCCCGTGAGACCGCAAAGGGCTTTCAATTCGACGATGACTTCGCCGTAGCAGCGGAAATCTGCCTTGTACTTGGCGTCGAGGATGCATCCCTTGTACGTCACCGCCAACTCAACGTGGGGCTCAAAGGGGATTCCATGCTGCTGGAACTCGATGGCCAGCGCTTGCTGATAGACCGCTTCGAGGAAGCCGTTCCCCAGGACTCGATGAACTTCCATCGCCGCGCCGATGATGGCGTAGGTCTGCGGGTCTTGCGATTCGTCGGACATTCTGAGACTCCATCGGTTGAAATCGTCCACAGATTTCGCAGATGGCACAGATTAAAGACAAGAGTCAGAGTACACATCCTCTGCCGTCACAATCTCCTTCCTCAAATCTGCGGAATCTGGGAAATCTGTGGACAAAACTGCTTAAATCTTCCACCTTTAGACTCACAACCGCGTCACCGTTTCGTGCAGGTTGAGGAGCGTGCGGGCGATGCTCGTCCACGCGGCGAGATCCACGCGGTTGAGGCCGTCGGGCACCGGGGATTCACCGGAGGCTTTCAACAAGGCGTCCGCGGCGGCCGTGTCGGCGGCGTATTCCGCACGGTGCTTGTCGAGCAGTTTGAGCAACAACGCGAGTTCGTCGTCCTCCGGATTGCGCGACAACGCACGACGGAAGGCCCAACGGAGTCGCGAAGCGGGCGTGCCGCCGCCGTCGGTGATGATCCGTGTGGCGAACACGCGGGCGGCTTCGACGTAGCCCGGGTCGTTGAGCAACGCCAGGGCCTGTTGCGGCGTGTTGGACCGCGGACGGTCGGCGACGCATTCCTCGCGGCTCGGGGCGTCGAAGATCAACATCTCGGGATGCAGGAACGATCGCTGCCAGTGCGTGTACAGACCGCGTTGATACAACAGTTCGCCCTTGTCGTGGACCCACGTCCGCTTGGGGAAGTTGAGGTAGTCCCAATAGCCGTCGGGCTGATACGGCTTGACGCTCTCCCCGCCGATGCGGGGCGACAACAACCCGGCGATGGACAACGCGTTGTCGCGCAGGAACTCGGCGTCGAGCCGGAACCGGTTCTGGGCCGACAACAGCCGGTTATACGGATCGGCCGCGCGGGCCTGGGGCGTGAGCTTCGACGACTGCCGGTACGTCCGCGACGTGACCATGAGTCGTACCATGTGTTTGACGTCCCAGCCGTTGCCGCTGTCGCGGAATTCGACGGCGAGCCAGTCGAGCAGTTCGGGATGCGTGGGCCATTCCCCCTGGCTGCCGAGGTCTTCGACGGTCTTCGACAGACCCGTGCCGTAGAACAGCTTCCACATCCGGTTGACCATCACGCGGGCCGTGAGCGGGTTATCCTTCGACACGAGCCAGTTCGCGAGATCGAGCCGGTTCGCGCGACGGTCGGCGACGTCGATCTGGCCGAGAAACGTCGGGATCGCCGGTTCGCGGACTTCGCCGCTGTCGTCCATCCAGTTGCCGCGCGGCAGGACGCGCACGGTCCGCGGCTCTTTGAGGGCCGTGGTGATGAGCGAGCGGGGAATCGTGTCAACGAACTTCTGGCGGCCGACTTGAATGGACTGTACGGCTTGGCGTTCGGTCTGGAACCGCGGGGATTGATCGCGGAAGAACTCCACGAGCCGTTTGGTTTGCTCCGCGGTGCGATCCGCGGGAGCGATGGCCAGCACATCGCGGATCTCGGTCGGCACCCAGTGCGTGGTCGGTGCGGGAATGATAGTCGCCGACAGTCGCCAGCGGCCGATGCTGTGCTGCGCGTGTTGCGATTGAAACTCCAGCCGGACGGTGAATTGGCCGGACTCTGTAAGGAACGGCTTCTCCGCATCGAAGATCGCCAGATGCGATTCGCCGACCTTGGGCAACACGGCCCAGCCGGTG
The DNA here is from genome assembly GCA_034439795.1 of Planctomycetaceae bacterium. Classification (GTDB taxonomy): domain Bacteria; phylum Planctomycetota; class Planctomycetia; order Planctomycetales; family Planctomycetaceae; genus DSVQ01. The sequence continues at coordinate 13,377 of JAWXBB010000168.1, read as the reverse complement.
TCGTTCTTGCCATCGACCGCAGCCGCCACGGCGAACTTGTCCTGCGCGTGATCGGCGACAGACTTCGTCAGTTTGACGGCGTCCGGTTTGCCGTCCGCCTTGGGGACGAGCACTTTGAACTCGGTCAGCACGAAGTTGCCGTTCGGTGCGCTCCCCGGTCCTTTGGATGGGAGACTGTCGTCGGCGAGGGCTTCCAAGCGAAGCCCCGTCACATTCCGCAGTTCTGTGTCGATGGTGGCGACGTACGTCTCCTTCGCGGCGACTTTGCCGTCCACTTTGTACGACCCGTCCTCCTGACGAAGCAGTTGCGAGTCCCCTTCCACGCGGACTTCGGTCGGGGACAACGTTTCCCAACCGGCGTCCGTGTCGAGTTCCGCCGTCCAATCGGTGTTGGTCGCGACCAGTTGTTCGGCGAGCGTTTGCAGTTTCTGCTGTGCGGTCGCGATCTGCGCGTCGAACTCCGCGAGCCGTTGCGATTGCCAGGCGTCGGGAACCAGCAGACCCGGTTCGCGGCGGCCGATGTCGGCTTCCTGCACGTCGGCGAAGAACGCCGCCACGCTGTAGAAATCGCGAGTGAGGAACGGATCGTACTTGTGATCGTGGCATTCGCAGCAGGCCATCGTCGCGCCGAGCCAGACGCTGGAGACATTGCGAACGCGGTCGGCGGAATACTTGGCCCGATACTCTTTGGCCTGCGCGCCCCCTTCTTCGGTGGTCTGCAACAACCGGTTGTAACCCGACGCGACCTGCTGCCACGTCGTCGGATTGGGCAGCAGATCGCCCGCGAGTTGCTCCGTCGTGAAGCGATCGTAGGGCAGGTTCTGCTGGAAGGCGTTGATCACGTAATCGCGATACGGCGCGATGTCGCGCGGGTTGTCGCTGTGATAGCCGGCGGTGTCGGCGAACCGCACGAGATCCATCCAGTACACCGCCATCCGTTCGCCATAGTGCGGCGATTCCAACAGCCGTTCGACGAGCCGTTCGTAGGCATCGGGACGACTGTCGTTGACGAAGGCGTCCACCTCATCGGGCTTCGGCGGCAACCCGGTGAGATCGAAGGACAATCGCCGACAGAGCGTGACGCGGTCCGCCTCCGGATTGAGTGCCAGCCCCGCCGTTTCCAGTCGCGCGAGGACGAACCGGTCGATCTCGCCCGATGCGGCCTGGGCGTTCTTGACCGTCGGCAACGCGGGACGTTGCGGCGGGATGAACGCCCAATGCCCCTGATACTCGGCTCCCTGTTCGATCCATTTCTTGATGACGGCGATGTCCCGCGCGGACAGCGTCTTGCCGAGGGACTTCGGGGGCATGACTTCATCGGGATCGGTCGACGTGATCCGCGCGAACAGCTTGCTCTTGCCCACATCGCGGGCGGTCACCACGCCGGGATGGTCCGCCGTGCCGGCGTATCCTTCGGCGAGATCCAGTCGCAGCTCGGCTTCGCGATGGTTCTTGTCCGGGCCGTGACAGCGAAAGCAAGTGTCGGACAGAATCGGCCGCACGTCGCGATTGAACTCGACGCGCTCGGGCAGCGGCGCGTCGGCCGCCGTCGCCGCACCGGCGATGAACGATGCCAGTAGGATTCCCATGCAGCGCATCATGGCAGACCTCGACGGAACAAGCGGGCACGATGGTGTGCGTGCATCGTAGCCCACAGGCTCCGCGCGAGACAACCGGCAGCCAGGTCGGCCGAGCGGAGAAGTGCGGCGTCATTGGTCGGGATGCCTGGCTCGCCGCTTTAGCCCCAGCGGGGCGGCAGATCGTAGCCCCAGGCGTGAGCCTGGGGTTGGCATTGGTCAATGAATGCCAGCCCTGAAAGGGCGACAGAATGCCGGAGGTGGTTCGATCTCTGTCGCCCCTCCGGGGCTTGATCAGACGTATCATGTCGTTCCCCTTACGCCTGGGGCTACGATCTGCCGCACCTTCGGTGCTGAAAGCCAGGGCCGGTGACATCATCCTGCCCGTGACTCATTACGGAATTGCTTGCAGCATCAGCTTGCGGAACTCGATTTTGAACGGGCCGCCGGAGTGGACTTGCAGGCCGATCTTGCCGGTGCGGGGGATGGCGGGGTCGGGTTCCTCGTAATCGACGGTCTTCGTGCCGTTGATCGACAGCGTGATGCGGCCACCCTGGGCGCGGACCACGTAGTCGTTCCACTCGCTTGGCTTGAGGGCCTTGGCGGCGACCTCGGCATCCGCTGCCGCCACGAATTTCCGCCTTCGCGATTCATCGTACAGGCTGCCCCAGCAATTCAGGCCGATGTCCGCCTGGTAGCCGATCATCTCGGTGCTGTTCGGCAGCCGTTGCGACCGGAACTGCACGCCGGAATTCTCCTTCGGGTCGTGCAGCTTGACCTCGAACGTCAGTTCGAAGTCGCCGTACTCGTCCGCGGTCACCAGGAAGTGATTCTCCTTGAGTCCGGGCGATTCGCCGACGATCGCGCCATCGACGACCTTCCACAGATCGGCGCGACCCTCCCAACCGGTGAGGTCCTTGCCGTTGAAGAGCGATTTCGGTTCCGCGGCGGAGGCGAGAGCGGACATCGCGATGAGCGAAACCAGACTGCACAGGCGAAACATGGTGCTTCCTTCCAGAGGGGAGTTGTCGATCGGAGATGTATGACGGAGACCGCCGCTCGCGAAGTTGCACTGTCAGCACGGAAAAATGCTATCCACAGATTTCGCAGATTCCACAGATTAAAGAGGTGAGATGGTCCTCCGCGATCCGGTTCCTTCTTGAATCTGTGTCATCTGCGAAATCTGTGGACAAGAATTCTTCACTCGCAACCGTTTGTTACTCCCACGCGGGGGTGCTGTCGCCCGATGTTGTCACAATCCACGGCGTCCACGCCAGCACGACTTTGGTGACGGTGATGTCGGTCTTCTTCGGCTTCACGAGGACTTCGTCGAACACCAGACCATCGGCGGCGGTGCCGTCCTGGAGTTTGGCGGTCTCGGTCTCGAACGCTTCGTTGAGGTCGATCAACTGCTGCTTGAGCGTCTCGATGTTCTCGTTGGCCTGGCCGACGTCCTGCCGCTGCTCAAGAGCCCTGCCGGTGCTGCGGGCAGCGGTCGCTGCACGGGTCAGGTTGGTCGTACTCGCGAGCTTTCGGCTGAACATTGCCCCCAGGATTGACGTCCCAAACTGAATGGCGGTACTCATCGTCGAAGCCGACGCCTGGGCCTTTTCTTTCTCCAGTTTCTGTTCGGCTTTGCGGATCTTCTCCTGCACGGTCAGGAGTTTGGGGGCGAACTTGGTCCGTAGTTTCTCGATTTGCAGGTCGCGCTGCTCCTTCAGCAACTGACCGAGCCGGACCCGGAACACGCCCTCTTCCTCGTTGGCTTTCGACGTTTCTTTGAGATCCTTGCACTTCAGCAGCCGCAGCCGCTGCGTGCGATAGAGGTGTTCCTTCAGCGAGCCGCTGATGTCGGCGAACGTCTTGGGGCGGGACAACGTCGGCGGCAGCGACGCGAACTGGGCCCCGGATTCGGGATGCGACTCCGTCTCCGGCGGTTCCTCCGCCGTCTTGCCGGCATCCCACACCGTCGTGGAGACTTCTTCAATCGTGGGGATCAGCAGTTGCAGGTCGTGCGCTTCGTCGATGCCCGCCGCGCGGTTCTCGAAATGCACGCGGGCCGATCCCAGCAGCCCCGCGCGATACACCAGCCTCGCCCCGCGCGGCGGCGTGGTCCGGCACGGCAGGAAGCATTCGCCGATCTCCGGCGGTAACACCGGATGCGTGTCGGTGTCCTCGGAAGGACCGAACGACGACGGCGTCGCCGCCGATGTTGACGTCGCCGGCCGCGCGCTCTTCTTCGCCGCCATCAACTGCTCGATGTGCGTGGTCGTCATCGGCCCGCGGAGATACGACAAGGCCCACCGCGTCTGAAACACCACCGGGGCGTCGTCGTGGACGTTGTTCATCAGGAACACGCGGTTCCCCAATGACGACATCGTCCGCTCCATCGTCGCCCGGTCGAACTGCGCGCCCGCGGCGGCGGACGCCCCTTCCAGGCCGTCGAGCAACCGGCCCTTGTCGCGCTCGGTCTGCAGCCGGCCGATGAACCACGTGCCGCAGTTCGAGAGACCCTTGTAATCGAGATCGACCGGGTTCTGCGTGGCAAGCATCACTCCCAGGCCATACGCGCGGGCCTGTTTGAGCAACGTGAGCATCGGCGTTTTGCAGGGCGGATTGGCCGTCGGCGGAAAGAAGCCGAAGACTTCGTCCATGTACAGAATGGCTCGCAGGCTGGAGGTGCCCGGCTGCTTTCTCATCCACGCCAGCACTTCGTTCAGCAGAATCGTCACGAAGAACATCCGCTCGGGGTCGGACAGATGCGCGATCGACAAAATCGCGATCCGCGGCTTCCCCTCCGGCGTGTAGAGCAGCTTCTGCACGTCGAGCGCTTCCCCCTCCCGCCACGCGGCGAAGCCGGGCGAGGCGAGCAGGTTGTTCATCTGCATCGCGAACTCGAACCGCTCTTTCGCCGGGAAGAAACTCTCCAGATCGAGCACCCCGAGCCGGTCGAACGGCGGCGACTGGATGCCCCGGATCATGGACCCCAGATCGAGATCCTGCCCTTCCTTCCAGCGGGCATCGAGCAGGTTCGACAGCAGAATGTGCTCGCGGCTCTTGAGCGGATCGGCGTCGATGCTCAACAAGGCGAGCAGCCCCGACACCGCCGATGCAATCCGGTCGCGCATCGCCGCCGCGTCTTTGCGTGTCGTTTCATCCGGCGCGGTGAACGACCGCAGCACCGTCACCTGCAGACCGGCCGGATTGCCGGGGGTGTAAATGGCCACATCAGCGGCGTCGCGGAAGCGTTGGATGCGCTCCGGCGTTTGGCCCCATTCCATGAGGCCCTGCTTCCACGACGTCGCCGTGTTCGTGACGAATTCCTCGGCGGTCATCCCGCGCCGCGTGGCTTCCGCCGGGTCGACCCACGGCCGGAAGTCTTCGGGCCGGAGTTGCGGGAACGTCAGCATCAGGTTGCCGAGATCGCCTTTGGGATCGATGCAGATCGCGGGGATGCCGTCGATGGCGGCTTCTTCCAGCAACGACAGGCACAACCCGGTCTTGCCGCTGCCGGTCATGCCGACGCAGACCGCGTGCGTGCAGAGGTCTTTGGCGTCGTACAGCAGCAAGTCGTCCTGCGGCTGCTTGCGGTCGAGGTCGTATTCCTTGCCGAGATAGAAGACGCCGAGTTTTTCGAAATCTTGCATGATGGGTCTCTTCAGGATTTCCGAAGCGCGAAACCGCAAGCGTTGGCTGGATGTCGAACGGCGCTCGCTTGCGGTTTCGCGCTTCGTTCATTTCTTTTCGCGATTCACTGACTCGGCAACTTCATCCCCAGCACCTTCACCAGAAACGCCAACTGGTCCGACGTTTCCTCGATGATCTTCGTTGTCGGCTTGCCCGCACCGTGGCCGGCGCGAGTTTCGATGCGGATCAGCGTCGGGACCGGACCGGTTTGACACGCCTGCAACCGGGCGGCGAACTTGAAACTGTGGCCGGGGACGACGCGGTCGTCGGTGTCGGCGGTGGTGACCAGCGTCGCGGGGTATTTCGTGCCGGGCTTCAGATTGTGATACGGCGAATACGCATACAGCGCCCGGAACTGATCGGCGTCATCGGCGGAGCCGTAATCGTCGACCCAGAACCGGCCGGCGGTGAATTGATGGAACCGCAGCATGTCCATCACGCCGACAGCCGGAAGGGCCGCGGCATACAGTTCCGGCCGCTGCGTCATGCACGCGCCGACTAACAGTCCACCATTGCTGCCCCCCTGGATGGCGAGCTTGTCGGGACTTGTATATTTCTTGTCGATGAGATACTCCGCCGCGGCGATGAAATCGTCGAACACGTTTTGCTTGTCGAGCTTGGTGCCCAACTGATGCCACGTCTCGCCGTACTCGCCGCCGCCGCGGAGATTGGCGACGGCGAACACGCCCCCCATCTCCAGCCACAACACGCGTGAGACACTAAAAGCCGGTGTGAGCGCGATGTTAAACCCGCCGTAACCGTATAACAGTGTGGGATTACGGCCGTCTTGTTTGAGTCCTTTTTTCGATGTGATAAACATCGGGACTTTGGTGCCGTCCTTGCTGGTGAAGAACACCTGCTCGACGACGTAGTCCGCCGGGTTGATGTCCACCTGGGCGCGTCGCAGCAGCGTGCTGCTTCCGGTCGCCAGGTCGTAGCGGAAGATGCTCGGCGGCGTGGCGTAGCTGGAGTAGGTGTAGAACGTCTCCGTGTCGGTCCGCTTGCCGCCGAAGCCGCTGGCGGTGCCGAGCCCCTCGAACGCGACATCCCGCAGAAACCGCCCGGAAACGTCGTGGACTTTGACTTCACTGACGGCGCTCTTGAGGTAACTGGCAAAGAACTGGTTGCCGACCAGATGAATATCGTCGAGTACATTGCCGGCCTCGGGGATCACCTCTCGCCAATTCTCACGTTTTGGCCAAATGGTGTCGATGGCGATCACTCGCCGATTGGGGGCCTTGTGATCCGTGCGGAAGTAGAATATCAGGCCATCGTTGCCGATGAAGGAGTATTCCGCGTCGAAGTCTCCGACGAGATGCACGGCGTCCGCGGACAGCTTGTCGATGGATTTGTAGTACACGCGGTATTTGTCGTCGGTCCCCTTCCACGCCGTGATGATGAGGTGCTTGCCATCATCACTCACTTGGGATTGAAAGCCCCACGTCGGCTCTTCGGGATTGGCGAAGATTAACTGATCCTCGGATTGCGGCGTCCCCAGTTTGTGCAGATAGACCTTCTGATTGAGATTGAGTTTCTGGAACGAGGCTCCGGCTTCGGGTTCGGGATAGCGGGCGTAGAAAAAGCCGCTGCCGTCTTTGAGCCAGTCGGGAGTGTTGAATTTGATCCACTTCAACTCATCGACGAGCGGCTTCCGCGTCTCGACGTCCATGACTTTGAAGCTGTGCCAGTCCGATCCGGCGTCCTGCACGGCATAGGCGAGGTGCCGGCCGTCGTCGCTGAATGCCGTCCCCGCCAGCGCCACCGTGCCGTCAGCGGACCATGTGTTCGGGTCGATCAACACCTCCGGCTCGGCGTCCAGCTTCGTCTGCGTGTAGAGCACGAACTGGTTTTGCAGGCCGTTGTTCTTCGAGAACACATACCGCGGCCCCTGCTTCGACGGGGCCGAGAATTTTTCGTAGTTCCACAGCTTCGTGAGCCGCTCTTGGAGGGTTTTCCGTTCGGGAATCTGTTCCAGGAAGCCGAACGACAGCTTGTTCTGAGCTTCGACCCAGGCTTTGACGTCGGCGCTGGTGCGGACGTCGTCCTCCAGCCAGCGGTACGGGTCGGCGACGGTCACGCCGTGGTACACGTCGACCTGGCCCCCCATCTGCGACTTGGGATACGACAACGTCTGACCTTCCATGACGCGGACTCCTGCGATGAGCATCCCGACCCAAACGATGGCGGGGACGAGGCGACGAAGTGTCATCGGCAACTCCGATCCTGAAGCGAGGATGCGACGGACTGATGGTAACGGGAGGGAGGAGAGGTGTCAGGTGTCAGGCATCAGGTTTCAGGAAGCCGCGGGATCGCCATCCCGCGGTTGAACGTCGCTCGACTCTCGACCGCGGGATGGCGATCCCGCGGCTTCCGGGAACCACTCTCCCCCCAATTCCGTCAGCCGTCGCGGATTTTGCTCGACGTTTCGCCGGCACGCGGCTATCGTAGCCAATGTCGATGATCGATTGTGTGGATCTGGTCCTTAGCTCGGAGGGCCAATCTTGGTGTGCGTCGATCTCCAATTTCCTAGTCGCGCAGGTCCGCCGAAATCGGCAGGGACCGGTTGCCTCCGAGAAGCTGTTGCCACCGGCGACCTCTCGTTCTCAGTCTTGATACCCCGCAACCGCTGCGCGCACTCCGTCCTCTTATTCTGGTCCGGCCAGCCAGGAGCCTGCACCCATGTCTGTTGAGACCCTCGACCCCTCCCACGCCCCCAGCAACGGCAAACCGATCGAACATGTGGAGTCCGTCGTCATCCGCTTCTGCGGCGACTCCGGCGACGGCATGCAGCTCGCCGGCACGCAGTTCACCAACGTCTCGGCGGTGTTCGGCAACGACGTCAGCACGCTGCCCGATTTCCCCGCGGAGATCCGCGCTCCCGCGGGGTCGCTCGCCGGCGTGAGCGGCTACCAGGTCTGCTTTTCCAGTCAGGACATCTACACCCCCGGCGACGACGTCGACACGCTCATCGCCATGAATCCCGCCGCGCTCAAGACCAACGTCGGCGATCTGAAACGCGGCGGGACGCTGATCGTCAACGAAGACGCCTTCGACAGCAGCAACCTGTTCAAGGCGCATTACGACCACAACCCGCTGGACAACGGCGCGGTCGCGGCGTATCGGCTCCATCGCGTGCCGATGACCAGGCTGACGCGCGACGCGGTGATGGGCCTGGGGCTGTCGCAGCGCGAAGCCGACCGCTGCAAGAACTTCTTCGCGCTCGGCCTCGTGTACTGGCTGTACGACCGGGACTCCAGGCCGACGGAGGAGTGGATTCGCGAGAAGTTCGGCAAGCTGCCGGCGGTGATGGAGGCCAACCTGCGGGCGCTCAAGGGGGGCTACAACTACGGCTTCTCGACCGAAGCCTTCACGGTGCATTACGAGGTCGCCCCGGCGAAGCTGCCCCCCGGACGGTATCGCAAGATCACCGGCAACGAGGCGCTCGCCTTCGGTCTGGTGGCCGCGGCGAAGGTGTCGGGGCAGGAACTGTTCTACTCCGGCTACCCCATCACCCCGGCCAGCGACATCCTGCACGAACTGAGCGCGCTCAAGCACTTCGGCGTGAAGACGTTCCAGGCGGAGGACGAAATCGCCGCCATCACGGCGGTCATCGGTGCGGCGTTCGGCGGTGCGCTCGCGGTGACGGCGAGCAGCGGGCCGGGCATCGCACTGAAGGGGGAAGGCATTGGCCTCGCGGTGATGACCGAACTGCCGCTGGTCATCGTCGACGTGCAGCGCGGCGGACCCAGCACCGGGTTGCCGACGAAGACCGAACAGTCGGACCTGTTCATCTCGGTCCTCGGCCGGAACGGCGATTGTCCGGTGCCGGTGATTGCGGCCCAATCTCCTTCCGATTGTTTTGACATGGCGCAGGAGGCGTTGCGGATCGCCGTCGAGTTCATGACGCCGGTGTTTCTGCTGACCGACGGCTACATCGCCAACGGTGCCGAGCCGTGGATGGTGCCGAAGGCGGCGGACCTGAAGCCGATCGCCGTCCGGCATCCCACTGAGAAGAACGCCGGCGACGAATACCAGCCCTACCTGCGCGACGACCGGTTGGTGCGGCCGTGGGCCATTCCCGGCACACCCGGTCTGGAGCACCGCATCGGCGGATTGGAAAAGGCGGAGAACACCGGCGGGGTGTCGTACGACGCCGACAACCATCACCAGATGACGATGATCCGCCGGCAGAAAGTGGCCAACATCGCGAACGCCATTCCCGAGCAGATGGTGGCCGGACCGCAGGATGGGGAACTGCTGGTCGTCAGTTGGGGCGGCACCTACGGAGCAGTGCGGGCGGCGACCGAACGGTGCCAGCATCGGGGCCAGTCGGTCGCGCACTGCCATCTGCGGTATCTGAATCCGTTCCCGCGCAACCTGGGGGACATCCTCAAGCGGTATCGGAAAGTGCTGGTTCCCGAACTTAACGCGGGCCAGTTGCGGTTCATCCTGCGGGCGAATTTTCTGGTCGACGCGCAGGGCCTCAACAAGATCAAAGGCAAGCCGTTCCTGGTCGGCGAACTGGTCGAGAAGATCGAAGCGATGCTGGAATCCTGAGTCTTGGATTTCAGCACCGGAGGTGCGACAGATCGTAGCCCCAGGCGTGAGCCTGGGGTTGAACCGAATTTGATCAACAGCCCCGGAGGGGCGACAGAACATCGCGAGGCACTCGGTTTCTGTCGCCCCTCCGGGGCTGAGAGTGTGATCAGAATCGTCACCCCAGGCTCACGCCTGGGGCTACGATCTGCCGCTCCTTCGGAGCTGATGACCGGAGATTTAGCCGTGCATCCGAGGTTGTTCGCGTGCGAGATCTGAACTTGAAACTTGGAACATCATCCCTGATGTGAAGGCCCCCCGATCATGAGCGTCGACGTCGCCCTGCCCGTCCTGACCGCGAAAGATTTCGCCAGCGATCAGGAAATCCGCTGGTGTCCACGGTGCGGCGACTACTCGATCCTCGCGCAGGTCAAGAAGATCCTGCCCACGCTGGGGATCCCCAAGGAGAAGTACGTCTTCGTCTCGGGCATCGGCTGCTCCAGCCGGTTCCCGTATTACATGAACACCTACGGCATCCACAGCATCCACGGCCGCGCCCCCGCCGTCGCCACCGGGCTGAAGCTCGCCCGACCGGACCTCACCGTGTGGGTCATCACCGGGGACGGCGACGCATTGTCCATCGGCGGCAATCACTTCCTGCACGTCCTCCGCCGCAACGTCGATCTGAAGGTCATTCTGTTCAACAACCAGATCTACGGTCTGACCAAGGGCCAGTATTCGCCGACGAGTCCGTTGGGGACCAAGACCAAGAGCACGCCGCTCGGGTCGGTCGATTTCCCGCTCACGCCGCTGTCGGTGGCGATCGGGGCCGAAGCCACGTTCGTCGCCCGCAGCGTGGACGTCGACATCCACCACCTCACGATGGTGCTCGAGCGGGCCGCCCATCATCAGGGGACGGCGTTCGTCGAGGTCTACCAGGACTGCAACGTCTTCAACCCGGGCGCCTTCGAGTTCGCCTCCAAGAAGGATAACAAGCACGACAACTGCATCTATCTGGAACACGGCAAGCCGTTGATCTTCGGCAACAAGCGCGACAAGGGCATCCGCCTCACCGGCGGCGGCGAGCCGGAGGTCGTGTCGCTCGACGAGGTGAAGGAGGACGATCTCCTGTTCCACAACGAGCAGACCGAGAACCCCAGCCTGGCGTTTCTGCTGGCCCGCATGCGCTGGCCGACCATGCCCGAGCCGATGGGCATCTTCCGCTGCGTGACCCGCCCGACGTACGACGCCGCCGTGACGAAGCAGGTCCAGGCCGCGGTGGCGAAGCAGGGCACGGGCGATCTCGACGCCCTCTTCAACTCCGGCGACACGTGGGATGTCGCGTAGTCCCCCTGGCGAGCCGGGAGCGTTAGCGACCGGAGTCTCGGGAAGGGGACAGTCATGGTCGCGACGAACAGACGTTGGGGCCGGCGCACGGTTCGTGCCCTCGTGGCCATCACGATCATTGTGGTGTGTTCCGAGCTGTTCTACACCGCCTTTTGTCCCGATGTCGGCTTCTTGATGCCGTTGCACCAATGCGAGCGGAACATCGTCCGCTACGATCATGGCGAGCCGGCGAAATGTCCGTTATCGGAGTCGGACGGCAGTTACGAACGATTCGTCGCCGACAGCCGTACTGACGGCTCGGGAGAGCGCGTCGTGGCGGCGGAGACGAGATTTTTTCACAGCCAACGGGTGTCGCTCTACGGGTCGCCTCTGCGGTTTGCGGTCGTTCTATTGGATAACGGCCGGACGGCGCTCTGGTACGGGCCCGAGAAGCATTACCATGCTGCGCTCCAACAGGCCAGGATTCGCGGAGTTGCTCCCTACGTCGACGAGTTCTTTGCCCACTCCCGACAACGTCCCGCGTCGCAGCCCCCTTAAACCATCTTCAAGTGTCGCGGCCGGGTGGCGGGGCCACGAAAACTGAGGCCCCGCCACACTTCGCTTCGGGGGAGAGGGTCAGGGGGCTGACCGCTTCGCAGGATGCCGGTTATGGCGTCCTTACTTCCCACTTCCGAACTCCGACTTCCGCCTTTCCTCGCGCCGCACCACCGCCTCGCGAATCGGCCGCAACACGCCCTGCCGTTGCCAGCGGCGGTAGTACGTATAGACCGTCTCCCACGCGGGGAAATCGTGCGGCAGCATCCGCCAGGTGCAGCCGGATTCCCAACGATAGTTGATCGCATCGACCACGTTGCGAAGGGCATGCCGACGCCGTCGCCCCGCTGTCCGGTCGGGGGGAATCAGCGACCCGACGCGCGCCCATTGCCGGTCGGTCAGGTCGCTGGGATAGCGTCGCCGGGCGGCCACCGGCGGGTGATCGGGATTCGAGAAACCGGCCGTGGCGGACAACGGGGACGTGGTCGACATGGTTGCTCCTCTCCAAACGGGACGCGGGTTAATGTTGTCTGCTTGCTTTGTTTTGTAGGGTGCAGTCGAGGCTCTGCGAGGCTCACCCTGCCTTGGGGCCGTTCGGGGTGAGCCTCGCAAAGCCTCGACTGCACCCTACTCAGATTCTTCCTCTTCGATCGGACGCGGCGGCTCTCGTCGGAGCTGACCGAGGCCGGGGGCCAGCCATTCGCGGCACAACGCGGTCATCGGAATCCGCCGCCGGGCCGCTTCCAGGCGGACGGCTTTCCAGTCGGCAACCGGCAGGAAGATCGAAATCTGCTTGCGGAATTCGGGGTTGGGCATTGGGGGTCCGCTCCAGGATTGCCGAAAAATGACCGTTTCGTGCAGATTCTCGGCTGACAACATCGTTCATATCTGTACAATCAAGTGTCATTGACTGACAGATGACGCATCTGTTCTGGAAAACATGGATGATTCTCATGAGAGATGTCTTTGGTCGCGACGGTCAATAAGCCGGATTGTACAGTATACATACGTGCGCTACAAGCGTGATTGTCCAGAAATGTTCAGAATGATTCGGAAAATGTTCTTGTTTGTTCAGAAGGAAATCCGGTGTCCCCCACCATCGCAGACCTGATTCGGACCGGCCGGTTGCGAAAAGGTCTGAACCTGTCGGAACTTGCGGAGCAGGCCGGGGTCTCGCGGACCACGTTGCATCAGCTCGAGCGAGGGACCATTCAGGAACCCCGGGCCAAGACGTTGTCCCGCATCGCGACGGTGTTGGATCTGCCGGCCGAGGAGATGCGGTCGGCACCCGTCTCGACGGACCCGCCGGCCACGCGCCGGGCGGAGTTCGATTGGGCGACGAACCCCGCGGTGCAGGCGGTTCGCGAACGCTATCCCCAGCGGTTCGCACATCTGACCGCTGAAGACTGGCAGGATCTGGCGAGCGCCGTCGGCGTCGGCGGCGGGCTGACGACGGACGGCGTGCTGCAACTGGTCGAGCGGCTCGACGACGACCGCGAAGCCGTCCGCCGATTGCGGATCGTGTTGCAGACGCACCTCCGGCAACCCGCGCGGCAACTCATTGACGCACTGTATCAGTCGGTCCTGGTGGGGGCCGCCGTTGCCCCCTCGGCAAAGTCCGCGTTGCCGGCAGAATCGAATTTGTAGGGTGCCGTCTTTGTAGGGTGCAGTCGAGGCTTTGCGAGGCTCACCCCGT
>JAWXBB010000167.1:0-8173 GCA_034439795.1 Planctomycetaceae bacterium | reverse complement strand
CGACGGCGCATCCGCACGGGTTGTTGTGCTTGATAACCACGGCGGCCGGTTGACGGAACTCGCGGACGATCTGCATCGCCGCATCGAGGTCGAGCAGGTTGTTGTACGACAGCTCCTTGCCGTGCAGCACCTCGGCGGACGCGAGCGACGCCGGCGACGGATGCGACTCGACGTAGAACGCGGCCCGTTGATGCGGGTTCTCGCCGTACCGCAGCGCCGACCGCCGCTGGAAGTGCAGCGTCAACAGTTCGGGGAACGGCTCGTTCGCGGAGTGCGTCAGGCTGGCGAAGTAGTCGGCGATCATCCGGTCGTAACCGGCGGTGAGTTGAAACGCCGCGGCGGCGAGTTGCCGGCGGAACTCCGGCGACAGCGGTCCGCGGGCCAGTTCGCTCAGCACCCGCTCGTACTGACTCGGATGCGTGACGATGCCAACGTACGCATGATTCTTCGCCGCCGAGCGGACCATGCTGGGGCCGCCGATGTCGATCTGTTCGATGGCCTCCGGCGCGGTGACGCCCGGCCGGGCGACGGTCTCGGCGAACGGATACAGATTCACCACCACCAGCTCGAACGGCAGGATGCCGTGGGCCTGCATCGCCGCGGCGTCTTCGGGCTTGTCGGGCCGGCCGAGCAACCCGCCGTGAATCTTGGGGTGCAGCGTCTTCAGCCGGCCGTCCATCATCTCCGGGAAGCCGGTGTACTCGGCGACATCGGTGACAGGCAGCTCCGCGGCCTGCAGGGCGGACCGCGTCCCGCCGGTCGAGACCAGTTCGAACCCCAGTTGGACGAGTTGCTGGGCGAACGGGGCGAGTCCGTCCTTGTCACTGCAACTGAGGAGCGCACGGCGCGGAATCGGGGCGGTCATCGGGTTAAACTTTCCGAGGGAGTATCAGCGTCAACTGCGATGCTAGCCGCCACGGTGCGCATCGTCAAACCGATGCCCCCGTTAGCCTCCGGATCGCGGCTTAATCGCTTGGAGCCCTCCGGGTTCGAGGCGAATCCTCGCAGGATCGCGTTCGCCGAACTATCATGGGCGGTCAGCTTAACCGCCCGGATTCGCTTCCAGGGATTGCCTGCCATGAAGATCTTGCTCGCGTGCCTGTTTGTTCCCTCATTGCTCGTCGCGGCCGAGATGCCTCGGTTTGAAGCGCAGGTGCTCGATGGCGACATCGGCAAGGTCTGCTACGCCGTGACGACCGCCGACGTCAACGGCGACGGCAAATTGGACGTCGTCGCCGTCAGCGAGAACCGCGTGCAGTGGTACGAAAATCCGGCGTGGACCAAGCACGTCATCCTCGAAGACCAGACCGAGAAGGACAACGTCTGCATCGCCGCGCACGACATCGACGGCGACGGCAAGGTGGACTTCGCCATCGGGGCCGGCTGGACCAAGATCGGCACCATCCAGTGGATCACCCGCGGCGACAACCCGGGCGACAAATGGAAGGTGCATCTCATCGGTCAGGAGACGTGGCTGCACCGCATGAGCTTCGCGGACGTGCTCGGCAAGGGACAGCCGCAACTGCTGATCTCGCCGCTGAACAAGACGGTCGCCGACGGCGTGCGGCTGACCGCGTTCGAGATCCCGAAGCAGCCGCAGACTGAGCGCTGGCCGCCGACGATTCTCGACGCCACGCTGAACAAGATGCACAATCACACGCACGTCGAATGGAACAACGCCTCGCCCATTGAGACCGTCGTCGCCAGCGAGCAGGGGGTGTTCCTCATCAGCAAGGACAAGAACAACGGCTTCACGAAGACACTGCTCGGCACCGGCATGCAGGGAACGACGCCGGAAACGCGCGGCGCGGGCGAAATCAAAATCGGCAAGTTCGCCGGCGGCGAGCGATTCCTCGCCACGGTCGAGCCAATGCACGGCACCGCGGCGGTGGTGTATTTGCAGACCGAAGCTAAAGGACCGTGGAAGCGCGTGGTACTCGATGAAACGCTCAAGCAGGGGCACGCCGTCTGGACGGTGGACCTCGACGGCGACGGCGGCGATGAAGTCGTCGTCGGACATCGCGAACCGGGACCGGGGCCGATGGTCGGTCCGGGACTGTACGTCTATCAGGCGAAAAACAAGGTCGGCACGGAGTGGACGAAGCACGCGATTGACGACGGCGGCGTCGCCGTGGAAGATGCCCTGGCGGCCGATTTCAACGGCGACGGCCGGCCCGACCTCGTCGCCGGCGGCCGCGCCACCCACAACGTCAAACTGTACTGGAACCGCGGACCTCTCACTGCAATCGGTAAACAACTCCCGAACGACTAACATCGCCACGCTTGCGGTTTCGCGGTCTTCCGATTTCTCTTCGCTTCCCAGGAACCTTGTGATGCGCCTCCCGATGTCATTCGCCCTCACCCTCACCACGTCCGCGCTGTTCGCCGGCGCTCCGATCAAGGTGGAAACCGTCGGCACCGGGGCCGACCTCGTCCGCGAAGCCGGCGTGAAAGCCGTGGAAGTCGAAGGCTTCCTCGCCTCCGCGGAATCGTTCAAAGAGAACGGCGACAAGCTGCGGCCGTCGGCGAGCCTGTTGGCGTTGATCGGGCAGGCCCTCGCCGAGCACCCGGACGACACCAAGCTGAAAGCCACCGGGCCGGACATCCGCGACGCCGCGATGAAGATCGCCCGCGCGACGACATTCGAGGAGGCCCAGGCCGCGTGGCCGATGCTGAAATCGGCGCTCGACGGCAAGGCCACGGGACAGGCCGCGAAGGAGTTCGACTGGGCGAAGCTGTCGAAGATGCACCCGGCGATGGAGGAAATGAACGGCCGGGCCGCGAAGTTCCGGCGGGTGCTGCGGCGGCCCAAAGACCCGGCGGAGGACAGCTCGCACGTGATGGCGATCGCCTTGGCGGCCATCGCCACGCACGCCGACACGCACGAAGTGAAGGACAAGGCCGATCTGCCGGAATGGTACCGGCTCGCCACCGCCCTGCACGAGAACATGGCGGCTTCCGCGGCGGCCGTCCGGGCGAAAGACACCGCGACCGCGGGGATGAAGTTCACCGCGGGGATGGACACCTGCCAGCAGTGCCACGACAAGTTTCAGAAGTGACGGCGCAGCGGACGCCCAGGGATTGCTATCCCTGGGCGTCTTCGTTCCACATCGTGATCAGCAGCGCGTCGTGCAGAATTGACGCCCGCAATCCGGTCGCGACCAGCGTCACGGCTCGTTCGGTCGCGCCCGTCGCGGCGATGTGTATTTCCAGCCGATCCGCCGGCAGATCGTCCATCACCCGGTCGGCCCATTCGACGAGGGCGACGCCGTCCTCCGCGAACAGGTCGTCGAGTCCCAGATCCGCGAATTCGCCGGGGCGTTTGAGCCGGTACGCATCGCAATGCCGGATCGGCAACCGGCCCGCGTACTCGTGAATCAGCGTGAACGTCGGGCTGGTGACAATGCTCTCCGCGACGCCCAGCCCCCGCGCGATCGCGCGCACGAGCCGCGTCTTCCCCGCCCCCAGATCGCCAACGAGCGCCAGCACATCCCCCGGTTCCAGCAGTTCGGCCAGCGCGCGGCCGAATCGTTCGGTCGCGTCTTCATCGGCGAGGTGCAGGGTTGGATCAGACATGGCAGCGATGTCCGCGATTTGAGGAAGTCGAAAAGCATGGTCCACAGATTTCGCCGATTCCGCAGATTGAAGACAATACATTGAAGGAGATTTCGTTCACTTAGTGTTGTCGTCGATCGCATTCTTAATCTGCGGAATCGGCGAAATCTGTGGATAACATCTTCTCACGGCGTAGAACTACGCCCCGACGGACTGTTTCAACGCCCGCAGAAACTCCCGCAGCATCGGCGTGTTGTCGTGCCAGGTGCGGCCGCTGATGAGGTTGCCGTCGACGTGGACCGGGGCGTTCACGTACTTCCCGCCGAAGCTGGTGATGTCGAGGGCGCACTTCGCGACGGTCGTCAGCGTCCGCCCGCCGAGGCAGCCCGCGGCGGCGGCGATCTCCACGCCGTGACAGACGATGCACACCGGCTTGCCCGCGTCGAAGAAGTGCTTCGTCGCCGCCAGGAGGTGCTGATCGTAGCGGATGTACTCCGGCGCCCGCCCGCCGGAGAGGAACAGCCCGGCGTAGTCTTCCGGTGTGATGTCGCGAAACGCCAGCGTGGCCTGAATGTGGTACGCCGGCTGCTCGCGGGTGATGTCCCACGGAATGGAATCGTTCGGCGGGATCTCGTGCATCACGCCGTGATACTTCCGCGCCTCCGGCCCGGCGATGACGACGTCGAACCCGTCTTCCGGCAACCGGAACACGGGATACAGCGTATCCATGACTTCGGTGGCATCGCCGATGGGCATCAGAACTTTGTGGGGCATGGGGGGAGGTCCGTTGTCAGTGGTCCGTGTCAATTGTGACGATCCGGATCGCGGCTAACCGGCGACGTCGATGCAGAACCGATGATAACATTCCGCGGCGGCCTGCAACTGGCCGACGTCGATCCATTCGTCCTTCGTGTGCGCCTGGGCGATGTCCCCCGGACCGAACACGACGGCCGGCACCCCCACGACGGCGAACCGCGAGGCGTGCGTGCCGTAGGCGACGCCGATTTTCTGCTTCGGCCCCGTCACCGGCGCGATGCTGGTCAGCAGCTTGTCGGCCCAAGCGCCGTTGAGCTCGTCCCCCAGCGGCGGACTGAACACGAACGGGTCGGAGTGCTCGACGGCGAACGGCAGCTTGTCGGACAGATATTTGGCGACTTCGGGGATGACATCTTCGCGCCGTTCGCCGGGGATCACACGGCGGTCGATTTCGATCGTGCAACGGTCGGGCACGGCGTTGACGCTGATGCCGCCGGTGATGATCCCCACGCTCAGCGTCGTCGGACCGCACAACGGATGGGCCGGCCGCGACGTCGGCAATTCTTCCGCATACGCCTGCAGATGCCGCAGCACCTCGGCCATGCGGTAGATGGCGTTGACCCCTTCGTCCGGTCGCGAACTGTGACACGCCCGGCCGGTCGTCGAGAGCTGCCACCGCACGGCCCCGCGATGGGCGACGACGGCGTCCAGCGACGTCGGCTCGGCGACGATCGCGATGTCCGGTGGCGTGGGCAGCAGCCGATACCGCGTCGCCGGATCGGTCCACGACCGCGTCAGATGATAAATCCCCAGGCTGGTCGCCTCCTCATCGCAAGTGAAGCTGACCACGACGGTCGCGCACCGTTTCGGCCGTTCGGCGGCCAGCCGCAGAAACGCGGCGAGCATCGCCGCGAGGCCCCCCTTCACATCGCAAGCGCCGCGACCGTACAAGCGACCATTCTCAATGACCGCATCGAACGGCGGAATCACCATGCCATCGACGGGAACGGTGTCCTGATGGGCGTCGAGCACCACCGTCGGCGCACCGGGCGTCCCCTCCAGCCGGGCCAGCACGTTGGCCCGTTGCGGCGCGACATCCACCCGTTCGTGCGGAATGTCGTGCTCGGTCAGCATGCCGCACAGATAGTCGGTGACGCGGCTTTCGAGATACTCCGGCCCCGTCAGCGGTCGCCCCATCGGGTTCACGCTCGGCAAGCGAACGAGATCGGTAAGCAATCGAACGACATCGGGCATTGGGGTCCATCTTTCACAGCGGCAAGCGATCTTGCTCCCCTCTCCCGGCGCTTCGCCGGGAGAGGGGTCGGGGGTGAGGGTGCCTTTGGTCTTTGCCTTCTCTTCGCGAGCGCTAGCCAATGAAAACCAACAGCCGAAGCACCCTCACCCTAACCCTCTCCCACCGAAGCGGCGGGCGAGGGGACAAAGCCATGACGCCTCGCCTTACAGCGAGGGCGGTTGTGTCGCTTCCGCACGACGACCGCATCGACGATGATGCCCGCCGCTGACGGAATCGGCAAGTGGGTCGCGTGTGAGGCTTCGCGGCGGATGATCGGGCAGCCGTCCCCCTTTCCCTGGTGGCTGTGGATTCTGGCCGGTTTGTGGACCGGCGGCATTGTGCTGCGCCGGGTGTGGCCGGTCGGCCGCGAAGCCCGCTGGTTCCTCAATGTGCTGATCGCGGTCTACACCGTCCTGCTGGCGTACATGGCGGCGACGGCGACGACGGGTGCCATGGACGCAGCCGGCTGGATGCGCCTCGGCTGGTGGAGCTGCGGCGCGATCGCATTGGCCGGGGGATTGTGGTGTGCCTTGGGCATAACGCCCCGCGGACGAACCCTCGGTTGGTGCGCGGCGACTGTGGGGTTGGCCGCGCTGGCGGCGTGGTTGCACGCGCCGGAGATGGCGTTGGTGTGCATCGCAGCGGGAATTGTGGGAGCGCTGCGACCGTCTTCGACTCCGGCCCCCTCGCCCCCGTCTTCGGGGGAGAGGGCTGGAGTGAGGGGGCGAGCGCTCACTCCGGTCACCGATGCGACGCGAACTCAGCCGGACGCATGGCTGATCGCCGTCACCGCGACCATCGTCTGCGTCGCGTGGTTGGGTGCCTTGGAGTTCGCGTTGCGGACGGAAGCGGTCCGAGCCGGCGTCAGTCCGCGGGTCACGGCATTGCCATCGCCGGAGCGCGTGCGGACGATTCACGAACCGGCAGCATCGCCGCCGCTATCCGGGTTGTTGCTGGCTGGTGTAATGGTGGGACTGGCGATCCTCGAAGCCCGGCCGCGGCAGAGCGAGGACCGCGCGGCATGAATGCGGTCCTCATCGCCGATGTGCTGATTGTCGCCGGACTGCTCGTGACGCTGGGCCTCATCGGCGTCCTGCTCGGCGACCGCGATGAACGCAGCGGCCGGTTGTTCGCGCTGACGGCGCTCGCCGCGGCGGTCGCAATCATTGCCGCCGGGCGACGATTCGGCCGCGGGGCGGAGTCCGACATCCTCGCCTGGACCCTGGCGGCGACGACGTTGCCGCGCCTGTGGTGGTCGCCACGCAGACCCAACGGCGACGGCTTCGCGATGCTCTCCGTCTGCCTGGCGGTCACCGCACTGGCGACGACCTTGATGTGGGTGTCGCGGTGAGTCACCGTCGCTGCGCACGGTACGTCAGATACGCCCCCAGCGCGCGTTCGTACGGCTCGTTCGTCACCAGCTTGACGTGGTCCAGCCCCGCAGCGGCGCAGTCCTGCTTGAGCGTCGCGCAGAAGGCCTGATAGCGATCCAGGTAACTGCGGCGCAATTGCAGCGGATCGACGGGACGTTGCTGAGCCGGGGCTTCGAGGTCGCGGAACAACGTCGGCCGGCGGAACGGGAACGTCTCCTCCTCGGGAGCCGCAATCTGCAGGAAGATGACGTCGTGCCCGGCGATGCGGTACTGCTTTAACGTCGCGGCGAGGGCGGACGGGTCGTCGAAGGCGTCAGTCATCAGCCAGACCAGACTGCGGCGCTTGAGCGTCGGCAACAGTTCGTGCAGCACCGGCGCGATGCGGCCCTCGCGACCCGGCGCGCGGGCTTCCATCAACTGGACCAGTTCGGGAAACGTCGCCTGCTGCGTCGCCGGTTCGCGGCGGTCGAGGACTTTGTCGGCGAACGTGATGAGGCCGCACGCGTCGCGCTGCGTCAGCAGCAGATACGCGAGCGCCGCGGCGACGGTCTTGGCGTAGTCGAGCTTACTCAACGTCTGCCCGGCATACGCCATGCTGCCGGAGACGTCGAGCAGCAGATACGCCCGCAGGTTGGTCTCTTCCTCGAACTGTTTGACGTAGTATTTGCCGGTCTTGGCGTAGGCCCGCCAGTCGATGTGCCGCAGCTCGTCGCCGGGCGTGTATTGCCGATGCTCGACGAATTCGACGCTGGTCCCCTTGAACGGACTGCGGTGCTGGCCGAGCAGATAACCCTCGACGAGCAACCGCGCGACGACCTCCAGCCGCCCGAACTGAGCGAGCGCGGTTGGATCGTCGAGCGGCGGGGCGGCGGCCATCGCGTCAGTCTATCACGGCCCCGAAGCGCAAGTCCTAAGTTGCACAGTTTCCGTAAGGATCGAGTGGCGATGCGATCTTCGTTGGGATGACCTTCTTCGAAAACAACATCCGACCGGCAGAATCGGCCGGAGCGCTGAGGTCTGCCTCAAGGGAATATCCGTTACAGCCGATACCTTTTGACACACCGTCGAGCGCAGGGCCAGTTTGCGTTCGGGCGTCAAGGGGAATCGCGGATGCTCAGAATCACACGCCTTTCATTGGGACATTGGGGTGTCTCCGCTGCGCTCTTGGTGACGGGCTGTGCGACATCGCCGCGGG
>JAWXBB010000166.1:0-13807 GCA_034439795.1 Planctomycetaceae bacterium | reverse complement strand
GGCGTTGACGGCGCCAACGTCATCGGGTCGGCTTGCAACGGCCGCGCCACCAGCGACCGCCAGCGCAGATACCATCGTCGCCGGCGATCGGAGCGGGCCACCTGCATCCGTGCGTCTTTTCCTGTTTTGTCGCCCTCTCCGCTGCAGACGGGGAAGAGGGCGACAAAACAGGAAAAGACGCACGGATGCAGGTGGCCCGCTCCGATCGCCGACGACGATGGTATCTGCGCTGGCGGTCGCTGTTGGCGCGGCCGTTGCAAGCCGTCCCGATGTCGTTGACGCCGGCAACGTCCGGCACTGCGGCGACGTCATGGAACCGGTTTCGCCACGACTGCCGCATCCCCGATGGCGTCTCGCTGACGTTGTCCCGGCGCGATGGTTGCCGAATCGTGGTGCCGCTGTGCGATCCTTACACGCTCGTGGGCCGCGGGTCGCACTGCACGGTGCGGTTGGACGATCCCGCGGTCGCCGACGTGCAGGCCGCGTTCGTGTGGGTGGAGGGCCGGCTGTTTCTGATCGATGCGCATCGGTCGAGCTTCGGGTCGCTGGAGACCCTCGCATCACCCGTCTGGCGCTGGGGCCGGTGGACCACGGAGGTCGTCGGACTGCCGCCGACGAATGCGAAACGCCGGGCGGTGCTGCCGGGGCATCAGGCCGTGCTGGATCTGGCATGGAACGACACCGGTCCCGCGCGGCCGACGCGGTTGTCGCGACCGCTGACGGTCATCGGCTCCGCGGCGCTCTGCTCCGTGCGGCTCGCACACCCCGGCGTTGTATCGTTGCATGCGGCCTTCGTGCGCACCGAGACGGCGGTCTGGCTGGTCAATCTGGCGGAACCCGGCGTCACGCGCGTCAACGGCCGCAGCATCGAGTTCGCACCGCTGGACCCCGGCGACGTCATCAACATCGGCCCGGTCACGGCGACGTTCACCGCCCATTGGTCCGAAGCGGCAGCCACCTCATCGCCGCAACCCGACGCATCGATGCGGTTGTCCGAGCAGCAGGCCCGCATCGCCGAGTTGGAAGCCCGGCTGACGAAACTGAAACAGATGACGAACGGCACTGCACACGTCGAGCAGCAACTGGACGCGATCCAGCAGCTCGCCGCCGAGTGCGAACAGTGGCTCGATCCCGCCCCGGCTCAGACTTTCGACGCCGCGCGGTAGAGCAGCAGGTCGTAGACGATTTTGAGACCGCCGGCCAGGAGGAACGGCACGCTCAAGAGGCCCGCCTGGCCGATGCACACCGTGGCCAGCAGCGGCGACACGGACGCCCCGACCGAGCGCGCGACCGCCGTGATCCCCGCCGCGGCGGACCGCTCTTCGGGGCGGACGACGGCCATCGTGTACGCCTGCCGCGCCGGCACGTCCATCTGTGAGATGCTGAACCGCAGCAGCAGCAAGCCGACCGCCCAGTTCGCGTCGGGCATCAGCGGAACCAGCATCAGCAGCACGTTGGACGGCAGATGCGTGAAGACCATCGTGTTGACCAGCCCGATCCGCCGGGCCAGCCACCCCGCCGCCAGCGCGGAAACTCCGGCCAGCAGGTTGGCGAACAGGAAAATGGTGCCGAGCGACGCCAGATCGAGTTGGAACCGCACCCGGAACCAATAGGCCAGCACGCTCTGAATGACGAAGCCGCCGCCGAAGGCATCGAGCGCGAACAGCAGCGACAGATTCCGCACAGTCCGTCGCGATTGGTGCAGCCCCCACATCATGCGAGGAGCGGTCGCCGTCGGTGGTGCGACCGTCGCCTCAATCGCCGGTGAAAGTCCGCAAAAGCCGATCATCAGCGCGCCGCCGATCCCGGCATAGAACAACAGCGCCGGTAGATAGGCGTGCGCCCCGGCGAAACCGGACGCTTGCGCTTGTGACGTGAGCCAGCCGCCCGTCCAGGCTCCCAACGCGGTCGCAAACGAACCGGCCAGGTTGTACCACGCGAAGATGTCGGTCCGGCGGTGATCGTGAATCACCTGCGACAACGCGGCCTGCTCGACCGACAGAAACGGCCCGATTTCGTTGCCGCTGGGGCTGATCACGCCAATCGTCGCCGCCACGACCAGCAGCAGAAACTCGCCGGTCATCGCGAACGCAACGCCCGCCAGCAGCATGAGAGCGGCCCCGACGATCAACGTGCGACGGCGGCCCCAGCAGTCGGCCGACGTGGTCAGCCACAGCGAGATCGCCGTATCGCCGGCGAGCGTCAGCGTCAGCAACAGCCCGATCTGCCAGTCGGACAGCCCCAACTCGGCAAGATACAACACCAGCACGATCGACAGCAGCCCGTAGGCGAACATCCGCGAACAACGAGTGGCGAACAGCAACCAACCGTCGCGAGTCAGATGTTCGAGCGCAATCACAGTCGCGGTGCCTCATCCCTGTGCGGTCCGTCAATCCCCATGTAATTGCCGCAGCCGCGGCGAGGTCCGCAGCATCCCCTGCACGCGCTCGAATTCATTCAGCCAGTCCTGAATGACGGCGGCCTGCAGATCGGACGACGGCCCGACCAGTCCCGTCGGACACGCGGCTCCGTCGAGGCTGGCCACGAGGTCGCGGTACTTCGACAGCGTCCGGTCGCCGAGCAGGCCGCAGAACTTCCTCTCTTCCGACAGGAACACCACCGTCGGCACGCGCCGCCCGCCGCACAGGCTGACGGCGTCGGCGAGATCGGTATTTTGATCGCGGTCGAAGTAGCGGATCTGGATGCAGTCGGTGTGCTGCAGGAAGTGATCCCAAATCGGGCACTGCTGAATGCAGTCGCCGCACCACGCCCCGGCGACCACAGGCACAAACATCTGCCGCTTGAAGCCGCGCAGTAAGTCGATTTGCGCCGCCGTCAATCGGACCTGCTCGTGGACGGCGTCCCACCGCCGCCGTTGCTCCGGCGTGGCGAACCGGTCGAGAAACGCGGTGTAGCTCAATCCGTCCGGCCAAACACTGGCAAAATCGAACATGCGATCGCTTCCCAGAAGTGACCCGGACGCTTGGAGCGTCCGGGTCACTGGTTCTGACATCGTCACAACCGACACATCTTACGAAATCCATTCTCCATCAACACGCGACGCCGCAGCGAAAACCGCGACTTTTTCGCGTGGCTTGAGTCACCGTCCCCGCGGGCTATGATGAAGACCGCTTCACGATTCGCCCAGCCCCGACCCTGCCTGCGGAGAGCAGCCTCGATGGATTTTCACCGGCCCGACACCACGGGGCCGCGTCCCATTCCGTTCCAGGCGCCGCAGGGTGATCTGGCCATCCTTGCCGGCACCGCCAACCCGCTTTTGGCGCAGAACATCGCCAATTGCCTGGGGGTGCCGCTCACGCCGTGCCGGGCGCACATCTTCAGCGAGGGGAACGTCTTCGTCCGCATCAAGGAGAACGTGCGCGGCCGGGACGTGTACGTCATTCAGGGGTGCCATTATCCGGTCAACGACAACTTCATGGAGCTGTTGTTTTGGATCGACGCCCTGAAGCGGGCCAGCGCGCAGAACGTCACCGCGGTGATTCCGTTCTTCAGCTACGCGCAGGGGGACAAGAAGGACGAGCCGCGGGTCTCGATTCGCGCCCGCGTGTGCGCCGACGCCATCGAGGCCGCCGGGGCCGACCGCGTGCTGACGATGGACCTGCACAGCCCGCAGATTCAAGGATTCTTCCGGCTGCCGGTCGATCATCTCTACGGCCGGAACGTGCTGGTCGAGCACTTCAAGACGAAAGGGGTGACCGACCTCGTGGTGTGCAGCCCGGACGTCGGCTTCGCCAAGGGGGCCGCGGCGTATGCCAACCTGCTGCAATGCCCGGTGGTCATCGGCAACAAGCAGCGGACCGACCACACGGAAACCGTGCAGGTGCTGGAAGTCATCGGCGACGTGAAGGACAAGAACGTCTTCCTGGTCGACGACCTGACGATCACCGGCCGGTCGCTGATCGAGATGTCCCGCGTGCTGAAAACGCGCGGCGCGAAAGACATCTACGCCGCCGTCAGCCACGGCGTGCTGTCCAAAGGTGCCGGCCCGCGGATCGCCGAGAGCGACATCAAGACGATGTTCATCACCGACACGATCGAATCGTCGTTCGACCCGTTGCCGCCGAACGTGGAGGTGGTCTCCGTCGCGAAGCTGTTCGCCGCCGCGATCCGCTCGATCCACGACCGCACGAGCATCAGCATGCTGTTCCCGGACACGAAGCCGGGCGTGTGTTAAGCGAGTTGGTAGTGGGTAGGTGATCGTTGGTAGGCAGAGTGCCATCGATCAGTCCCCGAAGCGTTATGGTTAGCGACGCGACTCTTCTCTGCCCATCACCTATCACCGACCGCCTATCACCTATGTCTTCCGCCCCCACGCCGATGATGCAGCGCTACCTGGAGGTCAAAGCCCAGAACCCGAGCGCGCTGCTGCTGTTCCGCATGGGGGACTTTTACGAGCTGTTCTACGAAGATGCCCAGACCGCGGCGAAGGTGCTGGGGCTGACGCTGACATCGCGCGACAAAGGCTCGCCCAATCCGGTGCCGATGGCGGGGTTTCCGTATCATGCGTTGAATGGCTATCTGCAGAAACTGGTGCGGGCCGGTTGCCGGGCGGCGATTTGTGAGCAGGTCGAAGACCCGAAGCTGGCAAAGGGGTTGGTCAAGCGCGAGGTCACGCAGGTCGTCACGCCGGGGACGCTGACGGACGACGCGCTGCTCGATCCGCGCCGGAGTTGTTTTCTCGCGTGCGTGTTCCCCGCCAAAGACGCTTGCGGCTTAGCCTGGTTGGAACTGTCCACCGGCCGCTTCTGGACGGCGGACGTCGCGCCGCAGCATCTCGCCGATGAGCTGGCCCGCATCCAGCCCGCGGAGTGTTTGTATCCCGAAGGGCAATCGCACCACATCGCCCACAGCCTGGGGGGCGACATCGCGTTCAGCGAACGACCGGCGTGGAGTTTTTCCCGTGACCAAACCCTGCGGCTGCTGCTCGAACAGTTCCGCGTGCAGACGCTGGACGGCTTCGACATTCCGGCAGACAGCCCCGGCATCGTCGCCGCCGGGGCGCTCTTGGACTACGTCCGCGAGACGCAGAAGTCGGACCTCGGCCACATCACGCGGCTCGAACCGTATCGCCGAGGCAGCAGCCTGATCATCGACGAAGCCACGCGCCGCAGTCTGGAACTGACGCAGACCCTCCGCCACGGCCACCGTGACGGCAGCCTGCTCGATGTCATCGACGACACCGTCACGCCGATGGGCGCCCGACTGCTGGCCGAGTGGTTATCGAATCCGCTCACCAATCCCGACGCCATCAACCGTCGGTTGGATGCGGTGCAGGAACTCGCGCAGGACACGCTGACCCGGCACGCCGTCCGCGACCTGCTCAAAGAGTGTTACGACGTGCAGCGGCTGACGGCCCGCGTCGCCACCGGGCGGGCCTCGCCGCGCGATCTGGTGTTTCTCAGCCGCACGCTGTCGCTCTTGCCGAAGCTGAAGGCGAAGCTCACGGGACGCACGTCTGCCCGATTGTGCGATCTCGAAGACCGATTGGAACTCTGCGGCGAGACGCGGGCGGAGATCGACGCGGCCCTCATCGACGTGCCCCCGCTGACGATCACCGACGGCGGACTGATCCGCGACGGCTACCACGCGGATCTCGACGAATACCGCGACCTGGCCCGCGGCGGCAAAGAGTGGATCGCCCGCTATCAAGCCGAGGAGGTTCAGCGGTCCGGCATCGCGAACCTGAAGGTCGGCTTCAACCGCGTGTTCGGGTACTACCTCGAATGCACCGCGGCGCAGGCTGAGAAGGTTCCCGCCGATTACATCCGCAAGCAGACGCTGAAGAACCAGGAACGGTTCATCACGCCGCAGCTCAAGGAGCACGAGGAGAAGGTGCTCCGTGCGGAAGGGCAGTCGGTCACGCTGGAGCAGGAACTGTTCGCCGCGCTGCGGTCGCGGGTGGCGATGCAGTCGCCGCGGCTGCGGGAAAACGCGGAGATTCTCGCGGAGATCGACGTGTTGTGCGGGCTCGCCGAGCTGGCGGTGACGGCCCGCTATTGCCGCCCGGAGATCACGGCGGACGCCGCGCTCGACATCCGCGAAGGCCGGCACCCGGTGCTCGACCGGTTGCAGCCGTCGGGGCAGTTCGTGCCGAACGACGTGCAGATCGGCGGCAGTTACGGCCGCGTGCAGCTCATCACCGGGCCGAACATGGCGGGGAAAAGCACGTACATCCGGCAGGCGGCGCTGCTCACGATTCTCGCGCAGATGGGGTCGTTCGTCCCGGCGAGCGAGGCCCGCATCGGCATCGCCGATCGCGTATTCGCCCGCGTCGGCGCCAGCGACGAACTCGGCAAGGGGCAGAGCACGTTCATGGTCGAAATGACCGAAACGGCCCGCATTCTTAACGCCGCTTCCGCGAAAAGCCTGGTGATTCTCGACGAAATCGGCCGCGGCACCAGCACCTACGACGGCATCTCGCTGGCGTGGGCGATCACCGAATATCTGCACGACCGCGTCGGCTGCCGGACGCTGTTCGCCACGCATTACCACGAGCTGACGCAGCTCACGCAGACGCTGAAAGAGGCCGCGAACTGGAACGTCGCCGTGCGCGAAGCGGCCGATCAGGTGGTGTTCCTGCACAAGATCGTCCCCGGCGCGGCGGACAAGAGCTACGGCATTCACGTCGCCCAACTCGCCGGCGTGCCGGGGGACGTGCTGGCCCGCGCGCGAGTCATTCTGGAGACGCTCGAAGCCGACCACGTCGACGAATCCGGCCGGACGAAGATTCCGGCGCGGTCGTCGCGCGGCCCATCGGATCGGCAACTGACGCTGTTCGAGCCGCCGCCGCATCCGATCCTCGACGAACTGCGGCAGATGAAGGTCGACGAACTCACGCCCCTCGCGGCGCTGCAGGAACTGCATCGGCTGCAACAGCAGTTGGCGCAGCAATAGCGAACGTGTCCCGGACGCTTGAAGCGTCCGGGACACTGGACCTCATTCCACCTTGCGGACCGACGCCTTGCCCCCCGCAGCTTCCAGTTGCTTCTGGAACCGCTCGGCGGCGTCTTTGGTCAACGACTGGCTGAGCAGGATCGGCGCTTCTTCGATGGCTTCCCTGGCGTCCCTCAGATCGAGGCCGGTCACGTCCATGACCACCTTAACAACTGCGAACTTCTTCGTGCCGGTCACCTCCAGCATCAGGCTGTAACCGCCGCCCGGCTTTTTCGTGGGGACTGCGGCGTCGGCCGCGGCGGGTTTGTCCCTGGGCGGTTTGATGAACAGGCTCTTGCGGCTGACGAACTCATTCCAGTTGGCATTACGACCATCCCATTGGATCTCCACCGCTCCCTCGGGAGAATCCGCGACGGCGACCGCTCCGGTCCACTTGCTCGAGTAAATCTGGAACCGGTCCCCCTTCTTGACGGCGACTTTCTCACCGAGCGGCTCATGACCATCCGGCAACGGAAACGTCGCCAGATGGTCGCGGACCAGCGCACGTTGCCGGCGCCCCGCGGCCCATTTGACGGTCAGTTCTTCGTATCGTTTGGCAAAGACTTCCGCGGCATCCGGTTTGGCAAGCTCCTCCAGCACCGACTTATTGATCGCGAGGTTCGAGAAGGGGT
Organism: Planctomycetaceae bacterium; assembly: GCA_034439795.1. Lineage (GTDB taxonomy): Bacteria > Planctomycetota > Planctomycetia > Planctomycetales > Planctomycetaceae > DSVQ01. The sequence goes on along the minus strand of JAWXBB010000166.1, from coordinate 6,221 downwards.
ACTTGTATTGTCGGAAACTTGAGTCCTCGATGGTCTCCACCTGCCCGTCCACTGGTGCGGAAAACACAGAGACATTAGTCCATCTGCTGCCGAACCCGTACTGCAAAGGGACGCCGGGCAACAGCCTGACATCGGCAGGAAGCGGCACGAAATTGTCGTTCAGCGGCAACAGCGATTCGGGCAGCATCCGCACGCTCGGCGAAAAACTGTCGGGCTTCGTCTTCGCCTGCTCCAGCACCCGCTCGGCAACCGCGACGTAATCGCGCTGGGTGACCGCTGCGTGGAGCATGGCGACCGGCTGACCGTCGCGTTTGGCGACCAGAAAGTGCCGATGCGTTCCCAGGTATTCCCCCTTACGCCAGTCTCCCTCGGCGAACACCAGCACTGGCATGCCCGGCAGGAGTGTGCGATCGCCGGCGACCGCGTAACCCGCCGGCGGGGCCTTCGACGGAGGTTTCGCCGGGACATTCGCCTGGGACTTCGCGCGAACGAGGTCCGCGTATCGCTTCTCTTCTTCGGGCTTCCAGTGCCGGGCGGGCGTGATCTGGCCTTTGTCGCCGATGGTCACCGAGTTGGAAATCTTGTAGCCGACGACCGCGTCCGTCGGCGTCAACAAGCCGCCGCCGAACTCCACCCACGCTTCCACATCCGCGGGAGCCGGATTCCAGATCTCGGCGAAGCGGATCGTCGCCGCTTTCTCGCCGTCGAGAGACCAGCGCCGCGTCTTCCGGCCCATCACCGACTTGAACACCAGCACGACCTCCGACGGAGAGCCTTCCGTCACCTCGTAATCGACCTGCAGTTCCGGCCCCGTTTTGGCGATCTTCAATAGCCGCAGTTCCGATAACTTGATCCAGGGATAGTCCGGGGCGCGACGCAACGGCGCATCGACCAACGCCTTGTCGATCGCGGCGATGGGCTCGCCGTTCTGCAACTGGTCGATCTCTTTGGACGGCTCCGACTTCGCCGGCTGGGCCTCCTGGGCCGTCAGTGAACCCGCCAGAACGCCCATCGCAACGAGGGCCAGGAGCAGAGGTCGGCGCATCGGACTCTCCGTTCGAGCACGGAACGAATCGCGGGAGGATGTGATCCGTACCACTATATCCGCTGGGAAAGCCGGCTCAAGGGGTGAATGTAGTGTCCCGGACGCTTGGGTAGTGGGTCAGTTTCAGTTAATATTGTAAATCCGAAGCAGGCCGACGATTTCTTCGATGGACCAGAGATGATCGGCGACCCCGGCCTTCATCGCGGGCGTTGACCGCAGCGTCTGATGGATGCGGGCGAAGTTGTAATGCATGAAGTGCAGCGCGACCGCCGCTTCGTGGTTCTCGATCTTCTTTGAGAACGCATTCGTCAGCCGGGTGAACCGTCGCATTTTCATCCGCATCGTCAGGTTCTGACGTTCGACGTAGCTGGTCGAAACGTGCTTCTCGTCCGGGTTGCCGCTGATCCAGTCTTTCTTGCAGCCGGTGCATTCCGGCGGGCTGTACCGGGACGCCGTCGTGGTTGAGTCCGGGGCACTGGCCCCGCCGTAGGTCTTGATGAGCATCGAATAGTCGATGTTCCCGCCGAACGCATCGTCAACAGCCTTGAGATAGCACTTGAGGCCGTCGCTGGTCAACTGGATGCGGTTCGACAGCCGTGAGGCAAGATCGGCGATGAAGGCCCCGGCGTACTCGGCATCGCGTTCGCCGACCAGCCAGCACGGGACCAGCTTCGTGTCGGCACAGATTGCTGTCCATGTCCAGATATCGCCGTACTGGCCGATCTTGTCAGCGGGGACGTTCTTGGCCTTGGAACCGACGAACGACCAAATCTCGTCAACCTGAACTCGCTGGCAAGTCAGGTTCCGCATCGCGTCGTTCTGGTACGCGCTGCACGCCGCACCGAGGTCAACCAGCAACTTGGTGACGGTGTTCTTGCTGGCCCCGGTCATGCGGACGATGCTGCGGATCGAGCAGCCTTCCACCAAGGCGGAGACGATTTGCACACGGCGTTCGGTGGTTAGCTGGTTCATACTGACTATTATGCTTGATATGGCTGAAGTGTCAACGGTTGTTTTCTAGTTTCGTGCCACTTTTTAGAATCTATGTGTTGCAGATTCGAGTTTGACCAGCAATAATCGCATCTGGTTCGCCGAATTGGAGAAGACGCATGGAAAAAGCGAAGTTCACCGAGCTTTCACCAGGCAGGTGTGTTTCGATCCCTCAGCCATATCACGCATCAAAAAGCGATTGGGCGTTTGTCCCGGAACCGCTTCCTCCGAAGTGGGATTTTCATCCGAGGCTGTGGCCACTGCTCGTGGAGGCAAATGGCCGCCTTGAAAAGCTTGATGGCATCGGCCAGACGCTGCCGAACCCCGAACTGCTTCTTCGTCCGCTACAGGAGCGGGAGGCGATTTCATCGTCTCGAATCGAGGGGACTTTCGTTACCCCTCAGCAGTTGATGCTGCTCCAAGTCGATTCCAAGGAGAAAGATTCGTCCCGCAGCCAGATGGGAGAGTGGTTGGAGGTCTTCAACTATGGCAAGGCGCTACAGGTCGGCCACAGCCTTACGCACGAGATGAATTTTTCCGACCACCTGTTTCGCACAATGCACGCCACCCTGATGTCTGATACTCAGAGTCACGCATTGATGCCGGGGGCGTATCGGACAGTTCAAGTGCAGATCGGTCACAGTGGCCGTTTCATCCCGCCACCGCCTTCGGAGATCGGCTTTCTGCTGGCCAACTTCCGGGAGTATGTGAATGCATCGGACCGAACCTGCCACCCACTGATCTGCGCGTTCATCGCTCATTACCAGTTCGAGGCGATTCATCCTTTTCAAGACGGGAACGGACGAATCGGGAGGGCGATTCTGGCTCTCATGATCTCGCGCTGGCTGGGGCACTCGATGCCGTGGCTGTACCTCAGTGCATTCTTTGAGAAGTACAAATCCGAATACATCGACTTCCTGTTCCGGGTCAGTACGCACGGCGAGTGGACCGAATGGATCGAATTCTGTCTGCACGGAACGATTAGCCAAGCCGACGATTCGATTCGGCGGTTCCACGCTTTCGACCAGATCAAGAAGGAATTCCATCAAGCTGCGTCGCACGCCAAGCGCACCTACGATTTGATCGAGGGCCTGTTTTCCTCGCCTGTCACCACTGTGTCATCGGCCATGAAGCGGCAGAACGTATCTTACGACACTGCGAAAAAGGACATCGAACGGCTTGTAAAAATTGGGATTCTTCGCGAACTTGAGGACGTGTATCCACGCACCTTCATTTGCGACAAGATCATGGACATTGCGTTCAGCGAGACGCTGCCGGAAGAGTATGGCGAATAGAGTTCGGGCCATCATGGAAGACGAGAGCAGTACCGGAGAACCGCAATGTGGTGCTTTTTTGACGAGTCCTATCAGACCGCCAATGGTGGCGTGACGGCCATCGCCGCCTGTCTGATGAATGACCGCACCGTCAAGGGCCTGGACCTCGTCCTATACGACGCACGGCGGAACCATTTTGGGATCGACCACGCACGCGACTTGACGCGGGAGCTTAAGGGAGCGTCGCTGCTCTCCCGCGGTAGCTTCGATCAGATGGAGAAGTACGGCAACAATCGAAATATCGAACTGACGCAGCAGGTCATCACCAAATGCGTTGAATTTACGGCCCAGCACCCGATTTGGCTGTTTGGGGCCGTGGTCTATGGTGAAGTTGGGGTCATCAAGAAGCTCGGCACGGACCGACTGGTGCGGCCTGTCGCCGATATTCTCGACAAAGTTTCGGCTGCCGCAGCTAGATCAGACAGCCATCGGCGGGTGAATTTAGTCTTCGATAGCCAGATTTGCGGAGCCGAACCGGACATTGCCGCCGCCGTGCGCAAGTTTGTCGCTGGGGTTCGGCTGCACAAGATTTCGATTTATCCACTTGTCGGCGTATCGCACGTCTCGCCGGGCATTCAGTTGGCTGACATTTGCGCATACATCTTGGGGCGCAAAGCCATTGGAGATGAGCGGTTTGACTACTGGCTGCAACAGATTCGGCAGCTTGAATGGCACGGTTCCATCAACTGTTACCCGCGTAGCGGCATTCAACGCTGGCATCTTGACGGCAACGGCAGGCCAGTTGTTTGCCACAACTGGAAAGAAATTAAGGAGTTGGACGGCACCGGACAGGCACCAGCAAGGACCGGACAGGCCCTTTTTCCAACTCCTCAACCGCAAATTATCGGTCTTGGCCAGATCGTGTCAACGGTTAAAGACGCGATTAGCTCGGATTTGGTTCCACCCGATTCTGATTTTGCCAGCGGGATTGCGCTGCCTTCCTAGCGATTTCCTGCCGCTCCTCGGCGGTCAACTTCTCCGCCCGCGCCTTCCCGCCCTTAGCGCCGCCCTTGCGGCCCCGTGCGACGGCAGCGGTATCCGGCGGATCGTCCGTCTCGTTCGTCGCGGCGTCCACAATCGACTTCGCGAGTTGACTCACGTCGGCGTGCGGCGGATGCTTGGGGCGCTTCATGCTTCAAGGATCGACCATCCCGACGAGCGCGTCAAGCCCCGGCTTCCGATCCGTCCCGAAATGTAAATCCAAACTGACCCACTACCGAAGCTTGAAGCGTCCGGGACACTGGGACGACGCTCACACCTCGAACGTCTCGCCGAATTGCGGCAACCTCGGCGGCTCGTTGGAGACGTTTTCCAGCAGCCCGGCCAGCGCGCGGCGGGAATAGTCTTCGCCGTGGACGATGAACGCCTCGCCCACGCCGCCGGTGTCGATCAGCCGCTGGAACCACCACTTGAAGTCCTCGACGTCGGCGTGGGCCGAAAGCCCCGACAACGACTCGACCTGCGCCCGCAGCGGCTGCTCGCGATCGAAAATGCGGACGTACGGATGCCGTTCCTGAATCTTCCGGCCCAGCGTGTACGCCGCCTGGAAGCCGATCATGACGATGGTGTTCCGCTCGTCGCTGACGGCGTGCTTCAGGTGATGGACGATGCGGCCGGTTTCGCACATGCCGCTCGACGCGATCACCACGAACGGGTCGCGCAGATGATTCAGTCCCGCACTTTCCGACGCCGACTGCACGTACCGCAGGCCGGGGAACAGGAACGGATCCTGATCGGTCTGCAACGTCCGTTGGAATTCGACGTCGAGATCCTGCGTGTGCCGGCGGTAGACCGACGTGATCTCCTTCGACAGCGGGCTGTCCACGTACACCGGCACCTTCGGCAACACCCCCTTGTTGAACAGCCTGTTCAGAAAGTACACCAGCGTCTGCGTGCGGCCGAGGCTGAACGCCGGGATGATCACCCGCCCGCCGCGGTCCGCCGTCTGCCGGATGATCCCTTCGAGGTTCATCTCGATGTCCTGCGACGGCGCGTGAATGCGGTCGGAATAGGTCGATTCTGTGATCAGCACGTCGCCGCCGTCCACGCGCACCGGGTCGCGCAGCATCGGAATGCCGCGGCGGCCGAGGTCGCCCGTGAACACGATCCGCTTGCGGGTCTTGTGGTCCTCGACTTCCAGTTCGACGATCGCCGAGCCAAGGATGTGCCCGGCGTCGGTGAAGCGGACTTTCATGTCGGGGGCCAGCTCGTGCCATTGCCCGTACGGCAGCGTCTCGAACCGCTTGATGACCCCTTCGACGTGGCTTTCGTCGTACAGCGGCTCGACCGACGGATGCGGCCCCGTAAGTTTCTGCCGGAGATACCGCGCGTCTTCGGCCTGAATCTTTGCCGAGTCGTACAGCATCACCGCCGCGACGTCGGCCGTCGCCGGCGTGCAGAAGATCGGCCCGCGATAGCCCGCCTTGTACAGCCCCGGCAGGTTTCCCGCATGATCGGTGTGCGCGTGCGACAGAATCACGCCGTCGAGATCTTTCGGCCGACAGTGAAACTGCTCGTTCTTCAGCCGCGACGCCTCGCGATGCCCCTGAAACAACCCGCAGTCGAGCAGCAGCCGCCGCTCGGACGTCTCGATCAAATGCTGGCTGCCGGTGACTTCGCCCGCAGCGCCGAGGAAGGTAATTTTCATCGTGGGATTCTATCACAGAATACAAAGCAGGGCCTCACGCAAAGGCGCAAAGCTCGCCAAGGAAGCAGGAGAGGGTGACAGTGAATTGGGATCAAATCCATCGCCTGTTCTTCCTAAGAACCTGTTTTCAAATGGATAAACGGTGCTGTGCGATCCGCCGGGACATCAGGTGAATCATGCGGATGTAAATCAGGGTCTCGGTGGT
>JAWXBB010000165.1:0-7249 GCA_034439795.1 Planctomycetaceae bacterium | reverse complement strand
GCCCGGCTCCGATCAACACGATCCGCCGCGAATGGCTGACCGCCGCTGGGACTCCGTCAGCCATCACCACTGTGTCGAACAGCGAGTCCGGATTCGACATTCGGAGTTCGTCATTCGACATGTCACGCGCTGGGGGACTGAATGCCGAAGTCCTCAATCGTCAGCAGCGAACGGAACGGCAGCTTGCGGGCCGCGAAGTTCGCCGCGCCCCCTTCCTTGCGGTCGACGATGCCGACCACGCCGACGACCTCGCAACCGAATTCGACGATGCGGTCGACCGCGAGCAGCGAACTGCCGCCGGTGGTCACGACGTCGTCGATCACGATCACTTTGCAACCGGGCCGGACCGGGCCTTCGATGAACCGGTTGGTGCCGTGCCCCTTGGCTTCTTTGCGGACGAGAAAGCCGTCCAGGTTCCGCTTCTGCTCCGCGGCGACGGTCAACACGCCGCCGATGATCGGATCGGCCCCGATGGACATGCCGCCGATGGCGTCGAACGCGGTGTCTTTGAGCAGGTCCAGCAGCCCCAGGCTGACGAGCCGCAAGCCCTCGGAGTGCAGCGTGATCTGCTTGCCGTCGAGGTAATACGTGGACTTTTTGCCCGAGGCGAGCGTGAAGTCGCCGAATTTGAGCGCCCGCTCGTGAAACAGGGCGATGAGCCGCTGCCGATCATACATTCCGGGAAGTTCCTCGTGGGTGGAGATCGCGGGCATGGTAACGGATCGGGTGCGGCCGTCACAGTTGCGCGCACAATTGTTGGACTCCGTCGCTGGCGCTCCGGGCTGGGATGGAGAGGTCAAAACCCTGCTCGCATCCAGAAATTCCTATGCGAACTGATCTGACGGCGTTACACTGCAGGCGCTCGAGATTCCCCGTCTGGTTCCGTGCTCGATCTCAGGAGTGCTTCCCATGAACCGCAGCAGTCGTCGTGCCTTTCTGGCTCAAGTCGGCGGAGCGATGTTGACGGCCGGCGTCGGGTCGCAATTGTCGTCGAGCCTCGGCGTCAACCTGCTGTGGGCCGAGGAGGCTGGTTCGCGGTTGTCGTTCGGTCCGTTGGAGAGTCTCGTCGGACTGATGCAGGACACGCCCGCGGACCAACTGCTGCCGCAACTCGCCGCGCAGATGAAGCTCGGCGTCGATCTGCGGACGCTGCTCGCCGCCGGGGCGCTCGCCAATGCCCGCACGTTCGGCGGGGGAGACTACATCGGCTTCCACACCTTTATGGCGCTCGTGCCGGCCGGGGAAATGGCTCGCCAGTTCAGCGGCCCCGAAGCCGCGCTGCCGGTGTTCAAGGTGCTGTACCGGAACACGAACCGCATCCAGGCGTTCGGCGGGCAGAAGGCGGAGGTGCTGCACCCCGTCGCGCCCACGGCCGATGCCGTCACCGCTCAATCTTTCCGCGACGCTGCGCACCAGCCGGACGTCAATGCTGCGGAGAGCCAGTTCGCGGCGTTGATGCACGAATCCTCATCGCAAGCGTACAACGCGCTGCAGACGTTGATTGAAGATGAAGAGGACGTGCATCGCGTGGTGCTGTCGTGGCGGGCGTGGAACACGCTCGATCTGACTGGTTCCGAACACGCGCATGCGCTGCTGCGGCAGTCGGTGCGGTACTGCTGCAAGGTCGAGCAGCAGATCAAGTCGCGGAACGGGCAGGGCAATGCCATCCGCACCGTGTTGCCGAAACTGCTCGACCAATACCATCTGCACGACAAGCCCGTCGGCACCAAACCCGCCGATGACAAGTGGATCGCCGAACTCGCACAGGCCTGCTACAGCCCGAACCGGGACCAGGCCGCCGAGGCGGTCGCCGCCGCGCTCGCCGACGGGATGTCCCTCGCGGCGATCGGCGAGGCGTTGTCCGTCGCCGCCACGCAGTTGGTGCTCAACGATCCCGGCCGCGAGGAGCGCTGGGCGAGCGCCGAGAAGCCGGCCGGCTGCGTGCATGGCGATTCGACCGGCGTGCATGCGTCGGACGCCGCGAATGCGTGGCGGAACATCGCCGCCGTCTGCCAGCCGCAGCAGGCGATGGCGAGCCTGATCGTCGCCGCGCATCACACGGCCGGCCAGAGCCAGAAGATGTCCGCCGATGCGTTCGCCGCGAAGCCGGCCGACGAATCGCTGGCCAAGCTGGACGCCAATCAACTGCTCGCCGAGACCGAGACCGCCATCCGGGCCAACGACCAGGCCCGCGCCGTCGCCGTCGTGCAGCACTTCGGCGAACGTCAGTTGGCGCCGCAGCCGCTGTTCCAGTTGCTGCTCAAGAACAGCATCGCCGCCGACGGGGCGTTGCACGCCGAGAAATACTATCACACGGTGATGGAATCGTTCGGCAAGACCCGCCCGGCCTACCGTTGGCGGCACATCACGGCCCTGGCCCGCGTGGTCGCCAGCGAAGCCGGTCATCCCGCCCCGGGGATGGAACAGGCCCGCGAGCTGCTGGGCGTGTCATAAGGGAGCGCCAGCGACCGCAACTCCCCTCGCCCGCCGCCTTGGGCGGGAGAGGGGCCGGGGGTGAGGGTGCCTTTCGCTGTTGGCCTACCGTAGACGCGGCACTCCGTGACGCGAAAGAATTTCCGGTCTACGGAAGACCGAAACCGCCCTCGCCCGGGGCTGGGATGGCGATGGGGGGGGCTGGGTCGAAGGCTTTGCGCCGACCCAGTGGGAACGAGAATCTGGGTCGTCGAAGCTCCGACCCAGCCACCCGTCCGGCGCTACCCGCTGCATGCTTACATAAGTTCGCGCACCTCGTCAAAGGAATACGGCGGCTCCCGACGATGTATCACTGCATGGCAATTCGGACACACGGGCCGCAGATCCTCAATGGGATCGACCTGGTAGTCCGCTCCAACGCTCGACAGTGGCTTGAGGTGATGAACATGGATGAAGCCGGCCATCATCTCCCCGTACACAGCAACGAAATCGAAGCGGCAGAGAAAGCATGTTGTCCCGTAATGCCTGATGCACTCTTCCCGTGCTCGCGGATCACGCTCGTAGCGGTTGATCAGAATTCGCTGCACGCTGCCTTCGTTGTAGGCTGACCCGCTGGGAACTTCCTCGGGCAGCGTGAGCTCTTTGCCTTCCTGAACTTGCCCATTGCCAATCAAGTTGTCGCGCAGGCAATGCAGACAGCGCTTCACGCTAACGCCGTTTTTAGTCGCCCAGGCCAAGAGTTCCGCTTCGGACCCACACACTTTGCGCTTGACCGTCAGGGAGCCGAATCCGTCTTCCAATAAGAAGTACGGTGGCCCGCTTCCGAGATGCAGGCAACGAGCACCATGCAGGTTGGCGCTGGTTCGGGTCGCCAAGGTTAAAAATAGGCCGGCTTGGTGGTTCGTGCGCCACGCCTGAAACTGGTCATTTACCGAGACGCCACCGACGTCGAAGAATTCCGTGATCATGTCAAGGACTCCTCGGCTCTCCGCCGCCGAACAGGGATTCGACCGCCGAATAGTTGCATTCATTGGCGTCGATTGTGCCGCCGCGTGCCGGCGGCGATCTTCGGCAACTTATGGCGCAAGACGGCGTTCTGCAAGCCGCCAAGGATTACTATGCGTCACTCTTGCAGTGCCTGGCGCATTCGGCGGCCGGCGTGGTCCGTCGGTCGGTCCACAAGCCGAAAGACGAAAGGCACCCTCACCCCCGACCCCTCTCCCGGCGAAGCGCCGGGCGAGGGGAGAAAGCCGCCGTCGCTGGCGCTCCGGGCTGAGAACACGCCGAACCTCAATCGTCCTTCCTGTGTCACTCTTGACGAACCTCCCAAGTCGGCATACGCTTTCTACTGATAATCGTTCCGAAGGACGTTTGTTCCCATGACCACCGCCCCGCGACTGCTAGGCCTGCTTCTAACCCGCTAGACGGGAGAGGGACAGGGTTCGTCGTCGCGTTTGCCAGCCACAGCCACCCTGAGACCTCTCGGTCTCAGGGTTTTTTCGTTGATACAGGCCGCCGTCACTCGCTCCCGTGCCTTGGAGATTTCCCCATGTCCGCCGACACCGTCACCATCTTCGACACCACTTTGCGCGATGGCGAGCAATCGCCCGGTTGCAGCATGACTGTCACCGAGAAACTGGCGATCGCCGAGGCCCTGGTCGAGCTCGGCGTGGACATCATCGAAGCCGGCTTCCCGATCGCGTCCCCCGGCGATTTCGAGGCGGTGAAGGCCGTCGCCGACCGGTTCGGCGACCGGGCCGTCATCTGCGGGCTGGCCCGCTGCCGCAAGGACGACATCGACCGGGCCGGCGCCGCCCTCGCCGGGGCGAAGAACCGCCGCATTCACGTGTTCCTCGCCACCAGCGCGATTCATCGCCAGTTCAAGTTGAAGATGGCGAAGGAGGAGATCGTCAAGGCAACGATCGAGCACGTCAAACAGGCCCGGCAGTTCACGGACAACGTCGAGTTCTCCCCCGAGGACGCCGCCCGGACCGAGTTGGACTTCCTCTGCGAAGTCGTCGAGAACGCCATCCGGGCCGGGGCGACGACGGTCAACATCCCGGACACCGTCGGGTACGCGACGCCGGCGCATTTCTTTCAGGTCATTTCACACCTCAAGCAGCACGTGCCGAACATCGACCAGGCGGTCATCAGCGCGCACTGCCACAACGATCTGGGATTGGCCGTGGCGAACAGCCTCGCCGCCGTGGAAGCCGGGGCGCGGCAGGTCGAATGCACCATCAACGGACTCGGCGAACGGGCCGGCAATGCGGCCCTGGAAGAAATCGTGATGGCGCTCCGCACGCGGCAGGATTTCTACAAGGTCGGCACGAAGATCCACACGCCCAAGCTGTGCAGCGCGAGCCGGCTGGTGTCGTCGATCACCGGCATGATCGTGCAGCGGAATAAGGCCATCGTGGGCCAGAACGCCTTCGCCCACGAGGCCGGCATCCATCAGCACGGAATGCTGCAGGACCGGTCCACGTACGAAATCATGCGGCCGGACGATGTCGGCTACATCGGCACCAATCTCATCCTCGGCAAGCACAGCGGCCGCCACGCGTTCCGCACCCGCGTCACCGAGTTGGGGTTCACGCTCGACGACGCGACGTTCCAGAAGGTGTTCGACGATTTCATCTCGCTCGCCGACAAGAAGAAGGACGTGTTCGACGGCGACATCGTCGCGCTCATCGACAACCGCGTGAACGTCTCGCCCGACCGGTGGCATCTGGAGCGGTTCCACATCGCCGCCGGGACCGGAACCATTCCCACGGCGACCGTCGAACTCCGCGACGGCGGCAGCGAAAGCACCGTCTGCGACGCTGCCATTGGCGACGGCCCCATCAACGCCGTCTGCAAGGCGATGGAGCGCGTCCTCGGCGTCACCGCCGAACTCAAGGATTACCAGGTCCGCAGCGTCTCCGTCGGCACCGACGCCCAGGGGGAGGTGCTGGTGGAAGTCATCTGCAACGGCAAGCGCTACCACGGCAAAGCCGTGAGCACCGACATCATCGAAGCCAGCGCCCAGGCGTATCTGAAGGCGCTCAACAAAGCGCTCGCGTTGAGTCCGGCGGAGAGCACGGAGGCGGGCGTGTAAGAAAAGTCTTAAGAAGATTATGGACCTTGACATCCGTAGCCCCCAAGAAAAGACGACGCTCAAACCGCACGCCCCGCACGATTTGCACTGGACGATTCCACGCGCCCGCTCTACAATCCGACGCATCGACATCCGCTGACGTGAGATGTTTCTCTTCATGTGGTCCGTTCAGCAACTGCTGTCGCTGGTGATGGCCGTCGGGCTTTGTGTCCCGGCGTGGTCCGCGCGCGATTGTTGCTGCTCCCGCCGGGCGCAGGACTCCGGGCCAAGTTGCTGTGCGAAGAAGACGGCCGCTCCGCAGGCGAAGTGCTGTGCGGCGAAGCGCGCCGTTCCCGCGGCGACGGCGACGCCAGTGTGCCAATGCCACAAAGAGGTGACGCCGCAAGCCGTCCGTCCGGCGACGTCGTCCAAAGTCGCGGAGACGCTGACGGCCGCCATCGCCGCCGGGGCGAGTTTGCCGGCGATCAGGGACGACCACGTCGCCACGCCGACGCCGTTCGATCTGCATCGACATCCTCCGCGGATGTCACCCCCGCTGCTGATGCTCTGCCGCTCGCTGAGTTGATGCGGCTGGACGAGCCTCGATCTCTTCCGCCGCGGCCTGTTGGTGCGCAGTGTGCGCATCGGCCGCAGCGAGGAACCCTCACTTCCCTGGAAAGATATCCCCATGTCCATGCGCGTGTTGAGTCTGTCGATCGCCGCCCTGCTGGTGGGCGCCCTGGCGATCGCCGAAGACGCCAAGAAGGAATTCGCCGTCAAGTGCCTCGTCGCCGGGAAGCCGGACGCGAAGGAAGACAAGAACGCCGAATACAAGGGCGCGAAGGTCTACTTCTGCTGCGACAACTGCAAGGGCAAGTTCAACGAAGACAAGGCAAAGTTCGCCATCCCCGCGAACATCCAGCTGGTGAGCACCAAGCAGTTCACGCAAGTGAAGTGCCCGATCTCCGGCGCGAAGGTCGCCGCCGATCAGTCCTCCGAAGTCGCCGGCGTGAAGGTCAGCTTCTGCTGCGAAAACTGCAAGGGCAAGGTCGACGCCGCCGAGGGCGACGCCAAGAAGGAGCTCGTCTTCAAGGACGCCGCGTTCGACAAGGCGTTCGAGATCGCGAAGAAGAAGTAAGTGGGAACCAGTGTCCCGGACGCTTCAAGCGTCCGGGACACTTTGCGGTTCAGCGCGGGGCGATTCTCTCTTGGGGGAATCGCCCCGCTTGCGTTGAAATCGGCGGTGTGCATCAACGGCGGGTTATGCTAGATTGCAGGCGTGGACTTCGCCGACCTCCCGCCCTGCCGGTTCTCTCGCCCATGACCCGTTCTCCAATGCTGACCGCGACCGTCTGGTGTCTGGCCGCGACGCTGTGCGCGGCGGCCGATGCGCCGCCCGATTTCAATCGGGATGTGCGTCCGATTCTGTCGCAGACCTGCTTCAAATGCCACGGCCCGGACGACGGCCGACGCGAATCGGGCACGCGACTGGACCAGCGCGATTCCGCCGTTGCCCTGGGCGAAAGTGGCAAGCGGATCATCGTTCCCGGCCAGCCCGATGCCAGCGAACTGATCCGACGGATTGAATCGTCCGATCCCGATGTCATGATGCCGCCGCCGGCCACGCATCTGACGCTGACCGCCGCCCAGAAGCTGGCGCGGCGAGCGGGGGTCGCTGGCGGCGGCATCATGACATCGTGATCGGACGATTCAATCCGTCGGATCAGTTCGCTGGCATCG
>JAWXBB010000164.1:0-11468 GCA_034439795.1 Planctomycetaceae bacterium | reverse complement strand
TGCGGCATCCCTGCCTCCTCAGCGTTAACTTGCGGAATCGACTCCGCAAACCATCTAATCGATCCTGACAATTAGCGATAGACGGACTACTACGGGACTGAGCCAAACCCCTTGAGCAGCCGTTGCAAGGCGGCTTCATCCAGTGTGAGATTTGCCGAGACTTCCCGATTGACGCGATGCACCTGAAATCGAATCCGGCCGCCGGTGGCGTTGGAATCGAGCCGGACCGAAGGCATTCGTATAAGCGAACTGAGGTTCATGACCACCGCTCCAAGTTCCCCTTCGATGAAAACCGCGGGTGATTCGCCATTCTGCGGAGGTTCGACGTCGGCGACAACCAGCGACGAGACCAGCGAATCCGCAGCACTCCCAGAAGCGTGAAGCACGTCCTCGGAACGGAAACAGAACACGCCCCCGGTGCCGATCTGATGCGCGGCGAATCTGCCGACCAGACCGACATCGGCATTTAATCCGCTGTTCAACGCCGAACCTTGCCGAATGAGATCGGAGACCAGCGGCGCAAGTTCCGCGGAGCCGGGGAGGTAGAGGCCCAGTCGATACAACGACTTTCCGTCTTGGGTTGCAATCGAGACTCCCGCCTCAATCCGGCCGGCGGTGATCCAGCTCTGAATCGCATCGTCTTTCGCCTGCGTGTACTGTTCGTCGGCCGAACGAATCTCCGGAGAGACGCCGGGCTGTTTCCTGAGACGCTTGAACTCATCGATTTCAAACTGCGGACTCATGTCCTTCAACAGGGCTTTCATGTCGGAACTGGGACGCACTGACACCAAGAGGTTCAAGAGCGCGTCAGGCTTCGTCAGACCGGAATAGCGATTCGGAGACCGCGAGAAGAACGACATCGAATCAGCCAGTGTTGTCCCATCCTTGGCTGTCAGGCGGAATTGCGCTTCCACCCGCTTGTCGTCGCGGGAGAGATCCAGCGTCAGCACCAGCGTCTCGCAGTCGGACACCAGACAACGCGCCGTGTCGAGGACGAGCTTGACGTAGCGATTGTTCGCCTCCGTCCCGCGGGGGATGGACTTCTGCATCCCGTCGGCGACTCCCGTTGCGAAATCGCGCCAAGCCTTGGGGACTTGTCGGTGATCCCACCGCACTTCCAGATCGGTTGGACAGCTTCCCGCTACGCAGAGTTCGGCGGCCACTGGTCGCAACGTGTCGACGAGCGAACGGTCCTCCCCAAGCAACGCGACATCATCCATGAACCGTACGAACGTGTCCGGCTTCCCCGGTCGTTGCCAGCGGTAGAGGCCCTCTTCGATCTTCTTCGCCTGCGGCGCGACGGCAAGGCCCTTCTGAGTGCTCAACTCGATTTCGAGTCGCTCCTTCGGCTGGAAGTTCTTGATCGGCAACACGACAACCCACTTCTTTGCGACAATCGGCAAGGGCTGCAACTGATCGGGTAACAATCCCACGATCGCCATCGGCCGGGACTGATCGTGCTCGGCCAGGCCGTGCAGATTCCCGCTGTTGAGCTCCACCAGACGCAGTCCTGGTGCGACGGCCTCCTGCCCGGACAACTCCGCCAAATAGGCGGCATCCTCGCGCAGCGGAAAGAACCCCGCCGAGCGAATCGTCACGACGGGCACATCGGCCGCAACTGCGAATCCCCCGTGTCCGAGCAGGCCAGCGACGCCAAAGGCCACGACGAAATGCAGGCTTCTCATCCGTGAGGACTCCGCAATGTGCGCGGGACAGGATGGGAACAGCTTAACACAGGCGGGCTGGCACTGTTCTGTGGAACGCGAAAACAACGAGTGACGTGCCACGGCTGTCCGCGTGAGGCCGACCTGCCTGACAATTGGTGTGACCCGCGCGCGGCGGAGATTGCCCCCCGAGGCGGCTCGGCGTAGGATGGCCTGATGCCGACGGTATTCCGAAGCGGGCCGTTCCGATTTTTCTTCTACGCTGGCGATGGCAACGAGCCGCCGCACGTCCACATCGAACGCGACGAGTGTGAAGCGAAGTTCTGGCTCGACCCCGTCCGGCTCGAGCGGAGTCATGGCTTCAGCCGGAAGGAGATCGCCCGCGTCCGCGGATTGGTCGAAGGGCATCGGGAGCAGTTACGGGAGAGTTGGAATGAGTTCTTCGGCGGTTGAAAGCGTAACGGCCCTCGCCACCGGCGTCGCAGTGAGCGCGGACACCCTGGCGGTGGAATTGGCTGACGGACGCACGATTGCCGTCCCCCTCGCCTGGTATCCTCGCCTGGGGCAGGCCACCGCCGAGGAACGGGGAGCGTGGCGGCTGATCGCCGGGGGAAGGGGCATTCATTGGCCGTCCGTCGATGAGGACATCAGTGTGTCGAATCTGTTAGCCGGCCAGCCTTCGGCGGAGAGCCAGAGTTCGTTCAAGAAGTGGCTCATGAGCCGGGCCAACGCCCCGACGGCGTCTGCGGACGGTAAGACCGGCCCCCTTTAACCGCCGGCTTCGAGAACCAACGGTTCAAACCGCTCGTGTCCGACATGGCAGCGCGCGTAGACCAGACACGCCTGGATATCCTCCGGTTCCAGCCACGAATAGCCCTCCATAATCGTGGGCGTGTCATCGCCCGCGGCGAGCATGGATAGGATGTGTTCGACCGCCAGTCGGCGACCGTGGATGATTGGCTTGCCGCCGAAAATCTCCGGGTTCACGGTGATGCGTCGAGGAGTTCGCGGTCGGTCATGGTCGGACCTTGTTGTCCAATGCAGCGCCAGGCAGTGGCAGAAGTTCTAGTTCGCTCACCGATTGTATCGGAGTTCCTGCCAGTCCAAATAGGTCCGGGTATGCCTGACAGCGGAGGGATACCACAAGCATATCCGACCGGTGGGACCGGGCCGACAAGATCAACGACGTCCGAAAAACTCGGCATCGGATATGCCGTCATTGGGAGTGAGTCGCAGGCGCTTGCGGAGACTCTTGACATACACGGACGGAACATCCTTGCCATGTTGCGGCACGGGATAGCCATACTCGCCATCGGGAAACTGCTTGAAAAAATAGGTATGGCTTCCCTTCCCGCGCGAGGGGTCTTCCGCCACCCCGAAGCTGCGAAGAATGCGTCGGAGCTCCGGCCAGGTGAGCTTCGGCTGGCTCATCGCATGCTGCTCCTACGCCGGCACCAGTCCGCTGCGATTCAGCGGCTGACGCAACGGCCGCAGATACTCGCGGGCCTCGGTCCGCTCGATGACGATGTCCGGGTGGGGCGCGATGGCGACGCGCAGCTCGCTCTCGGCAACGTCCTGACCCGCGGCGAACATCTGGAACAGTTCGCTGTCCGCCGGGCTGAAGAGATTCCGGGGATTGCCCGATTTCAGCGACTCACGAATCTGGATGTCGATGGCTTCGCTCAGCAGCGCGATCGCGTCGGCCTTGGTGTCGCCGACGCCTGCGAGGTCGAATTGCAGGCAATGAGCCACCCATTGTCCGTCGTCCCTGTAGAAGACGACCTGCATGGGAATGCGTAACGGATTCATGGCGTCATCCGGCTGGACATGCGAGCGTGTTTCTCACCGTCCCCATCAGAATGGCACGCGGGGCGGTTGCTGCCAACCTCGGTTTGGGCTAATATCACCCGTTCCCCGGTTCCCGGGCCAGTGGTCTGGCTTGGAACGACGCTGAGGCGTCGCCGTGATCCGGTGGGTTGGTCGTCGCCGGAACTGGTTGCGGCCGCGAGAGTTGGGTTGAGCCAAACGCTCCCCTTCGGGTCGCGGCTAAACAAGAATCCCGAACACGGTCGGCCTGCCGGTCCGCTCCGGACTTGAGAACCCGATTGAGTCGTCATGTTTGAAGGCATCACCACCGGCCTGAAGTCGGCTGTGTCGTTGTTGGGTCGCGGGGGGAAACTCACCGAGGCCAACATTCGCGACGGGCTGGCCCAGGTCAAACAGTCCCTGCTGGAGGCCGACGTTCATTACGACGTCGCCACCGCGTTCATCCAGCGCGTGTCCTCGCAGGCTCTGGGTGAGCAGCTGCTCAAGTCTCTTCGCCCCGATCAGCAGTTCGTGGGCATCGTCCATCAGGAACTCGTCAACCTGATGGGGCCGACCGATCACTCGCTGCACCTGCGGCGGGACGGTCTCAACATCATCATGATGTGCGGCCTGCAGGGGTCCGGCAAAACCACCACCTGCGGCAAGCTGGCCCGGATGGTCAAAGAGGCCGGGTTTTCGCCGATGCTCGTCGCCGCCGACTTGCAGCGTCCGGCGGCCATCGAGCAACTGAAGGTCATCGGCCAGCAACTCGGCGTGCCGGTCTACAGCGAAGACCCGGCGAAGAGCAATCCGCTGCTGGTCTGCCAGAACGGTCGCAAGGCGGCTCAAGCCGCCGGCAACATCAAGGTGTTGATTCTCGACACGGCCGGCCGGTTGCACGTCGATCTGGCGTTGATGACCGAGCTGGAGCAGATCGACCGCAAGCTGCAGCCCGATCAGATTCTGCTGGTCTGCGACTCGATGACCGGCCAGGACGCCGTCACCAGCGCGAAGGCGTTCAACGACGCGCTCGAGGTCGACGGCGTCGTGCTCACGAAGCTCGACGGCGACACCCGCGGCGGGGCCGCGCTGAGCATCAAGGAAGTCACCGGCGTCCCCATCAAGTACATCGGCGTCGGCGAGCAACTCGACAAGCTGGAGCCGTTCCATCCCGACCGCATGGCCGGCCGCATTCTCGGGATGGGGGACGTCGTCACGCTGTTCGAGAAGGCCCAGGAAGCCTTCGACGCCGACGAAGTCGAGAAGCAGCAGCAGAAGATGCTGCAGGGGAAGTTCACGCTCGACGACTTCCGCAATCAGATGAAGCAGATCCGGCGGATGGGACCGCTGAAGGACATCATCAAGATGATCCCCGGCCTGGGGGGGCTGTTCGAGTCCAACCCGGACATCGACGCCGAGTCCGACATGGGCCGGATCGAGGCGATCATCGGCTCGATGACCGGGGAGGAGCGGACGAATCCGGACCGCATCGACCGCAGCCGCCGGCACCGCATCGCGCGGGGCAGCGGCACGGAGCCCGCCGACGTCAACCGGCTGCTCAAAGACTTCGAGGGGATGTCCTCGATGATGAAGAACATGGCCGGGCTGGGGATGATGGACCGCATGCGGGCCGTCAACCAGTTGGCCAAGGGGGGAATGCTCGACCCCGGCGCCAACCTGCGGGCGATGAAAGGCAGCACCAAAAGCGGCCCGGTCGACGCCAAAGCAGCCGCCGAGAAAAAGAAGAAATCCCGCAAGGACGCGAAGAAGCAGAAGAAGAAGAACAGGTAAGAAATGATGAGTGATGAATATACGAATATACGAGTGAAAGGCAGTATCTCTTCCATTCGTATACTCGTATATTCATTATTCATCACTACAGCCACTAACAACCAACCAGCCACTATTCATTGTTCAAGGAGTCCCTGAGTGTCCGTTCGCATTCGAATGAAGCGGATCGGCCGGCATCACCGGCCGTTCTACCGGATCTGTGTGATGGATTCGCGCGTCCACCGTGAAGGCAAGGCGATCGAGGAGATCGGCTGGTACGACACGTCGGTCGCCGACAAGTCCAAGCGGGTCACCATCAAGCTCGACCGCGTCGAGTATTGGGTGAGCGTCGGGGCCAGCCTGTCCGACCGCGTCGCCACGCTGGTGAAGAAGGTGAAGACGAACAAGTTCGGCGTCGCCGCCGCACCGCCTCCGATGACCCCGCCGAAGGAACCGGCCCCGGAAGCGCCGGCGGATGAAGCGGCCGCGGAAGCCAGTGCAGAGTGATGAATGATGAGTAATGAATGATGAATGGAAGAAGGTGCAATGCCGTCTTCATTCATCACTCGTATATTCACAATTCATCACTCAGAGTTTTACCATGCGTTTCGACGTCCTCTCGCTGTTCCCGGAGCTGTTCTCCAGTTACCTCGGTCAGAGCCTGCTCAAGCTGGCGATTGACAGGGGGCTGGTGGACATCAGCCTGTGGAACATCCGCGAGTGGGCGACGGATCGGCACAAGTCGGTGGACGACACGCCGTACGGCGGCGGACCCGGAATGCTGATGATGTGCCCGCCCGTGTTCGACTGCGTCGAGCAAGTGCAGCAACAGTCGGACGGGCCGGGGCAACTGGTGATGCTGACGCCGGCCGGCCGCAGGCTGGATCAGTCGGTCGTCGAGGAATTGGCGGGACACCCCCGGCTCCTCCTCCTCTGCGGCCGGTACGAAGGGTTCGACGAACGGATTGCGGACGGCCTCAAGCCGTTGGAGATTTCGGCGGGCGACTTCGTCTGCAACGGCGGGGAAGTCCCGGCGATGCTGCTGATCGACTGCATCATCCGGCTGATCCCCGGCGTGTTGGGAGATGAAACGAGTCACAAGTACGATTCCTTCGCCCAGGCAGGGCTGCTCGAATACCCCCAGTACACTCGCCCCCGCGAGTTCCGGGGAATGACCGTGCCCGACGTGCTGCTCAGCGGAAATCACCAGGCGATTGCCCAGTGGCGGCACGAGCAAAGCCTGAAACGAACGCAAGACCGCCGCGGCGACCTGTTGACGCCGAAGCCGACATCGCCGAAAGTCCCCTGGCAGGGCGACTGGCCGACGGATTGAAAGAACACCATCAGGACGCCCAGGGATAGCAATCCCTGGGCTTCTCCGGAAACTGCAATTGTTCACGAAGAAAGCGAGTTCACCATGCGGAACAAACTGATCGTCGCGGCCGAGCAATCGAGCCTGCGGCAGGACGCGATCGCGTTCGACGTCGGCGACACCGTCGATGTCCACCAGCGGATTCTGGAAGGGGACAAGGAGCGCATCCAGATCTTCAACGGCGTGGTCATCGCCCGCCGCGGGACCGGGATCAACGAGAACTTCACCGTCCGCCGCATCGTCGCCGGCGAAGGAGTCGAGCGGACGTTCCCCGTCCACTCTCCGAAGCTCGCCAAGGTCGCGGTCAAGCGGCACGGCAAGGTCCGCCGCGCAAAGCTGTTCTACCTCCGCGGCCGCGTCGGCAAGTCGACCCGGCTGGTGGAACGGACCGACAAAGTCGAAAAGGGCAAGTAGTCTTTGGATTAAGGAGCCGGGGCGTGTCGCCCCGGTCTTTCGAGCTTCGAAGACAAGACCGGGGCGACACGCCCCGGCTCTGAGTTGAGCGATCCCATGTGGAGCGCCCTCCGCCGATGGCTGTCCCTGAAGCCGCGGCGGACGCAACGCTTTGGCGACGCCGGGGAAGCCGCCGCCGCGGAGTATCTCCAACGGCTGGGGTGGACGATTCTGGCCCACGACCTGCGGAATCGGCTGGGTGAGCTGGATCTCATCGCGCTCGACGGCGACACGGTGGTCTTTGTCGAAGTGAAGACCCGCCGCTCGACCACGCATGGCGGTCCGGTGGACGCCATCACGCCCGATAAGCAGCGAAGGCTCACCCGCGCGGGGCTGGCGTACCTCAAGCAGCGCGGCTGGCTGGAACGCCGCGCGCGATTCGACGTGATCGCCATCGTCTGGCCGGAGGGTGCGCCGACGCCCGAGATCACGCATTACCGCCACGCTTTCGAGCCGGGCGGGTTCGGGCAGATGTATTCGTGATGCCGCTTGCGAACGATCTACAAGAAACGCTTGCGGTCACTCCCCCGTATCGGCAAGCTGTCCTATCACCCGCATTAGCTCCACCACTTCCAAGTGGGCTGGGCACTCTGACCAATTATGCGACCAACAGACGATGATATCACAACCGTCCGGCGCATGGCCGTGATCCCTGAAGTTACGGCTTTCGAATTCAAACTCGATGCGCACACGCTGCCACTGGCCGGGAGCGAGCTGGCGCTTTGCCTCACAATCCGGGAAGCCTCCCTGAACCGATTCGACAAGGTAGCCCAACTCCCTGGCAACCATACCAAACAGGAAAATGACGCCGTCTTCATTCACCGGCGCATGCCGCAGCCCACGGAAGTCAATGGGGTCGCCGTAAGTCGGCCGGTCACTGAGCCTGCGCTGCCTGGCAAGCGGAGACCGCAATTCCTGGGTCTGCGGTAACCGAGCTCCCCCCACCACTGCCGGTGTTGCCTGCTGAATTGGCAACAGCGCCACCACGTCAGCCCATTCGGGTTGATCAGTCGCGAAAGTCCGAAAAGTATCTGGGATCGCTGACCAAGAACCAAAGTTCCGGTCGAAAACGCCAGTGCTGTAGTCGCCCTCAAGTTTGTATTCGTTGCGAGTTGGGATGCGCTGAAGTTTGCGAACAAGGACAGCCCAATCGGCCAGAAGCTCCTCAGGTTCGATGCGCTCGTTGTAACCGTTGAAAGAGAAGCCGGCTGCTGTGAGGGCATCGGACCACTTCGAGAAGTGGCGAAACAAATCCGAGAGCTTGAGGCCGGACGACGCGATGAACTGCTGGCGGGTGATCCGAACACCACCCGCCGCCGTCACGGCGGAACGAACGGCTTCCAGCAGCGACTCGCGGTCAGCAACCACGGGATCGACCTCTTACTCTGACGGCTAACATTCGAAATCGGTGAGTCTCTACAGATACTCGTTGATCAAATTCTCGATCAACTCCTGACGCCCTGACGTGTTCGGCGCGATCTGGCCCTTCTGGATGACGTACTGTTCGAGCGTCTCGAACGTCGCGGTGCCGTTCTCGATTTGCTGGCCGATGCCCGTATCGTAGCTGCTGTAGCGCTGGGCGACGAGGTCGGTGAGCACGCGGTCCTTGCGGATCGCGGCGGCGATCTTCGCACCGCGGGCGAAGGCGTCCATCGCGCCGATGTGCGCGTAGAACAGATCGACCGGCTCGAAGCTCTCGCGTCGGACCTTGGCGTCGAAGTTCACGCCGCCGGGCGCGAGCCCCTTCTGGTTCAGAATCACCAGCATGCACTGCGTGGCCAGGTAGATGTCGGTCGGAAACTGGTCGGTGTCCCAGCCGAGCAGCAGGTCACCGGTGTTGGCGTCGATGCTGCCGAGCTTCCCCTGGATCGACGAGTATTCCAGCTCGTGCATCATCGTGTGACCGGCGAGCGTCGCGTGATTGGTCTCGATGTTGAGCTTCACGTGGTCCCACAGGTCGTGCGCGCGGATGAAGTTCAGGCACGCCGCGGCGTCGAAATCGTACTGGTGCTTGGTCGGCTCCTTGGGCTTCGGCTCGAACAGGAACTGCCCGGTGAAGCCGATGGATTTCGCATGATTGACCGCCATGTGCATGAACCGCGCGAGATGCGCCAGCTCCCTTTGCATGTCGGTGTTGAACAGGTTGTGATACCCCTCCCGGCCGCCCCAGAAGACGTAGTTCACGCCGCCGAGTTCGTGCGTGACCTCGATGGCCTTCTTCACCTGGGCCGCAGCGTAGGCGAACACGTCGGCGTTGGGGCTGGTCGCCGCCCCGTGCAGGTAGCGGGGATGCGAGAACAGGTTCGCGGTCCCCCACAGCAGCTTGACGCCGGTCTTCCTCTGCTGCTCCTTGAGCACCTTCGCGACGGCGTCGAGATTCTTGTGCGACTCGGCGAGCGTCGCCCCTTCCGGCGCGACGTCGCGGTCGTGAAAGCAGTAGAACGGTGCGCCGAGCTTGTCGATGAACTCGAACGCCACTTCGACGCGCTTCTGGGCGTTCGCGACCGAGTTCGATCCGTCATCCCACGGCCGGACCATCGTCGGTGCCCCGAACGGGTCGCTCCCCGTGCCGCGGAACGTGTGCCAGTACGCGACGGCGAACCGCATCAGTTCCTTGAGCGACTGTCCCTCGACGACTTCATCCGGGTTGTAGTGCTTGAAGGCGAGCGGGTTCTTGGACTTGGGGCCTTCGTACGGAATCTTCGAGATTTCGGGGAAGTACGCCATGCTGCCAGACCTCGTGTGAATGCCGTGATGTGTGGCCGGTGGATGCTGCGAATCGCCGGAGAGAGTTTATCCGGTGAGGGAGTTGGTCGCCATCAACGGGAGAACTCATGAACTCGTTCCCAAGTTCCGCTTGGGAACGCCGAAGCGAGGCTCTGCCTCGCGGCGTCTGCTTCGCAGTCGACGCAGAGCGTCGGATTCAACGTTCCCACGCAGAGCGTGGGAACGAGTTGATGTGATTCCGCGATTTTCGGGAATTGTCTTCCCTCCCGCGCGTCCTAGAATGGCAGACAGCACATCTCGGTCTGGCCGTTCCATCCCATCACCATTTCAGACCGGTCGCCCCTGGCGGCGATGTTTCCGCGACCAACGATGCCGCGCACCGTCGGTTCCCGACCGGTTGGCGGAGGGCCCATCATGTCCACAGTCATCGCGTGGCTGACGATTCGTTCGGCGGTGTGCATCGGCGTGTGGTCGGCGGCGTTGGCCGGCAAGCGGAGCGGCGTGGCGACCGTCGCCGTGGTGGGGTTGTTCGCCTCGTGTCTCTTCGGCCCGTGGACGATGTTCACCTGGATTCTGTGCGGCCTCGTCGCCGGGGTCGCCGTGGGTCGGAAATGGTCCTACGGCCCAAGCGTCGCCGCGGTGACCATCGCAGCATTGGCGATGGCGGGTTATCGCGGCATGGTCTGGACGCACGATCTGGCGGAGTTGCAGACGCTCCAGGCGAAGTTCCCCGTGCAGTCGCTGGACGACCGGTTGAGCCGGCTCCGTCCCCCCGCGTTGTCGCTCGATGCTCCGGTGACGGCCTTGATGCCCGCGAACATGTCATCGGGATTTCATCGTTCCGCCGCTCCGCTCGATGACCTGGAATTCGAGTACGACCGTGGCCAGGGCGGCTACCGCCGCGAAGCGATGCTGCGGTCGCTCGCCGACGTGCATGGCACGGTCGAGCGGCAGTTCCACCAGCGCGAAGGCTTTGGCGTGATCCGGTCGCTCGCTATGTGGCCCCGACAGGAAGTGCTGGAGCTTCCCGAACCGGAGCCGATCCCGCAGTCGCCGCCCTCCAGCGATCCCGGCAGCCTGCCGGCGTGGACCGAGTTCCCGGCGACGCTGCCGCCGAATTCCGCCGAACTGCACGACCTGCATCGTCAGGGGCAACTCAGTTTCGTGGACCCGCGGTCGCTGGGCTTCGTCGACGTTCGCCAAGCCGTGCCGATGACGCAGGCCGTCGGCTTCCAAGCCCATGCGTTCCGCACCCGGCCACAACTTCCCTCGATCGGAACGAGCCGAGTCCAATGGCAGGTGACGGAGGTCGAACTCGTGAGCCTGCTCAAAGAGACGTCGCCGGCGGTGTACCAGTCCGATCATCTGCCGAACCTGGAGCACATCAGCCACAACGACGTGCCGTTGCGGCCGCTGGATGCGTTCGAGACCTCGGCCCTGTCGCGATTGCAGCACGGCGAAGACGTGGTGATCGACGACCACCCCGGCGAGATCCGCGTGCTGGGTTCGCTGCGTGCGGTCCGGCAGTGCCTGGACTGTCACAGCGTCAACCGCGGCACACTGCTGGGGGCGTTCACCTACCGCTTGCAACCGCCAACGCCGATGCAGAACACCGCACTGCCGGAGTTGTGAGATTTCCGTTGGAGTCCAGCCTTTAGGCTGTTCTTCTCTTCAAT
>JAWXBB010000163.1:0-3506 GCA_034439795.1 Planctomycetaceae bacterium | reverse complement strand
CGACACGCTCCCGAACACCGACCGATCATAGCCGACGAGTCAAGCCCGCTCGACCGCCAACCCCAGCCGCCCTGTGGAATACTTCAACGGGCTGCTAGGGGAGCATGTCGCCGCGTTTCGCGTTTCGCTGGAACGTCGCGGGAACTCCTCGAAGCATGTGTCGGTCACGGTGGCTCGCGTCGAAGTAATCATCTCATCCTGTCACGCGGTGCGGCTGCCGGATTTGACCAGCGGTCGCGTGGAAGCCTTCCTCGGCGACCAGCGAAGCAACGGCATGTCGGCGACGACCTCGAACTACTATCTGGCTGCCCTGAAGCAGTTTGGGAAGTGGATGGTTCAAGGGCGGCGCAGCCCGAGCAATCCGTGGGGTCATCTGCAGCGGTCGAAAGTGACCTCGCTCAAGCGGGTCCGCCGGTCAGCCAGCGCTGACGAATTGCCGAAACTCCTTGCCGCGGCATACAACGGCAAGCCATTTCGATTGCCGGGACCGGATCGGGCCATGTTGTACGTCGTGGCCATTCAGACGGGGCTGCGGGCCAGCGAACTCGCCAGCTTGACGGTTGAGAGTTTCGATCTCGATCGCGAGTGTCCTGTCGTTCGGGTTGCCGCCGCCTATTCCAAGAATCGCAAGGAGGCTGTCCAGCCCTTGCCCCCCTCACTGGCCGATCAGTTGTTGCCGTGGCTCGAAGGAAAGCGGCAGAACGGTATCGAAAAGGTTTGGCCTGGCTCCTGGCCGAATAAGGCCGCCGAGATGCTGCGGCGCGATCTGGGAGCCGCCGGGATCAAGTTTGAGGACGGTCAGAAGCGGCGGCTCGACTTCCACAGCTTGCGGAATACGTACATTTCGTGCCTCGCACAGTCCGGCGTTCATCCGAAGATCGCTCAAGCCCTCGCCCGGCATTCCCGGATTGGGCTGACGATGGACGTCTACACGCATCTCGATTCGGATCGGCTGGTCGAAGCAGTCGGGCAACTGCCGCAGCTGGATGCCAAGCCCTCACCATCGACCGGTCCCGGCGCTCACGTCGAGGTGATCGAGTCAACGGCTGTGGTGGTGGCGAGCCAATCTGATCAAGATACTGAACCGCTTACCGCTCTGCTTACCGCTCCTGTTGTCGATGCTTTTCCCGCGGTGTCATCGGCTGTCGCGATGGTGGAATCGGCAGCCCTGAAAACAGAAACGCCTAACTCACCATCCGGCAGCGAGTTAGGCGTCTGTTGTCAACCGTTGTCCGCGGGTGTCGCGGAAAGGCTCCGCCCGGATTCGAACCGGGGATGGTGGATTTGCAATCCATCGTGCGATTGCCCCAAAGAACACGTAGCAAAAGACTTGAATGCCGACCAAATCGACGCTTACCGTTCTGCTTACCGCGACGCCATCCAAGCGATGGGCCGACCTGTCGCAGTGGACAATGGCCTGCAGCGGATAATCGAGATTTGGTCAATGTTGACCGCCGCGCAACAAGACCTCGTACTGCGGTTGGTGGATCAACTGACGTGAGTTCCAGTAAATCATCTGCCGCTGTCGCGGTGAAGCCAGTATCCCGGCCGTCGCGACGTGTGGGCGACCGCCATGATCTGCACCACGGATTCGAGAACACGAAAGACCACGAGGTAGGGAAACCGCTTCAGCAGATAGAAATGCCGTTCCGGCCCCAGCGTCGGCAACCGTGTTGGGTCTACGGCAATCGAGAGAATTGCGTCGCGAACTTCGTTAGCAAACGCGACCGCGGCACTCACGTTCTGCTCGGCGTACCAATCCGTGGCGACCGCAAGTTCCTCTTCGGCCTCATCGTGCCACTCAACCGGCCACATGGCGGCGAATCCGTTCGGACAACCGGCGTTCCACGTCTGCCCACGGCACGGCCCGCGATGGATCGGCATCCAGTTCCGCCGCCCGCCGGTCCAGCGTCTCCGCCCATTCGTCGCTCAGCCAGAACGATTCCTCGGCCTCCAGCGACGCCGCCAATTCGCGGATCACTTCCAGCCGCTCCGGCACGGGCAGCGTCTTACCTTGGGCGAGCAGATCAAGTTGTGCGCCTGTCATCGCAAGCACCGTTCTGATTTTTCGAGATGTCCAGATGGCTGCGAATACCGACTCGGTACCACTCCAGAAGAGTTTACCAGATTGCACGAGCCTGCCAGCCGGATTGCCTTGGCGGTGCAAAAAATCACAGGCCATTCAAGTTGCGGGAAGTTCGCCGGTCCCACCGCCATACAACATCGCACTGGGAGTCCGTGCGATGCCGCAGGCTGCCACTGGCGAGGAGCTTCGCTCGCCAGTGCTCTCCAGGATCGCTGTGGGAATCATTGCGGGTTGAGCCACTCAAATCACGGGCGGCCCAAAGCCGCCGCCCGTGGCGCCCGGCGTTCTATTCCTTCACGCGCTTCCAGACGTGCTTCCATTGCCCGCTGTCCGGCACCGTGGCGAATTTCGTCGGACGCGGCTTCCCGGACGGGGCAAAGGCGCACTGGAACTCGTCCCCCTTGATTTCGTAGATGCCGAGGCAGGTCTTGCCCTTGTTGGGACCGCTATCGTCCGTGATGTCGATCGTCTTGGGCTCCTTCGTCGGGTCCAGTTTCTCCGTCCCCGTGGCCGTGTCCTTGTCGGCGAGCGTCACCGTGTAGTGATCCCCCTTGATGACCAACTTGCCGTCCTTGAGTTGCTTCTCCGTGAGCGGCTTGCCGTCGGCTTCCCCGCCGGACAGCTTCCAGGTTCCCTGGAGCGATTCGCCGCTTTTCGGTGCGTCGGCAGCAACCAGCAGAAGAACCACCAAGCCCGTCGCCATACTCGTTCCCATGAGACACATCCTTGAACAACAGGAAAGGGCCAAGAACACGCGAGACATCGGGGCCGAACAGACATTCGGCCGCCGAAGCGCGTTCGCAGATGACCGCAGCGTGGCGGTGCGGCAGGGGCTTTGTCAACCTTAATGCGTCCATTCGGCCAACCGGCGTTCCACATCCGCCCAAGGCACCGCCCGAGACGGATCGGCATCGAGTTCCGCAGCCCGCCGGTCGAGCGTCGCGGCCCATTCGTCGCTCAGCCAGAACGATTCCTCGGCCTCCAGCGACGCGGCCAATTCGCGGATCACTTCCAACCGCTCCGGCACGGGAAGCGTCTTGCCCTGGGCGAGGAGGTTGAGTTGTGTTCCTGTCATCGCAATCACCAACCGTTCTGGTCTTTCGCGGATCAACTGAATCGCAAGGGCAGTTTATCAGATTGCAAGAGGGGGTTGGCAGGATTACCTTCGCTGTAAGAACAAAAAAACCGCAGGCCGTTGGTGCGGGCTGCGGTTGGTCGCCCCTTTCGGGGAGATTCGGTGCCTGCGAATTTAGGCTGCCTTGCGGCAACCCAATCTTGTTGCGAAGAACTCGCGGGATCGAATCGGTTACACTTCCCATAATCTAGAGCCTGTTATTGACTTATTTGTCGGATGCTGCTGACCTTGCGTGCATGAGCACGACACGGAAGTCGTATCCCAGCGACGTGACGGATGCCGAAT
>JAWXBB010000162.1:0-27624 GCA_034439795.1 Planctomycetaceae bacterium | reverse complement strand
GGTGAGGGGGGCAACCGCTTGGCCCGTTTTTCCACCGGAAAGTCCATTAAACCCTACATTCCCGATAGGGTGAGGGACGCAATTGTCAAGCCGTTAATGTTTGTGATGCCCAAGAATGGCGACTTGGCGTACGGCTACGAAGCGACCATTCTGGTGGACCTGTGTGATGCGGTCTTGAATGCAAGGCGTGACGATTCGTTGATGCCGCACCAGCTTCATATCGCGGCGCAGTGCGAGGTGCTGGTTCGCGCCTTTGCAAAAACCGGCATCGTCGCACTCGTCGATGAGGCCACTGGATTCCAGCTATATCGTGCGCAGGACGCGCTCGCGGAGATCTTGGAGAGCTTTATCTCTGAGGAATTGCGGCGTTGGGTCCGAACCTTCCCGCTGGCATATTTTCGAGAAATGTGCCGTCTCCGCAACGTCACGTTCAATGGTGACATGCGGTTCCCCGCCTATTTCGGGCACCTTACGAATGATGTGATTTACTCGCGGCTCGCTCCCGGCGTCTTGAAAGAACTCAAGAACCGGACGACGGGTGAATATGGCCGTCGCAAAAAGATGTTCCAGTGGTTGACCGACGATGTTGGTCATCCCAAATTGCTTCAGCATCTTGGGTCGGTTGTCACATTGATGAAGTTGTCGAAGACGTGGGACGAGTTTATGGACAAGTTGAATATGATTCGACCGCCGTACGGCGATCATCCAGGCCTGTTCGACGACCTGGATGACTAATCGGCTTTCTTGCCCCACCGGGCCGCCGCGGCCTTCTTGGCGATCTCGGATCGCTTCTTGGCCGTGAGCGCCGCGGCCCGTGCCTTGCCACCCTTCATCCCTCCCAGCCGTCCTAGTGCGACGGCAGCGGGATTCTTCTTTGGCGGCTCCGACTCCGGCGTCACATCGGCGTCGGGCGCGATCTGGTCCAGAACGCTCCGGGCGAGTTGCTGGGTGTCCTTTTGTTTGCTTGATCGCTTTGGCATGATGCTTGAAGCATCGCGGCGACGGCCCGCGCTGTCAATCCCCGGCTTCCACGCTGACTCCGGCCCGCCGATTAGACAGACCCACTACCCGCTCGCGAGTGTCTGAGCGTCTCGGGGTTGATCGTCGCCGCACACAGCCCCGCGGGGATGAAATCCCGCGGCTTCTGACCAACAACTCTCAACCCTCAACCCATCCCCTCACCCGTTCGCCCCGCAGCACTTCTTGTACTTCTTGCCGCTGCCGCAGGGGCACGGGTCGTTGCGGCCGACTTTCTGGCCGAAGTTGCGGATCGGGTCCACGGCCTTGTCGGGCTGGCCCGGCAGGCGGCCGTTCTCGGAATGCTGGCCGTTGGACGACGACGACTGCGTTGGTTCGTCATCGGTGGGGGCGGCATGCGTCGTCGAAGTGATCTGCCACAGCGAGCCGACGTACTCCGGACTTTGATGCTCGATGCGGAACACGGCTCCGGTGACCTGCCCGGCGATGCGGTCCCACATCTGATCGAAGGCCCGCATCCCTTCGCGGCGATATTCGACCTTGGGGTCTTTCTGCGCGTAACCGACGAGGCCGATGCCCGAGCGCAGGTGGTCCATGTAATACAGATGGTCCTTCCACGCGGTGTCGAGCACGTCGAGAATCAGCGACCGCTCGGTCTGATACAGCTCCGGCCGGTAACGGCGCTCGTAGCTGTAATGGACCAGCCGCTCGGCGGTCTCGCGGTCGGCCTGGGCGACGGTCTCGATGTCGAGATTGGCCTGGAACTCGCGATTGGCCCATTCGACGAGTTCGGCGATCGCCGCCTGGTTCTTCGCGCGGACCGGAGCCGGATGCCCGTTCTTCTTGTCCGCGGCACGGTCGGTGATTTCGATTTCCACCGGCCCATAGGCCGCATCGAGGAATTCGCCGAGCCGTTCGATTTCCTGGCCGCGGGCGAGGAATTCCCGGCTGGAATCCATCAGCCGCTGGGCAATGGCGTGGCGGGAGAGATCTTGCACCTCTTCAATCGCGAGCCGCGCCTGGAACCGGCCGGAGGCCCAGCGGACGAGGCCGTCGCGGTCGTAGCGTTCGCCCCCCTGATTGCCGCGGTCCGCCATGAAGCTCGTCAGGCCGACGGCGACCGGGAACTCGATCTCCTTGTAGAGATACAGCTCGTGGATGGCCGTCCGGATAACATCGGCGGCGTCCTCGGGCGTCAGGCCCACGAACTTCGCTTCGGGAATGTCCACGGCATACTGCTGATGCGCCCAATCGGCCAGCGAACGCTGGCCCCAGTTGTCGGCGAGGAACACTTCCAGCGGCTTCAGATCCCAGCGGGCGACCGCTTCGCGGGCCCGTTGATAGAGCGAGTTGTGCAGATCGTCGAGCCCGATCTTCTTCAGTTCGCGGTCATTGGTGTTGAGGCCGAACCGGGCGTTGACCCAGCGGGCCATTGCCAGCCAGTTCCGTTCGCGCTCGTCCTCCACCTGCTCGGGCAGGTTCTCCTCGATCGCCTCCTGAATGGCGACATCGGCCTGACGTTCCCCCTGCTCGACGAGATGTTCGCGGGCCTGCTCGACGTTCATTCCCTTGATGTCGCCGGCTTCGATGTCGATGCCGAGTTGCTGCCCCGTCCAAGCGGACACGGTTTCCCAGCGGTAGTTCGCCGACAGGAAGTGCTTCGTCCAGCGCTCGAGCTGCTTGTCGATCATGTCGAGGATCAACCCGCGGCACTTGGCCCCTTCGATGATCCGCTGCCGGTACGAGTAGACGCGCTTCCGCTGCTCGTCCATGACTTCGTCGTATTCGAGCAGGTGCTTGCGGGTCTCGAAGTGCCGTTCTTCGACCTTCTTCTGTGCCCCTTCGATGCGGCTCGAAACCATTTTCGATTCGATGCGCTCGCCTTCCTGCATCCCCAGCCACGCGAGGGCGTTCTTCACCCAGTCGCCGGCGAACTTGCGCATCAGATCGTCTTCGAGCGACAGGAAAAACCGGCTGGAACCGGGGTCGCCCTGCCGGGCCGCACGACCGCGCAACTGCAGGTCGATGCGGCGGCTGTCGTGCCGTTCGGTGCCGAGGACATGCAGACCGCCCAGCGCGGCGACATCGCGTCCTTCGGCGGCCATCCCTTCGCGCTCGCCGATCTTGCGGGTCGTTTCCTCCCACACATATTTGGGAACGTCGAGCCGGGTGGCATACGTCTGCTGCAACTCGTCCCACGCCATGTATTCGGGATTGCCGCCGAGGATGATGTCGGTCCCGCGGCCGGCCATGTTGGTGGCGATGGTGACGGCCTCCTTGCGGCCGGCCTGGGCGATGATTTCGGCCTCGCGCTCGTGATGCTTGGCATTCAGCACGTTGTGCTTGATGCCCCACTTCGACAGCTTGTTGGCGACGAGTTCCGAATTCTCAATCGACACCGTGCCGACAAGCACCGGCCGCCCCGTGGCATGGATTTCTTTCACTTCCTCGACGATGGCGTCCCACTTTTCCTTCTCGGTGCGATAGATCGCATCCGGGGAGTCCTGCCGGCAGTTGGGGCGATTAGTGGGGACGTTGACGACGTCGAGATTGTAGATCTTCCAGAACTCGGCGGCTTCGGTCATCGCCGTGCCGGTCATGCCGGAGAGTTTTTTATACAACCGGAAGAAGTTCTGAAGCGTCACCGTGGCGAGCGTTTGAGTCTCTTCCTTGACGCGGACTCCCTCCTTCGCTTCGACAGCTTGATGGAGTCCGTCGCTCCATTGGCGGCCGATCATCGCCCGGCCGGTGTGCTCGTCGACGATGATGACCTCGCCCTCTTTCACCATGTAGTTGACGTCGCGCTTGTAGAGGTGATGAGCCTTCAGCGCGTTGTCAATGAGATGCGGCCACTCCATGTTGCCGGCGGTGTAGAAACTTTCCACGTCCGCCAGCTCTTCCGCGTGTCGCCCGCCCGCCTCGGTGAGATGGCAGGTATGTTCCTTCTCCTTGACTTCGAAGTGCTCGTCCTTCCGCAATTGCAGGGCGATTTTGTTCGCCTTGGGATACTTGCTGACGTCGTCGCTCGCCGGGCCGGAGATGATGAGCGGCGTCCGGGCTTCGTCGATGAGAATGTTGTCGATTTCGTCGACGATGGCGTAGTCCAAAGGGCCCTGCACCTGCTGCTCGCGACTCCACTTCATGTTGTCGCGAAGATAGTCGAATCCGAACTCGTTATTAGTGCCGTAGGTGATGTCGCAGCCGTAGGCTTTTTGGCGCGTCGGGTTGTCCATCTGCGATTGAATCGCGCCGACGGTGAGTCCCAGGCCCATGTAGACCGGACCCATCCACTCCATGTCGCGGCGGGCGAGATAGTCATTGACGGTCACGACATGCACGTGTCCGGCGAGCGCATTGAGAAACGCCGGCAGCGTGGCAACGAGCGTCTTGCCTTCACCGGTCGACATTTCGGCGATCATGCCCTGATGCAGAATGACGCCGCCCGCCATCTGCACGTCGTAGTGCCGCATCTTCAGATAGCGCTTGCCGGCTTCGCGCACGGCGGCGAACGCTTCGGGCAACAACAGGTCGAGCGTCTCGCCGTCCCGCAGCCGGGCGCGGTACTTGACCGTGAGTTCCTTCAGTTCGGCGTCGGAGTATTTCTCGAACTCCGGCTCGAGCAGATTGATGCGGTCCAATGTGGAACCGGGGGTGATCGTGGAGTTCCCCTGCTTGTCGCGGAGAAAGCCGAGCTGCCGCACCCGGCGTTCGTTGGACGACCCGAACATGCCGGTGATCAGCCGCTCCGCGTGGGAGATGCCGGCGTTGAACACGTCGCCCAGACGGTCGAGAACTTCCATGGAATGCTGCTCGTTGCAATGAAGGGGGTATAGGAAGCCCAGGGGTAGCCATCCCTGGGCGGCTTCGACGCGAAACCGATTGTCAAACTTTCCAGTGATTCACGGGCCGGCCATCTCGCCTGCCAGCCTGACAGGTCTTCCACGCCACCGGCCGCCCCGACTGTCCTGCCGGCGTGTCCGTTTCGACGTAACCTCTCATCCGCCAAGCGTATTGGCTGGCGAATGAACGGTCAATGCCGGTCGGCAAACTGGCAGAAAACGTCGGCCAGACCGGATCACGCAATCGCCGTTCCAGTCCAAGTTCAGCCGTAAAGCTGTTGCGGCACATCCCAGCCGAGAGCGCCAGCGAACGGCGGCCGGAACGTCACCGCAATCGATTGCCCCGAGTTGACAGTTGGAAGCCGACGGTTTGGCGTCCAAGACCGTCATAGGCTCCGGCCGCCGTTCGCTTGCGCTCCCGGCTGGGATGCTGATAGAATCCGTGCCGTCGCTTGTACAAACCCAAGGCCTGCAATGGTCGACCCCGACGCTGAGAAATACCAACCGGGCGAGCCGCCGCGTCCGGACGACGTTCCTTCGGGCGTCGTCGTCAGCCCGGACACGCGCCGCGACAATCGCATTCCGCCCGGACAATCGCGGACCCGAAAATGGCCTGTGCTGCAATACGGCGGTATCCCGGAGATCGGCACCGACCGCTGGCGACTGGAAGTCCAAGGGCTTGTCGACCGGCCGTTGCGGTTCACGTGGGACGAGTTCCGGGCCCTGCCCCGTGTCCAAGTCTTCTCCGATTTCCACTGCGTCACGCGCTGGTCGCGGTTGGGAAACGTGTGGGAAGGGGTGTCGGTCCAGACGGTGCTCGACCTCGCCGGTGTGCGGCCGGAGGCCCGGTATCTGATTGCGACCGGTTATGACGACGGCTGGACGACGAATATGCCGCTCGCCGATTTCCGTCAGGAGGATGTCCTCATCGCCGACACGCACGATGGCGCGCCGCTGTCGTTCGATCACGGCGGGCCGGTGCGGTTGATCGTGCCGCGGCTGTATGCGTGGAAGAGCGCGAAGTGGCTGAAGGGGCTGACGCTGCTCGATCACGATGAGCCGGGATTGTGGGAGCAGGCGGGCTATCACAACCACGGCGACCCGTGGGTGCAGAACCGCGAATACCCCGACGGCGAGCGGATGTGGACGTGATGCACCTGGGAATTCTTGCCGACGAAACGAGTTGGTACTTCCGCGACATCGCCCGCGCCGCGGGTGATGGTGGCCATCGTTGCTCGCGCCTGGAGTTCGCGCAACTCGCGGGGGCGGTGTTGGGTGGCCGTGACGCATTCGGCGTCGATTCTTGTCCCCTCTCCCTCGCTTCGGGGGAGAGGGTTAGGGTGAGGGGGCCGATCGCTTCACAGAACATTCCCTCGACAGGACGTCAATCGCCCGGCCGAATTCCGAATGATCGCGGATCAGAGCGCTCGCCCCCTCACCCCGACCCTCTCCCCCGAAGCGGGGGCGAGGGGGCCGCCCAGAACAGCCCGCTGCATGAAGCCGTTGTTGGCGCCATCGACTACGTCCTCGTGCGGAGCATGCCCTTTGGCTCGTTGGAGCAGGTCGTCTTTCGCATGGACGTGCTGGCCCGGTTGGAAGCGGCCGGCACGCCGGTCATCAATCCGCCCAAGTCGCTCGAATGTGCAATCGACAAGTATCTGACGACCTCCCGCCTGGCTGCCGGGGGCTTGCCGGTGCCGGAGACCGCGGTCTGCCAGACCACCGAGCAGGCGCTCGCGGCGTGGGAGCAACTGGGCCGCGATGTGGTCGTGAAGCCGCTGTTCGGTGCGGAAGGCCGGGGCATCGTGCGAGTCAACGACGCCGACATCGGCTGGCGGGTGTTTTCGACGCTGGAGCGGATCGGCGCGGTGCTGTACCTGCAACGCTTCATCGACCACGGCGGCAGCGACGTCCGCATCCTGGTGCTCGGCGACCGCGTCCTCGGCGGCATGCGGCGCGTCGCCACGACCGGCTTCCGCACCAACGTCTCCCAACAGGGTCATGCCGAACGGCACACGCCGACGGACCACGAAGCCAGTCTCGCGCTGCGGGCGGTTGCCGCAACGGGGGCGAAGTTCGCCGGGGTCGATTTGCTGTATGATCGCGATGGGCGCTGCTACGTCATCGAAGTGAACGGCGTGCCCGGTTGGAAGGCGTTTGCACGGGTCAACCAGATGGATGTCGCCGCGGTGTTTGTGGAGTGGTTGACCGAAGACGCCCAGGGATAGCAATCCCTGGGCGTCCCGGGCGTGTACCGAGTGGGATGCGTTCATGTCCATCGATGCAGAATTCGTCGTCACCGCGCTGTCGGTGCAGATGCCCGCGGTGATGCGGTGGTCCGGAGCGGTGGCCCGTCGGCTGCGGCATTTCAATATCGCGCTGGAAGGAAAATCGTCCGGCAGCGCGTCGACCGACGCGCTCACGCTCGCCGATCTCACGATTCAGGAACTGCTCGTCGCGGCCTTGCGGGACACCGATCCCATCTTCCGCCATTGCCGGATTGAAGCCGAAGAATCGACGGGCGATCTCGGCCGGTTCGCGACCGCAGCGGACTTGGCCATCGCGCTCGATCCCATCGACGGTACCAAGCAGTATCGCGACAAATCCGGCAACGGTTACGCGGTGATGCTGCACCTGCGGAACGCGACCGACGCGCTGTATTCGCTGGTCTACGTCCCGGAGAAAGGGGAACACGGCTGGTGGGTCGAGGCCTCCGCCGGCCGCGTCGCCTGCGGGCCGGATGATCCGTCACGGCCGGCGCTCGATGTCGTACGCTCCCTGCCGACGTTTGAGGCCTCGACGCCCCTGCGGAGCCGGAAGATCTATCTCATCGGTTTCCAGCACCGCGACCAGATGGCTGCTGACCTGGTGACGCAAGCGGGCCTGGAGGGGGTTGCGCCGGATGACATGCCGGGCAGCGTCTACGAACTGCTGGCCCAACGGGAGTTTGCGGGATCGCTGATTCACTCGCCGAACGTTTATGATTTCCCGGTGTCCCTCCAGATCGCGAGACTGCTGGGCGGCGATGCCGTCTGGGTTCACAACGGTGAACCGGTCCATTTCCGCGAAACGTGGTTGGATGACCGGGCCGACATGGTCCGCCTGCCGGGCATCGTCGCCTGCAGCCCGGACCCGACGGTGCTGGCGACGCTGGTGGCCACCGCGAAGACCTGGAACCCGGATCGCTACCATCCCCAGACCGGGTTGTGATGGTCGTGTGCAAGGTCATTCGGTGAATGGACTTGCGGCGTCCCGGCGAGCGGGGTGACTTGCAGGTTGAGTGGCATCGCGGTACCGTATTCATTGCAGCGCGCTGTCAGAGACCCTCGCCATCGGTCCTCGGTGCCCCGCGGGCGGGCGAGTCACCATCCTGTCATTCACAAGGCTCCTGGGTTTCATGCCGGAAGTGATCGACATCCGTCGAGCGGACGATCCGCGCGATGTCACCCATCGTCTGTGTGAGCTGCTGTCCGCCGGGAAACTGATCGGTCTGCCCACCGAAACGCAATACACGGTCTGTGGTTCGGCGCTGAGCTCGGCTGCGGCTGCGCAATTGTGCGAACTCGGATTCGCCGAGGGGCTGGAACTCATCGTCAAGTCGGCCGAGGAGGCCCGCGACTACTGGACCGCGCCGGTTCTGTCCGCCGCGTCGAAGTTGAGCCGCCGGTGTTGGCCGGGGCCGGTGGTTCTGGGGTTGCCGCTCGACCAGTTGGGCGGGTTGTACTCCCGGATTCCCGCAGAGGTCCAAAGCGCCGTCGCCACCGCGCGGGGGACGGTGCGGTTTCGCGCCCCGGCGTATCCGCTGTGGCAGGAGATTCAACGGTTATCGCCGGCACCGCTCATTGCGCTGGCGGATTCGTCGACGGGAAATCTGCGACGGGCGGCCGGCGAACTGCAGGAGTTTGGCGATGCGCCGGTGGTTACCGTGGATGACGGCCCCTGCCGGTACGGAGAGTTTACAACCGTGGTGAATCTGCAGGGTTCGACCTGGGAACTCGAGCGGCCCGGCATCGTCAGCGAGACGAACATCAGCCGGCTGGCGAGCGAGGTCTATCTGTTCGTCTGCACGGGCAACACCTGCCGCAGTCCGATGGCGGAGGCCATGTTTCGCAAACTGGTGGCGACTCGATTACAATGCTCCGACGACGAACTGGTCGATCGGGGCTACACGATTGCGTCGGCCGGGCTCGCCGCCGCGGTCGGCTCGCCGGCCAGTCCGGAAGCGGTGGAGCTGCTGGCGGACGAGGGGATTGATCTGCGCGAGCACGAAAGCCAACCCCTGACCGAACGCTTGCTGAACCAGGCGGACCACGTGATTACGATGACCCGACAGCATCGGCAGACGATTCTGTCCGAACGCCCGGACCTGCACGATCGCGTGCGGGTGCTGGCGGACGACGGCGGCGATATCTCGGACCCCATCGGCGGCCCGCGGGCGACCTATGCGGCCTGCCGGGATGAAATCGAGCGGCAATTGCGGACGCTCGTGGATCGACTGTTTTAGAGAGATGAAACGATCGTGATGAAGATTGGAGTGGCCAGCGACCACCGCGGTTATCAGGTGAAGGCCAAGATTCTGGGCCAGATCGCCGAGTTGGGGTACGAGCCGATCGACATGGGCCCCGAAAGCGGCGACAGCGTCGATTACCCCGACTACGCGTCGAACGTCGCCTCGGCGGTGTCGCGCGGCGAGATCGATCGGGGCATCCTGATTTGCGGCACCGGCATGGGGATGTGCATCGTCGCCAATAAGTTCTGCCGCGTGCGGGCGGTCCCCTGCCACGACGACCTCACGGCGGAAATGAGCCGACGACACAACGACGCCAACGTCCTCTGCCTGTCCGCGGACCTCCTGGGCGAGCGGCTGGTCAGCCGGATGGTGGAGCTGTGGCTGACCACCGAGTTCGAAGGGGGCCGCCACGCGCGTCGGCTGGAGAAAATCTCCCAGGTCGAACAGATGAACGGTTGCCCGACCAACAAGCCGCCGGCTCCGCCAAAGGCCTGACGCTACGGATTCACGTCGATTGACGCTTCACGCGACTCTCGCCCAGCACGAAGGAGTTCACCGTTGGCTGCCCCCGCCGCTTGCCAGTTCTCCAAAACTCACGAATGGGCCGCTGTCGACGGCGACACGGCCATCGTGGGCATCACCGATTTCGCCGTGCAGTTGCTGAGCGACCTGGTGTACGTCGATCTGCCCAAACCGGGCCGCAAGGTGACCGCCGGCGAACCGTTCGGCGAGATTGAAAGCGTGAAGCACGTCAGCGATCTCTACTCCCCGGTGACGGGCGAGGTGATCGCCGTCAACGCGCAACTCGCCGATCATCTGGAATGGCTGTCGAGCGAACCGTTCGGCCAGGGGTGGATGATCAAGGTCAAAGTCGCGAGTCCCCCCGCGGGCCTGCTCGACGCGGCGGCGTATGCAGCCCACTGTCAGACGGAAGGGCATTGACTCGAGATTTCCGTGGTGGGTCAGTTTGGCGTGAGGTGGAATACTAACCCGAAGCGTAAGCGAGGACATGGAGCCATTGACGTCCATCTGCCGTCACTAATGCCTCCCGGATTTCGCTTCCGCGAGAGGAAGTTGGATCTTCTCACGAGCGCTCGTCCTCGCTGACGCGTCGGGTTAGTATCAATCAAACTGACCCACTACCGAAATTTGCGATGTTGGGTGCCGCGCTCATTGCTGCCACGGATTGACTTCCTTTCGAGACGAATCTTGGCCTACCTCTTCAACACCGATCGCGAACGACAGGCGATGCTGCGCACGATCGGCGCGGGGTCGATCGGGGAGATTCTGGAGCAGATTCCGGCTGCGCTGCAGCTCCGGCGACCGCTCGATCTGCCGCCGCCGCTGACGGAGCTCGATCTCGAACGCCAGCTGCGCGCGCTCGCGGCAGAGAACGTCGGCGTCGGCAGTCGCGTCTGCTTCCTCGGCGGTGGCGCCTACGATCATTACATCCCCGCCGTGGTCGATGAAATCACCGGTCGCGGCGAGTTCTACACGGCCTACACGCCGTATCAGGCCGAGGCGTCGCAGGGGAGCCTCCAGGCGTTCTTCGAGTATCAATCGCTGATCTGCGAGTTGACGGGAATGGACGTCTCAAATGCCAGCCTGTACGACGGGGCGAGCGCCGTCGCCGAGGCAGTGTTGATGTCGCTGCGGACCACCGATCGCGTGTCGAAAGTGGTCATCTCGGCGGCCGTCCATCCGGAGTATCTGCAAGTCGTGCAGACCTACGTGTCGCACCTAGGATGCGATGTCGTCGTGGTGCCCATCACGGACGGCGTGACCGACCTCGCGAAACTGGCTGCCGTCGTCGATGACCGGACGGCGGCCGTTGTCGCGGCCAGCCCGAACTTCTTCGGCTGTCTGGAGGACGTCGCCGCCATCAGCGAGCTGGCCCACAAGCACGGCGCGATGTCGGTCCAGATCTTCGATCCGATCAGCCTCGGTCTGGTCAGGCGGCCGGGCGACCTCGGCGTGGACATTGCGGTCGCCGAAGGGCAACCGTTGGGGATTCCGTTGCAGTTTGGCGGACCCTATCTGGGCATTCTCGCTTGCCGCGAAGAGTTCGTCCGCAAGCTGCCGGGCCGGCTCATTGGGCAGACGGTAGACCGGCTGGGGCGGACGTGTTACGTCCTCAACCTGCAGGCCCGCGAGCAGCACATTCGCCGGGACAAGGCGACGAGCAACATCTGCACGAATCAGGGCCTGATGGCGCTCCGGGCGACCGTGTACATGTCGCTGCTCGGTCCGCAGGGACTGCGCGAAGTCGCCACGGCGTGTTGCCAGCTCGCGCACTATGCGCACGATCAATTACTGAAGGTGCCCGGCGTGTCGGCGCTGGGCACGCGACCGTTCTTCAAGGAGTTCGGCGTCCGCGCGGCAGGCGGTGCGGAACGGGCGATGGCCAGGGCCGCGAAAGCGGGGCTGGATGTCGGTCCGGCCTTGTCGCGATTCCCGCGGATCGCCGGACTGTCCGCCGATGAGCAATCGCAGGGGCTGCTCGTGGCGGTGACGGAATGTCGTTCGCGCGACGACATCGACCGATTGTGTCGAGCGCTGGCGGCCTCGTGATGACGAATCCTTCGATCCCAGGCGGTGTGAAAGTCTCGTCGATGCGGAACACGTTGGCCACCCGATTGCTGACCGAACTCTCGAC
This sequence comes from Planctomycetaceae bacterium, assembly GCA_034439795.1. Lineage (GTDB taxonomy): Bacteria > Planctomycetota > Planctomycetia > Planctomycetales > Planctomycetaceae > DSVQ01. Next base: position 15,641 of record JAWXBB010000162.1, on the reverse strand, counting down.
GCCCGGCCGTCGCGGGGCCGTGTTTCCCACGCCCGATGTCCCGGTCCGGCCAATGAACGATCTGATTCCGAGCCAATTCCAGGCATCCACGCCGCCGGCCTGGCCCGAGGTGTGCGAGCCCGACATCGTCCGGCATTTCGTCAACCTGTCGACGTTGAACATGTCGGTCGATACGCACTTCTACCCGCTCGGCAGTTGTACGATGAAGTACAACCCCAAGCGGCACGAGCGCTGCGCCAAGCTGCCGGGCATTGTCGATCTGCATCCCTATCAGTCGGCGTCCGATTTGCAGGGCCTCTTGGAACTGCTGTTTGAGATGCAGCAGATGCTCGCCGAGATCGCGGGCCTGCCGGCCGTCTCGCTGCAGCCAGCTGCCGGTGCGCAGGGAGAGCTGACCGCCCTGCTGGTGGCCGCCGCGTACTTTCGCGCGCGGGGTGAAACGCGGACGAAAGTGCTGTTTCCCGCGAGCGCCCACGGCACCAACCCGGCCTCGGCGGCGATCGCCGGATTTCAATGCGTCCAGCTCGAAGGCTCCCAGGGCGGCCTGATGGATGTCGAAGGCCTGCGCCGCGCCGTCGATTCGCAGACCGCCGTCCTGATGGTGACGAATCCCAATACGCTGGGGTTGTTCGAGGAACGCATCGCCGAGGTCGCCGAGATCGTGCATGCGGCGGGCGGGCTGGTCTACATCGACGGCGCGAACATGAACGCCATCATGGGGATCGCGCGGCCGGGCGACTTCGGCGGCGACATGATGCACTACAACGTCCACAAAACGTTCACCGGCCCGCACGGCGCGGGCGGACCGGGGTCCGGTCCCATCGCCGTCCGCGATTTCCTCGCCGACTATTTGCCCGGTCCCGTGGTGACGAAAGTCGAGAACACGTATCGGCTGACAACGCCCGCCAAGTCAATCGGTCGCGTCCGCGCGCATTTCGGCAACATCGGCATTCTGATCCGGGGGTACTGCTATCTGCGGACGTTGGGCGCGGCCGGCGTGCGGGCTGCGGCCGAAGACGCCATTCTCAATGCCAACTATCTCAAGGCCAAGCTGGCCGACTTGTTGCCCGTCCCGCACGGACGGTATTGTCTGCACGAGTTCGTCGCCTCGGCGTCGCAGGCGCTGAAGGATCGGGGCATCTCGGCGATGGAAATTGCCAAGCGTTTGTTGGATTATGGATATCATGCCCCGACCATTTACTTCCCCCTGGTCGTTCCGGAAGCGTTGATGATGGAGCCCACTGAAACGGAGTCGAAAGCCACGCTCGATGACTTTGCGGCCGTCATTGCGAAAATCCTGACGGAAGCCCCGGCGGAGCTGAAGCTGGCGCCGCACACGTTGTCGGTCAGCCGGCCGAACGACGTGCGGGCGGCGCGGCAGCCGGTGCTGCATTGGACGGCGAGCGGCGAGCGCGATGCGGAGAACGGGGAGTGATGGAGAACTCGGCTTACATTTCCGACAGCGAGCGAATGCCGTCGTGCCGATTGATCCTTTCGGCCAAGCCGATGGACGGTCGTTGGAATATGGCGGTCGATGAAGCCCTGCTCGACTGTGCGATCGCGTCGGGCCAGCCGGTGATCCGCTGGTACGGGTGGTCGGCACCGACCGTTTCCCTCGGTTACTTTCAGCCCGAAGACGAGATTGCCGCCGGTCCCAAGTTCGGCGCGCTGCCGCGCGTGCGCCGACTCACCGGCGGCGGAGCGATTGTCCACCATCACGAGTGGACCTACAGCTGCGTCCTGCCGCCGGGGCAGAAGCTGGTCCGGCATCCCTACGAACTGTACGACCTGCTGCACCGGGCGGTGATCGACTGGTTCCGCGACGAGCGGTCGATTTCGTTGCAGTTGCGGGGAATTTCGCAGCGGAATCCGGAGGAGCCGGCCCTCTGTTTTCTGCGCGAAGACTCCCACGACGTTTGCCGCGGGGACGTGAAGGTGCTGGGGAGCGCCCAGCGGCGTCGGAAGGGGGCGCTCTTGCAGCACGGCAGCCTGATCCTGCGACGGTCCGAGTACGCGCCGTACGTCTCCGGGCTGTGCGATCTGGTGCCCGGCAGCGAATTGTCGGCGCGCGACGGGCAGGCGCTGGCGTGGCGGCTGGTGCATTCCGTGGGCGAAAAAATCGCCGTGTCCCGGTTGACCGCCGAAGAGAACCGGCGGGCGGAAGAAATCGCGGCGCGGGTCGGCAACGCCGAGTTTCGATCCGTTATCTGTTCGTCCGTACCAGTCCGTTAGGGTGTACGCCCCCCCGCGTATGGGAAAACCCGGCCCCACAGATTGACAGCGCCAATCGGGACTGATACCCTCCGTAGTGTCACTTCGCGGGGTTCTATACGGCATTCATTTCCTCGTCCCCGCCAATGACGAGCCTCGCTTCCAATCTGTCGTCGATGGTTGACTCCAGGGCGTGTGAGTCACACGCGTCTGTGTTGCCGTGAGTCGCCCCGTAGGATTCTGGGAGTGTCGATTTCATGCTGCAAGCCGAGTTGAAGGTGCTGGAGGGGAAGTTCCAGGGCAAGGCCATCCCTCTGAACACGAAGAAGTTCCTGGTCGGCCGCGAGCAGGACTGCCATCTGCGCCCCAACAGCGACATGGTCAGCCGGCACCATTGCGTGTTCATCGTCGACGACTTCGCCGTGCGGCTCCGCGACCTCGGCAGCACGAACGGCACGAAGGTGAACGGCGAACTGATCCGCACGGAAACCGTGCTGAACGACGGCGATCAAATCTCCATCGGCAAGCTCGACCTGCAATTCTGCCTGCGTCGGGATGAAGCCGCTGCGACAGTGGAATTGATCGCGCCGTCGTCATTGTCGGGGTTCGAGGTTCCGGTCCCGCAATCGGAGTCGGAAACGAACTACGAGATCCCCCAGTTCGAGCCGCCGAACACCGCGCCGGCCGGTACGGGCATCGCCGGGGACACGGCGATTTTTGGCGTGTCACCCACACCGCCTCCGGGCTATCCGTTGGGCATGCCGATGGGGCCGGGCGGGTTTCTCCCGCAGCCGGTCTACCCCGGTCAGCCGATGGCGGGCTATCCGCAGTATCCCCAGCAGTCCTATGGGATGCCCATGGGTTACCCGGCCGGCTATCCGCCGATGTATCCCGGCGGTCCGATGCCCGGTTATCCGCAGATGCCCTACCAGCAGCCCTATCCCGGACAGCCGGCCGTCAGCGTCGCCGCGCCCCCGGATGCGGCCGAGGCCATGCCGACCAAATTGCCCGACCCGGAGTCGACGGGCATTAAAATTCCCGCGCCGGTGGCCCCCGTCGCCGGAGCGCCGGCGCAACCGGAGATGCCCTCCAATTCGGCGGCCGACATCATCAAGCAATACATGCAGCGGCGAACGACCAAGTGATCGGCCCGGGGCGGTTCCGGAGGCCGATTGGTTGACAACGGAACCCGGTCATCGACGACATTGAGTTTGGAGGGGATGTCCTCATGTCTGAAGCGAATACGCAGGCGGCCGATCAACAGCGTCGTTACAAGGAGTTTCTGGATCTGCTCCCGCTGACGATGATGCTCTCCGGGCTGCCGGCCAGCGATATCGGTAAGTACTTCAACGAAGAGCAGATGGAGCTCCGGGCCAGCGCCATTCAGCGGGCCTACAAGCAGTCCCGCAACCTGGTCCGCGACGTCGTCACGCGGTGATTCCCACCGTTTCGTGCAGTGCCGGCCGCGACCTGCGGACGCGGTTTGCGACGCGTTCGCGAAACCCGGCGTCTTTGACGGGGGTATCCGGATCAGGACATGAATCCGGAAACGGACGACGACGTCGGGTTGATGCAGCGTTGCCTGGCCGGTGAGGAAGCCGCGCTGCGGGCGTTCGTCGACCGCTATCAGGGGCTGGTCTTCGCCCTGTGTTTTCGGATGCTGTCCCATCGCCAGGATGCCGAAGACACCACCCAGGAGACGTTGCTCAGAGCCATTCGCCACCTCGGGCAATGGGAGCCGGCAAGGCCGTTCAAGCCGTGGCTGCTCGCCATCGCGGCGAATCGCTGCCGGACGCGACTGGGGCAACGGTCGCGGAAGCCGGTCGAACTCGGCGACCGGGCCCCGGATGTCGCGGCTCCGGCCGAGCCGCAGGCGTTGTCCGAGGAACTGCAACGGGCGGTGGGCGGTTTGCGAGACGATTACCGTCTGTGCTTTGTGATGTTTTATCAACAGGAGTTGTCGGTCCAGGAAATCGCCGAGACCTTGAAGTGCCCCGAAGGCACGATCAAAACCTGGCTGTATCGCGCGCGGAAACAGATTGCGAACGAACTCGTCGAACGAGGCGTGGTGGATCGGGACGGCTATGAACTGCACGGACTTTGAGAACGAACTGATCGAACTGACCGCGGCCCGCACGCGCGGACTGTCCGAGGCCGCGCGTCGGCACGTCGCGACGTGCGCCGACTGCCGCCGCAGCGTGAATGGCGATCGCGCTCTGGATCGGATGATCGCAGCCTGGCGGGCCGCCACGCCGGCTCCGACGTCGCGTGCCCGGCTCGTGACGGCATTGCTCAACGATCGGCCCCGCGCAGCACCGGCACGATCCACTCCGCAGCGGACCCCGGCGGCAGCATGGTCGCTGATCACCGTGGCCACGGTCTTGATGTGCCTCGGCGTCGCGCTCTGGCGGGACGACGATCCACGCCCCAATGCCCTGGTGAACCGCGGACCAGAATCATCGCCGGTCCAAGCGCTGCCGATCAGTGAATCGGTGGCATCGTTGTGGGATGGCATGCAATCGCGCTCGCAGCAGGCGGCGGTCGAGACCGTGCGTCGGTTGGAGGAATGGCCGCAGGTCGCGCTGCACGAGACGATTCCCGCAGCGCTGCCCATCAGCGCCGCGGAGGCCGCGAATTCACCGCAGTCGTCGGCCCCCTGGTTGCAGTGGGGCGAGCCGCTCGGCCGCCAGGTCGGCCAGGCGTTCCAGTTCCTCGGCGACGCTTTGCCCGAGACGCTGGAACGCCCCGCGGGTTAGGATGACTTCCTGGATCTTCACCGATTCGAGTCAGGAGCCGGATGCCGATGAGCGACAAGCCTTGGACGCCGCGAAGCGCCGCACTGGTGACGCTGGTGGTTGCGCTGGGGCTGTTCGGTCTGGTTCGTCCCGCGTCGTCCGCCGAATCGCTGGCGGCGGTTGCGCCGGCGGACACGGCGTTGTTCCTGGAGATCCCCGCCCTCGATGCCACCTGGACGGCATTCGACGACTCGGAACTCGCCGAGCGCTGGAAGCTCACGCGGCTGTCGGCGCTCTGGCTGCGATCGCCATTCGTCGAGCATTGGCGCAAGCTGGATCTGTACTCCACAGCGAAGACCGGGCAGACGCTGACGCATCATCTCCGCAAGCTGTTCGCCGATGGTGTGGCGATTGCAGTCGTGTTGCGCGACCAGAAGCCGACGGGCGTCCTCGTCGCGCGGGCGGCGTCGCCGGACGATGTGACCGCGGCGATTCGCGCCTGGGACAAGCTCGAACCCCCGCTGCGGACCGAATCGCGGACGCACGCGGGGCGGACGTATCATGTCCGCGTCGTCAAGAAATCCGGCGGCGAGCAGTCGATTTTCTACGCGACCGATGAAACGCAGTTCGTGTTGTCGGATCAGGAGCGCCTGGTCCGCGACTGCCTGCAACTGTGGTCGCGCGTCGATGCTCGGCGCGGAGCCGCCACGCCGTCGCTGGCCGACCAGCCGGAGTTCCAGGAACTGCTGCGGGAGGCCCCGCCGGCTGCGATGCTGTACCTGGCGCCGCATCGTTGGCAACCGGTCCTGAGCCAATTGCGCGACGGCTCCCCGGCGTCCGATCTATTGTTCGCCGGCATCGGAAAGCTGCGCGGCGTGATGACTGTGGTGACGCTCGACGGGGGCCTGCTGGCCGAACTGACGGCGACGCTCGACCCCGCTGCGTTCTCCACCGATTGGCGCGACTTCGTTGCGACGGCGGCCACATCGCCGACGATCATCGAAGCGGCTCCCGCTGACGCCTTGCTGGTTGCGGGCGGGCGGTTTGATGTGGAACCGTTCATCGCCGGGTTCACGCGGCTGATGCCCGAACACGATCGGCGCGAGTTGAACAAAGTCGGAACCGTGCTGCGGACATTGCTGCTCGATGCCGATCCCTGGACCGTTACACTACCCGCGTTGTTGTCCGACTGGGGCGGCTATGTGGCGCTGCGTCCCACCGACGAACAGCAACCGCCGCGCAGCCATCCCTTTGTTGCGCTGATTTCCGCTCAGCGTCCCGCATCAGCGCGCGAGGCTGGATTGTCGCTGGGACTGGAGAACGCGCTGTCGTTCGGCGTGAACGCGCTCGCGACGGCGCTGACCGTGGAAAAGGATGGTCTCCCGATCACGCTGCAGCGCCTTCGCGAAGGGGACGGCCAGGAATGGCGACTGTCCGGCCGAGCGTGGGGCGAGTTCGCGCTGCGGCTGACGACGGACGCCGTGCGATGGTCGTCCTCGGTGGAAGAACTGCGTCGCATGAAAGATCGGGAGCCGGGTGCGCCGCCATCGCCGCTCGCGACGACGGCGAACAGTCACTTCCCGAAATCGGCCGCATTCCTGTGGGTCAATTCGCGTCTGTTTCGCGCGTCGGACTCCGCTCCCGCTTTGCAGGCCTTGGCCGGCGGCAAAGAACCCCCGCCGCTCGCCGCGCTGAACGAGCTCGGCAAGCTGTTCGATGAACTGTTTGCCGCCGTGCAGATCCAGGAGACGCGGATCGGCGTGCGGGCGGGCGGCCGGATCGCTGGCCAGCCGTGATTGCTCGGCAGAAGTGGCAGAATCGTTGCCACCGGCAGGATTGCGCAGACGGAAATGTTTCCGTCGCTTAACTGCGCCTTGCAATCTTTACACTCCGACATCGAACCGGGGGGCGGTCATAATTCCCTCGCATGGAACGACTCCCAGTAGCGGCGATGGATTGCCCCCACCCCCTCGGTTCCAGACTTGGATGTCCCCGATGAAGTCCGAAGACGCCTCCTCGTCCGCGCTGATGGACAACCGCATTCACAACCGGCGGATCGTCTCCGAGCGGCGCAAAGCCCTCGGCGGCGGAGAAATTCCCGGCGAAGAGCGCCGCAAGAGTCCCCGCCGCAAAGTCGAGCGCCGCCGCATGATCGACCCGACCACCTGCGAGCGCGACTACTCCGACGACGAGATCGAGTTCATGAAGGCCATGGACGAGTACAAGCGGAAATCCGGCCGGATGTTTCCGACGTGGAGCGAAGTGCTGGAAGTCGTCCGCGCACTGGGCTACAGCCGGCCGGGCATGACGCCTGGCGTGGGACTCGCAGCGGAATCCGCAGTGAATTGAGCGCGCCAACAAAGAAGCCCAGGGATAGCAATCCCTGGGCTTCCGCGCTTACGCTTTGCGGCCGAAGACCATGATCGTGATGTCGTCGTTCTGCGGACGGCCGCTGGCGTGCTTGCGGACGTCGGCGAGAATCGTTTTGCCGAGTTCCTCCGCCTTGCCGGCCGGGCTGGCGTGGACGAGTTGCTTGAGCCGTTCGACGCCGTACAGGTCGCTGTTGGGGTTCATGGCCTCGCTGACGCCGTCGGTGTAGATGACGCACATCTCGCCGGGGGCGATCGTCCGCCGTGCGACGTCGTAGGGATAGTCTTCCATCACTCCGAGCGGGACGCCGGTGGCCTCCTCACCGAACTCTTCGATGCTGCCGTCGGGCTTGCGGATCATGATCGGCATGTGCCCGGCATTGACCATCGCCAGGTCGCCGGTCGCGGGGTCGATGATGCCCAGCACGAAGGTGACGAACCGGCCTTCGACGGCTTTCACGCACATCTGATTGTTGATGCGCATCGCGGCCACGCCGACGTCGTCGAGGAACGCCATCACGTTGTTGACCACGCTGGAGATCCGCGACATGACCAGCGACGCCGGCACCCCCTTGCCGGCCACGTCGCCGAACGCGATGCAGACTCGTTTGCCGTCGGGCATGTACAGGCAGTCGTAATAATCTCCGCCGACGGCCTGAGCCGAGTCGTACGAGGCGAAGAACTCCCAGTTCTGCGGCTGAGGCATTTCCGTTGGCAACAGCGCCCGTTGGACGTTCATCGCGATGTCCATCTCGCGATCCTGCTTCTGCTTCTCCATCGCCGTCACCAGCAGCCGGGCGGACTCGTAGGACAACGCCGCCTGGCCGGCCACCGCGACCAACAGGTCGAGGTCTTCCTCCTTGAACTGATTGAACGGATTCTGCGTGTCGATGTTGATGACGCCCATCGGCTCACCGGACAGGCTGAGCATCGGAACGCACATCATCGAGCGGATGGTCAGGTTCGAGATCGACTCGCTGGCCTCGAACCGCGCGTCCTGCGTGGCGTCGGCGGAGAGGACGCCGGTCTTCTGCTCCAGCACGGTCTTCAGAATCGTGCGGCTGATTTTGACCGACGAGTCTTCGTCCTGTCGACGATGCTTGATCGCCTTGGGAATCATCTTCCCGGTGTCTTCCTGCTTGAACAGGATGCAGCCGCGGTCGGCGTGCGGAAACACGTTGAACAGCGTGTCGAGGATCTTCGGCAACAGCGCGTCGAGGTCCGTGGTGCCGGCGAGGCTGCGGCTGATTTCGAGGACGGCCTTCAATTTGGCTTCGGGCCGCACGTCGAGCCGGCCGAAGCCCGTTGACTGGGAGGCGCGGCCCATGATGGTGGCGCCGTCGTCGTCCGCGTCGAAGTCGACTGTCGCCCCACCGGTGAACGCGGGGACCGACGGGGGCGTCTGACGAGTTGGCAGCTTGCCGGTCTCCTCCACCGCGGCGGCCCGCGCGGTTTGCGGCCCTTCGAACCGCAGCAAAATGGGACCGAGCTTGATGCGGTCGTCGTGGACGAGCTCGGTCGGGCCTTCGATCTTCTTGCCGTTGACGAACGTGCCGTTGCCGCTCGCCATGTCCTCCAAAACGTAACTGTCCCCCTTGCGGAGCACGCGGGCGTGCTTGCGGGAGACCATGTTGGAATTCAGTTGAATTTGACACTCGGGATGCCGGCCGAGCACCGTCTCTTCGACGGTCAGGGGGCACGGAATCGCCTGGCCGTCCTGAAGCAGGACGAGAGTCGCCATGTTGGTGCCTTGAATTCGGAGGCTATGAAAACTTCGCGGAACGAGGTCTCGATTCTAATCGGCGAACGTCGCAGGCGAAAGCGCCTGCGGATCGTCCTTCGCACCAGGCCACCAATCACCGCCGGATGTGCCGCGAATGTTCGACGCGAATTCGCGGCTGGTGTGATGATCGGCCAAGCCGCGCAGCCCGTATCAATGACACAGCCCCCTGCCCTGAATCGCTCCCGGAGCCGGCATCACGAAGATCCAACAGACTCGATTGACAAGCTTACCGTCCAATCTGTAATTTACCAATTGGTTATTTAACCTAATGGTGAACACTGATGCCGACCGACCAACTCAGTGCCACGTTCGCTGCGCTCGCCGATCCCACGCGGCGGGCGATTTTGTCGCGGCTGTCGCGCGGCGAAACGTCGGTGACCGAGTTGGCGAAGCCCTTTCAGATGACCCTGCCCGCAGTGACCAAGCATCTCAAGGTGCTGCAACGGGCGGGGCTGATCACGCAGGGACGCCAGGCCCAATGGCGGCCCTGCCGCTTGACGGCTAAGCCGCTTCAAGAAGTGTCCGATTGGGTGGCGCAGTACCGCCAGTTCTGGGAAGAGCGCCTCGATCGATTGGAAGATTACCTCCAAAATCTGCAAGTTCAGGAGAACGATGCCGATGAACCACAATGAATCCCACGCCACGACATCCGGCCGCGAGATCGTCATCACGCGACTCATCCAAGCGCCGCGCGAGCGCGTGTTCGACGCCTGGACCGACCTCCGGCACCTCGCGATCTGGTGGGGGCCGAACGGCTTCACGACGACGACCGACAGCATTGATGTCCGGCCCGGCGGCGTCTGGCGATTTGTCATGCACGGCCCCGACGGTCGCGACTATCAGAATCAGATTACCTACCTCGAAGTCGTCCGTCCCGAACGCCTCCGCTACCGGCACGGCGGGGTCGAAGATGTCGACGTCGATTTTCACACGACCGTGACGTTCGAGGAGGTCGGTGACCAAACCCGCGTAACCCTGCAGTCGGTCTTCCACTCGGCCGAGGAACTGGCCCGCGCCATCCGCGAGTACGGTGCCGACGAAGGGGGCAAGCAACACCTGGGCCGGCTCGCGTTGTACGTCGAGGCGGACCCCGCCACCGCCGAACGGGAGATCGTCACGACGCGGCTCATCGACGCGCCGCGCGAGAAGGTGTTCCGCGCGTGGACCGAGCCGGAGCACCTGCAACGCTGGTGGGGACCCACGGGCTTCACCAACACGTTCCACGAATTCGATCTGCAACCGGGCGGCCACTGGCGGTTCATCATGCACGGCCCCAACGGCGTCGATCATCCGAACCACAGCCTCTTCGTCGAAATCGTGCCGCCGGAGCGGATCGTGTTCGACCATCTGTCGGTGCATCTGTTCCGAGTGGTGGCCACGTTCGTCGAGGAGGCCGGCCAGACCCGCGTCACGTTCCGGATGATTCACGAATCCGCCGAAGAGTGCCGCAAACTTCGCCCGCTCTGCGTGCCGGCGAACGAACAACTCTTCGACCGGTTGGAGGCCGAACTCGCGCGGATGAATTGACAGCGCCATTTGTCGGCTTTCGCTCCGCGAAAGCATGGCCCTTTCGCGGAGCGAAAGCCGACGAGCTGTCCCATCACCGAAATTGGCAGCCCGGCTGGTCACGTCTGCACGCCTCGCATACACTGATGGGCGTCTGGCAATCTGTCCCGCCCCGTGTCAATCGGCGGTGAATCGTGATCCTGGGAGTTCGTTGATGACCCTTTCCCTCCGCCAGTTTCTCGCCTGTTGGGGCGTGGTCGCCGTTTCGGCCTGTTCCGTCTTCGCCGACGATGAGCTCAAAGCGAAGCCGGCCAAACCGGCGGCCAAAGCCGACGAGAAGGCCGCCGATCCGTATGCGGTGCCCGATGGCACGCCGGAACAGATCACCGACTTTCTCGACGGTTTGCGGCGGAAGCGGAAGGAGTTCGCGACCCGCGAAGACGCCGTCGACCATGCGATCAAGGTGCAGCGGGCCTTGATCGCCGGGGCGGACAAAATTCTCGCGAAGAAGACCGATGAAGACACCGCCTACGCCGCGGCCGAAATGAAGCTCAAAGCCCTGGGGCTGCTGGCGTCGGCGGGGATCGACGGCGCGATGGAGGAGGCGCTCAAGGCCGCCAAGGCCCTGATGAAAGACGAGCGCGAAGACATCGCGGAACTTGCCGGAGAATGGCATGGCGAACTCCGCGTGATGGGCGCGCCGGAGCTGGAGCCGGTCGAGCGGGCCGCGCTGGTTGAGGAGTATCTGGCCGCCGTTAAATCGTCGAAATACTCGCGGTCGTCGCTGGCCGATGCGCTGCGGCTGGGCGAGGCGTTGGAGACGCATCCGGACAACTCCGTCCCCGCGGAGTATTACGTCGATCTCGCAGCGCTGCTCAAGCTTTCGGCCAATCCGCAGTACGTGGAAATCGCGGGAGTGCTCGAGTCCAACGTCCGCCGGCTGAAGCTGCCGGGGAATTCGATCGTCGTAGAAGGGACGACGCTGGCCGGGCAGCCGTTCGACTGGGCCAAGTACAAGGGCAAAGTGGTGCTTGTGGACTTCTGGGCCACGTGGTGCGGCCCGTGCCTCGAAGAGCTGCCGAACGTGAAGGCGAGCTACGACAAATATCACAAGCAGGGCTTCGACGTCGTCGGCATCAGCATCGACGAGAACAAGGAACAGCTCGCGGAATTCCTCAAAGAGGAAAAAATTCCGTGGACGAACCTGTTCGCCGACGAGGGGAACCAGCCGACAGCGCGGTACTACGGGATCTCCGGCGTGCCGACGGCGATCCTCATCGGCCGCGACGGCAAAGTCATCTCGGTCAACGCCCGCGCGGAGATGCTGACGGAGCTCCTCGAAAAGGAGTTCGCGAAGCCCGATCCGGCCGCGAAACCGAAGGGGAAGTAGAACGGTAGGGTGGGACGAGTCTTCGAGTCCCACCACGGTCAATCGCCGATGTGGTGGGACTCGAAGACTCGTCCCACCCTACTCGCTTCGCTTACAACCCCATGGCGGCCAGTCGCTTCAACACGTCGATCATCTCGATCGCCGCAAGGGCCGCTTCCACGCCCTTGTTGCCCGCTTTGCCGCCGGCGCGGTCCAGCGCGAGTTCCATCGTCGGGCAGGTCAGCACGCCGAACGCCACCGGCACGCCGCTGGTCAGGCCGGCTTCCATCAGCCCCGCGGCCATCTGGTGGTTGATGTATTCGTGATGCGTCGTCTCGCCCTGAATCACGGCCCCCAGGCAGATCACCGCCTGAAACTTCCCGCCGTGGGCCAGCCGCTGCGCGATGAGCGGCAACTCGAACGAGCCGGGCACATGCACCACGGTGACCCGCTCGTCGGACAGCCCGTGCCGACGCAGCGTGTCCAGCGCCCCGGCGAGCAGCCGCTGCGTAATCAGCTCGTTGAACCGCGCCACGACAATCGCGACGGCGTCGTCCCCGGCCAGCAATCGGCCTTCAATCACTTGCACGGCAAGGCTCCTCGATGCTTGTTGCACCATCATCATACCGGCCGGACCGGTCCTGACGAGGTGCGAACGCGATCGGACCGGATTGCCCACCGGTCGCCCCGCATTCAACCGTTGCAGCCGTTACCGTCGGCAGTGTCCGCGCACGCTTCCCCTGTCGAACGCTGCATGGCACGATAACAATCCGAGATGAGTTCCTTCTCCCCTGTTGGAGTCCGACGGATGCGCTCGCTGTGGCTGGGCTGCGTGGTGGGGTGTGCGGCGGTGCTGGGCGTTTCATCCGTGCCGACTGCGTCGGCGGAGGAGACCGTCCTGTTGTGGCCGAACGGCACGCCGAACAAGGTTGGCGACGAAGACGTCGACAAACCGTGGCTGTGGCTGTACCCCGCTGTGAAAGACACCGCGAATGGCACCGCGGTCGTGGTCTGCCCCGGCGGCGGATATGGCGCTCACGCCGTCGATCACGAGGGAACGCAGATCGCGCGCTGGCTCAACAGCTTCGGCGTCTCAGCCTACGTGCTCAAGTACCGCCTCGGACCGCGCTACCGGCATCCCTCCCCGATGCAGGATGTGCAACGCGCTCTGCAGTACGTCCGGGCCAATGCCGCGGCGAACGGCATCGCGCCGCACCGCATCGGCGTCATGGGGTTCTCGGCCGGCGGACATCTCGCCTCCACCGCGGCGACGCACTTCCTCGACGCCGATCCCGCGTCCGCCGATCCCGTGTCAAAAGTGAGTTCGCGGCCCGACTTCGCCGTGCTGGCGTACCCCGTCATCACGATGACGGAGTCGTGGGGCCACGCCGGCTCGAAGAAGAATCTGCTCGGCGACAACCCCGATCCGGAACTCGCCAAGCTGATGTCGAACGAGTTGCAGGTCTCGCCGCAGACGCCCCCGACGTTCCTGTTCCACACGGCGGAAGACGCCGGCGTGCCCGTCGAGAACAGCCTCGCCTTCTTCGCCGCGTGCCGGAAGCACAAAGTGCCCGCGGAAATGCACGTCTATCAATTCGGCCCGCACGGCGTGGGCCTGGCCCCCGGCGACCCGGCGCTCTCCACGTGGAAGGACCGCCTGAAAGACTGGCTGCGGAACTCGGGCCTGCTCGCGGACGTGAAGCGGGCCGAAGTCACCGGGAAAATCACCGTCGCCGGTCAACCGGTGAAATGGGGCCAGGTCCGCTTCACGCCCGCCTCGGCTCACGCCCCGGTCGCCTTCGGGATGGTCCGCAACGGCGCCTTCAAGGTCGACGCCGCCCACGGCCCGGTCGTCGGCCCGAACACCGTTGAAGTCGTGACGATGGGCGACATCGCCCCGCAACCGACGGTGTCTGACGCCGCGGTGGCGAAGGCGTCGGCGGTACAGACGGTTGAGATCAAGCCCGCAGCGCAGACGATTGAGTTGGCGCTACCGTAATTGTCTGAGTCGAGCGGGAGGCATAACTCCCCCGATGATTCCTGAAACCTGGTAAAGAGCACGGCGATGGACGATTCCACCGACAACGCTGTCGCGCCGATTCTCTTCGACATCACGCAACAAACCTGTCCGATGTGCGGCGGCAAGAATGAGCAGGCTGCCGCAACGTGCGCGAATTGCGGCGAGACGCTTCGAGGGAGCGCTTCCAACGAGGAACTCACCGTACCCCTGTATTCGGCGAAGCTGATCGGCATCTGCACGTTCTTCTGGACCGAGCTAACAGGGATGACGTTGCTGTGGCTGAATTGCCGCCGGCTGGGACTATTTCGTGAAAGCCAGCAAGTGCTGCTGGCTGGCATCGCGATGACGGTCGTCGCCATCGTTTTTGCCTTCGTGCTCCCGGACAGCCGCATTCTCTCAATCGGCCTAAACATCATCCTAACGGTCGTCGTGGTGAAGTATGCGCAGTCGATGCTTGGACCACAATTCGACCGGCAGCGGAAGCAAAAAGGCCCCTACGCCTCGACATGGTTGGCGAACGGCCTCGGTCTGCTCATGGTGCTCGTTTTTCTGTCGCTCATCATCGGGGTGGTGGTTGTGCTGGAGGTGATGGGAATCGGTTTCGAGGAATGATCATTCAAGTCGTGATTTCGGACGACAAGGTTTTCGGAAGCGGATGAGACTCCAATGTCGCGAGACCTTGATTCAGAAGACCTGCTCGATGAATTCGCAGAATTCTTCGCGTCGCAGCCTTCGCGCGAGGCATTGCTGAGTTATCAATTGCCCCCGGCCGTTGTGCAACGGGCGGTCGATTTGCTGGACCGAGCATCGGCCGGGCAACTGACGGAGAAAGATGCCTGGGACTTGCAGCAGTTCGAGCAGATGGAACTGCTGATGCGTTTGATCAAGGCGAGATTGCAAGAGGTCGCTTGAAGACATGCCACTTTCAGAATTGATTGCCGCCCTCGAAGCCCTCGCCCCACCCGCGTTGTCCGAAAGCTGGGACAACACCGGGCTGCTGCTGGGGGACCGTGCGACGGAGGTGACGCGCGCGTTGACCTGCCTCACGTTGACGCCGGACGTCGCCGCGGAAGCGGTCGCGGGGGGCGTGCAACTGGTCGTCACGCATCACCCGTTGCTGTTCAAGCCGGTGCAGCGGTTGACGACGGACAGCGTCGAAGGCCGCACCGTGGTGACGCTGCTGCGGGCGGGGGTCGCGGTCTACAGCCCGCATACGGCGTGGGACAACGCGCCGCAGGGCATCAATCAGCAACTGGCCGAACTGTGCGAGTTGCAGGACGTCGCGCCGCTGCGGTCGGCCGATTCGTTTGTCGAGCCTTCGCAGGGCGCGGGCCGTTGCGGACGATTGCCGCGGGCGATGACGTTGCAGGAACTCACCGCGCTCGTCCGACAGCGATTGAACGCGCCGGGGCTGCAATTCGTGGGCGATCCGACGATGAAGATCGAGCGGCTCGGCATCGCCTGTGGAGCCGCCGCCGAGTTCTGGCAGGACGCCCGCCGCGCCGACTGTCAGGCGCTGCTCACCGGCGAGGCCCGGTTTCATGCGGCGCTGGAATGCCGCGAGGCCGGGTTCGGTCTGATCGTCGCCGGACATTACGCGACCGAACGCCACGGCATGGAACGGTTGGCGAAGTTGCTCGCCGAGCGC
>JAWXBB010000161.1:0-7915 GCA_034439795.1 Planctomycetaceae bacterium | reverse complement strand
CGCCTGCCACCAACGGGACAGACCGCGGACCAACGCCGGGGATCGGACATCAATCCCCCACGCAAATTGAACACCGCCCAGCCGCCGGGGTTTCGTTTCCCCGGAATTGGATCAAGACTCCAGGGTGGCGGGGCCTAAGTCTTCGTGGCCCCGTTTTCTGCGTCTTCGTGTCTTATCGCCCCCGTCTTCGGGGGAGAGGGTCGGGGTGAGGGGGCGAGCGCTCGTTACAGTCACCGATGTGACGAAATGTCTGCCGGATTCGACGTGTGCTGAACTCGACCTCCGCTCGTGACACCGAGTCACTGCGTCGAATCTGAGACAGCGTGGAATACGACAGGGAGCGTTCGCCCCCTCACCCTATCCCTCTCCCCCGAAGACGGGGGAGAGGGGACCAAGCGGAAGACAATCGAGCCAGTGTCCCGGACGCTTCAAGCGTCCGGGACACTTTCGGCCAACCCTGAAGCGAAACGACGACCGGAGCGGCTAACGCCCCGGTCGTCGTCGTTGGGAATCTCTCGACCGAGGTTACGGCAGCGGAACCGTCCGCAGATCATACGCTCCATCGCCGGTCTTGATGACCACCACGGCCATGGCGTCGTTCAGCTTGTCGAGTTGCTCAACCCCTTGCAGCGAGGCGATCGTCTCGTACGGCTGGCCGGCGGTGCCGCCCCCGGAAACGGGAGTCGTCAGGCCGGCGTTCTTCTCGATGTCCTTGGTGCTGACCTTCATCACGCCGCGGGCGCTGTTCGCCATCAGCAGGAAGTTCTCGCCGTCTTTCTTGTAGACGATCATGTCGAGCGGCTGGTTGCGGTGCCCCAGCTCGGCGACCGTCTTCCCCTTGATCTTCTCGTTCGCCTGCACGGCCGACAGGTCGAACTGCACCAAAGGCGTGCAGACGAAACCGGCGAGCAGGCTCGGCTTGCCGTCGATCGTGAACGGCACGAACGTGCGCAGCTGGGAGTTCTCTTCCGTCTTGGCGTGGGCGGCGTGATAGATTTCCAGGCTGCTCCCCGTGGCGACCTTGTCGAACGGGAAGTTGAGCGAGCGGACGTTGGTCGGCGCGCTGGCGTTGGTCATGCCCGAGACAATCACCTGGCCGTCGACGAACGCCAGATCGGTGATCGTGCTCATCCGCGCGTTCCGCCCGCGACCGCCCGGTGCCACCGGCGTATCGGCCGGGGCATTCGTGATCGTCGCCTTGGAGAACGGCACGTCCTTCAGCGGCAGCTTCGTGATCTGGCCCTGTCCATCGACCTTGGCGATGACCGGTTCGCCGGAGACCGACAACGCGAGGTACACGTTGCCGCTCGCGGGATTGGCGGCCATGTCGTTGATCTGGACGGCTTGCGAATCGGCGCCCAGCGCCTGGGCGAGCTTGGCGTTGAGGCCCGTGATCTGAATGTCGACGGTGGCCGGGGTGCCGGTCTTGTCGCCGGTCTGAATGCCGAAGATGGCGGCCCCCTTGTTGTCGCCGACGAGCAGGATGCCGTCGGGTCCGAAGGCGAGCGGCCCGGCCGATTGCAGGTCGGGCGTGCCCGATTTCAGCTTGTAGATGTCGGCGGCGGAGGCGAGCGACGCACACAGCGTGGTCGCGAGAAGGCCGGTGGCGAGCAGAGTCCGCATGACTTTTCCCTCTTGAGGAGACATCGGGATGCACGGCGCGGTGCGGAATTCACAGGGATTGATGCTACCGTCCTGCGCCGGAATGTCTACGGATTTCGGGGGTCGATTCGGGAAACGGGTGAGATGTGACGACGTCACAAAAACCGGACGCGGCGCGCACCTCGGACGCAATTACGACACGATGGAAAGAACACCGCCAACCGGGCATAGTATCGGAAGCATTTCTGAAGGACGGATGAATCTCCAGCGACTCACGAGGCTGACATCATGCGACCGACGGCTCCCCGCACCGCTGTTCTGTGGTTGGTCACGGGCCTGTTCGCCCTGCTCCCCGCAATCGGAATCGCCGACGACTGGGTGCCACTCTTCAACGGCAAAGACCTCGACGGCTGGACCCCCAAGATCCGCTACTCCAAGCTGGGCGAGAACTTCGCCAACACGTTCCGCGTGGAGGACGGGCTGCTCAAGGTCCGCTACGACGGCTACGACCAGTTCGGCGAGAAGTTCGGCCACCTGTTCTACAAGCTGCCGTACGGCCACTACCGGCTGCGGGTCGAGTACCGCTTCGTCGGCGACCAGTGCCCCGGCGGACCCAACTGGGCAGTTCGTAATTCGGGCGTGATGATCCACGGCGAAGACCCCGCCGCGATGGCCGTCGATCAGGACTTCCCCGCCAGCATCGAGGTGCAACTCCTCGGCGGTCCCGGCACCGGCACGCGGACCACCAGCAATCTCTGCACACCGGGCACCAACGTCGTCATGGACGGCCAGCTCATCACCCGCCACTGCACCAGCTCGAAATCGAAGACCTACCACGGCGACCAATGGGTCACCGCGGAACTCGAAGTCCACGGCGACAAGGTCATCAAGCACATTCTCGAAGGGGAAGTCGTGCTGCAATACGAGCAGCCGCAACTCGACGACCGCGACGCCCACGCCAAAGACCTCGCCGCCAAGCTCGGCGGCAAGCTGCTGTCGCAGGGGACGATCTCGCTGCAATCGGAAAGCCACCCGTGCGACTTCCGGAAGGTGGAGATCATGGTGCTGAAGGAGTAAGTTCCCAGGCGAGCCGGGTGGCGTCAGCCCCCGGTGTTCTTCGTCTTACCGAAGGAGGTTAACCCATGCAACGCTGCGCTGTGTTGGCAGTCATTCTCGTCTGTGGAGTTTCGCTCGCGGCCAGTTCCCGGTTGGACGACAAGGCCGTCGACGATGCGTCGTGGACGGCGACGTTTGTCGTGGAGCCAGACGAGCTCGTCAACACCGGCCGCAATCCGTACTTCAGCCTGGAGCCGGGCTATCAACTCGTGCTGGAAGACGATGACGAACGGCTGGTGATTTCGGTCCTGAATGAGACTCGCGTGGTCGACGGCGTGACGACGCGCGTCGTCGAAGAGCGCGAAACCAAAGGCGGGGACTTGGTCGAGGTCTCAAGGAATTACTTCGCCATCAGCAAGCGCAGCAACAGCGTGTTCTACTTCGGCGAGGAAGTGGACATCTACAAGAACGGCAAGATCGTCGATCACGACGGCGCCTGGCTGTCGGGCCAGAACGGGGCGAAGTTCGGGCTGATGATGCCGGGCGAGGCCTTGCTCGGCGCGCGGCACTACCAGGAGGTGGCCCCCAAGGTGGCCTTGGACCGGGTGGAAATCGTCAGCGTCAGCGAGACCCTCAAGACCCCCGCCGGCGAATTCCGCCAGTCCGTGAAGACCGAAGAGACGACGCCGCTGGAACCGGGCGTGAAGGAGTACAAACTCTACGCGCGGGGCGTCGGCCTGATTCAGGATGGGTCGCTGAAGCTCGTGAAACACGGCATGGTGACATTGCCGAAGTAGGGTGGAAGCTTATCGGACAGGGTGGCTGGCAAGTCGGACCGATGCGGGCCTCAACAGAAAAACTGGCGGCGCGTCTTCGCCGCCAGTTTGAGACCCCGGTCGTTGGGCCGCTTCAACGGCGGGCGAAATCCAATCCGGGGTCTTTCTCCGGACCGTTGAGGATGGCGAAATGGAATCCATCCTGCTTAGGTTCGACGGTGCCCACCATGCCGCCGCCGTCCTCGAACTCCAACGCGAGCGTGTTCCCTTCCAGGGTGTACTTGCCTTGGAACTCCTTGGGCTTGTCCCCTTGTGTGAACCGCCAAGTGAAGGCGCCGTCTTCGCGAAGGCTTAAGCCGA
Source organism: Planctomycetaceae bacterium (assembly GCA_034439795.1). Lineage (GTDB taxonomy): Bacteria > Planctomycetota > Planctomycetia > Planctomycetales > Planctomycetaceae > DSVQ01. The sequence goes on along the minus strand of JAWXBB010000161.1, from coordinate 4,121 downwards.
TGCTGCCGTCGCGGCCGGCACTGGCCCGAAAGTCGCCCGTCAGCTCCCGCAGCGCGGGGGCGGTGGACGTCGCCTGGGGACCGGTCGGTCGAGTCGCGGGCGGCAACGCCGCCGCCGGACCCGGAGGCAAGGCCGGATTCTCCTCGGTCGCCGGGCTCTCCTGCGGGGTCAACAGCCGGACCATCTGGTGCGAGACGATGTCCTTCGGCGACAAGGCGGAGGCCTTTTCGAACCGCTTGCGGGCCGCATCGAGGTGGCCGAGCGTCATGTAATGATAACCCAGGAGGAATTGGGCGTCCGCCTCCTGCGGGTTCTCGCGCGCGTAGACTTCGAGCGCCCGCATTTGCGGCGTGTACACGCTCACCGAGGGATACAAGGCCGTCAGCGACGACCAGCTCATGCCCGGCCCCACGGCTAGGACCGCATACGCGGCTGCGGCGGCTTCCGGATAGCGTTGCAACGCGAACAGCGTCAACGCCCGGAACTCGTGCAGCGAGGGATCATCGGGACTGCGACTGACCGCCTGATCGACTTCCGCAAGGGCTGCGGCATAGTCTTCCGCGAGAAAGGCCTCACGCGCGGCGGCGAAATAAGCCGCCACCTCGTCGGAGGGCGTGAGCGGGCCGTCCGTGTCGGAAATGATGTACGCGAGTGGCTGCGCGTAGTCGTAGATGTATCCGGCACCGCCGGAGTAATACGGGTTGTAGTACCCCGAATAGCCGAGATTGTAATACTGGCCCCCGAGGCCCCAGGGCGACAATCCCAAGGCGGCCCACCGTCCCCAGGGGCGTCCGTACCAGCCATAACCGTACCAGGGGTTGTAGTAGCCGCCGCCATACAGCCCCCCGCCATAGCCGTAACCATAGCCATAGCGGTTGTAGCCCAGGCCATAGCCTCCCAGATTCCAGAAGCTCCGATTCCATCCGGAGTATTGATAGGGGTTCCAATGCTGGGGCGCATTCGTGAAGCCCGCATTGAGGCCGCCGGCAGTGCCGAGCCGCGCATTGAGATTGTTATTGATGTTGGCGTTGTTGCCCAGCCGGTTGCCGAGCGCATCCGGGCGATTGACCGTCGTCCGGTTGGCATCGTTCAACGCATCGTTAATCCGGTTGCCGTCGCGGCCCTCCAGCCGATTGCCGGCGTCCAGGCGATTGCCCACGTTGTCGCCGAAGTTGGGACGATCGCCGAGATCGGGACGGTTGATGTTATCGCCGAGGTTGGGTCGGCTGATGTTGGGTCGGTCCGGCGTGTTTCCGATGTTCGGACGGTTCGTCAGCGCTGGCGATTGCGGCTGACGAGCCGGCAGACTCTGTCGCGGATTCGGCGCGTTGGAACCGATCGTGGAACGCGGGCCTTGCGCTGCCGGCGATCCCCGATTGGGCGAGGCGCTCCCCATGTTCGGTGCGCTGGGCCGGCTGAACGAGGGCACGCTTCCCAGATTCCCGCGGGGAACATTCGCCCCGCCACCGCCGCGGCTCGCCCCGCCGCTGCTGATAGACGGGCCGCCTCCCCCGCCGCGGCTGCCGCCTTGGAATCCGCCGCTAGATTGGCCGCTTCCACCTCCACCACCCTTTCCACCACCTCCGTCCTTTCCACCACCGCCACTCTGACCACCACCACCCTTCCCTCCACCTCCGCCTCCCCGTTGGGCATCCGCTTGTCCGGTCAGCAGCACCACCGCCAGCGCTGCCGCAATCAGTTGCTTGCTTCGGAGAGTCATCGCTCCGTGCTCCCTGTGAGAGTGTCTTGGAATTCCGTCAGTGTTCTCGAAGGTGGAGTGGTTCACTCGCTGCCGATCGATTCGGGATCGGGTCCGCGACGGACCATCGTCACCGGGCTGCCGTCGGGAATCAGCATCCCGCCGATCACCCGGTCGCGCGAGGCCATCTCCGCGCGATCGCTGCTGGTCCGCTGGATGCGGTGCGTCGCGGTGGTGCTCAGACCATCGGCGAGGGTGCCGTTCAGCTTGACGATCCAGGTGTCTTCATGGCGGGCCCACAGGCCGGTTGCGAAGCCCCCTTCCGAATCGAAGACCCACGACCGGAGTTGCTTGACCTGCGGGTCCCAGCCGATGTGAATGGAGCCGTTCAACTCCCCTTCGTCCGCGGCGTCGACGTGAAACTGGCCGACGATGTAGCGCTCGTTGTCCGACCAGCGATAGGTTGTGGTGACGATGCATTCGTCGCATTCGTCGACCCAATCTCCGATCAGCCAGGCGAGTTGTTCGAGACGATCATCGACAGCCGCATCCGCCGGCAGGTCGCGGGCGCTGATCATCTTCCAGCCGTCGTGCTCCTTGGAGTAGACGACGGCGTACCGGGCGACGTCCTCCGGCGCATCCGGCTGCTCGACCCGATGCACGGTCCCTTCCTCGATCGCCACGGCGGAGCCGAGCACGCGGATCGATTCGATCTGAACATGCATCTGGATGTCGGGGCTCCGCTCGAACAGCTTCTCGAAGATGCCCGCGATCTCCTCGTGCCCTTGTGACACGCTGCCGCCGGCATCGATCACTTCGCCGTGGGAACTGAAGAGCTTGACGACGGCCTTGGCGTCGTGCCGGTTGAAGGCTTCTTCCATTTCGCGAACCAACTGCCGAATGGCCTGTTCGTCCGGGGAAGCCCGTTCCGCCGCGTCCTGATCATCGACGCGCTGGCCTGCGGGATTGGCTTCGGATTTGGCCTCGGACTTGCCTTCGGATTTGGCGCTTTTCGCCGGGCTGTCCTGCGGCCTGTCTTTCGTGTCTTCAGCCGCCCAGTAGTTCACCCCCAAAACGACCAGCAACGTCAGCCCCATCCCCAACAGACGCACAGCCATTTTTGATCCTTCCGAGTCCAGGACAGTGTCACCACCTCAAAGAACGTGCCGCACAACCCGTGCCGACCTCGCCACGCCCCGTTTCTGAGGATTTCGAGAACCTGGCGCCAGCCAGGACGCTGTGGGACTGACTCGTGGCCGTTCGTTCTGAGCGATGACCATGCATGGTTGCGGATGCAGAACCAGGGACTCATCGGGTGCGCGACCGGCGAATTCTGCCGATGGTCATCCGTCCCATTTATGAACCGGACTTGCGGTGTCCAACCCCCGTTTCCCTGTACCGGCTGTGCGGCGGATGCCGATAGGACCGATTGCACGGCCTGTCCGGTCTGTGCCGTGGAGTCTGTTGCGCCGAGGGATGAGCCCCGCCATGACCATCCGCTGGAGCCTGATCGCGGTCTTGGTGCTGGCCACAGCCCCGACCGCGTTCGCACAGCCGCTGCCGCCCAAAACGATCGTCTGGAACCAGCGCAACCCGCAGTCCGAGGCGTACTTCGGCATCGTCGGCGAGATCGAGCGGCCGGGCGTGTATTCCGCTGTGGCGATGCAGGTCACGGTGCAGGAACTGATCCAGCGGGCCGGCGGACTCAGCCGTCGTGGTTCGCAGGCCGTGCGAATCATCCGCGGCGGCCGGTCCGGGCAGTCGGTGTTCGTCCGGCCGGATGGGGCCGACGTGCTCGCCCCGAACGATCTGGTGGTCGTCGATCTGCTGCGCGATCCGCGGCAGCCGTTGTCGTCCTCTGCCAATGACCGCAGTGACCGATTGGTATGGGTTGGTCTTGTTGGCGTCAGCGATCACCGGGAAGTGGTGTGGGTCAACCCCGAGCAGGCGCAACTGCCGAACATCATGAAGATGCTCGGGCAGTCGGTCAAGCTCGCGAAGTCAGTGCGAACGATTCTCCCGCCCGGATTGACGCCCCCCAGTGGGCAGATGGACTTGCTTCCTAATGGCAGCGTGCTGGTGTTCGACCGGTCGCTGCTGGTCACGTCCAATCTGCCGCTGTTTCTTCCCGGTCCGCAGCCCATGAGCGAGCCGCCAGCAATCACCACGGCCCCATCGACCATTGCGACGCCGGTGTCCGATCCGGGCACGACGTCAATGCCGCGATCGCTGGTCGATGCTCAGTCGGTGCCGTTCACCATTCATCGCAACGATCAAGTCCCGGCGAACCCGGCGAGCCTCCCCGCACCCGGCAGCCGCTTCGCTCCGCCGCCCCCCGCGCTACCGCAGTTGCCGGCCGGCGCCGAATCCCCCGCGGTGTATGTGGGGCCGCCCGTGATTGTGGAACCGGAATCGAAAACGG
>JAWXBB010000160.1:0-8616 GCA_034439795.1 Planctomycetaceae bacterium | reverse complement strand
CGACACGCTCCCGAACACCGACCGATCATAGCCGACGAGTCAAGCCCGCTCGACCGCCAACCCCAGCCGCCCTGTGGAATACTTCAACGGGCTGTTAGGCTGTCTTCGACCGCTTCACCAGAAGAGCAGCCTAAAGGCTGGACTCCAACGAAGAGGGTGAGCCTCGCAGAGCCTCGACTGCACCCTACCGAAATCTACCAGCCGCGGTAGACGCGATAGCCGGGGGCGGGGTACGGGGCGTACCAGCCGCTGCGGCCGTAGTAGACCCACGGGGACCAGTCGTCGCCGCCGTTGTCCGGTTGCTGGACGGTGACCGTCGTGTGACCGCGGTGGATGACCGTCGGGCGCATCTGGCCGAACAGGAACTCCATCGCGGCGTCGTGGCGGTAGCTGGGATTGGCGTCGTACTCGGCCCGGCTGAAGGGAATCGCATCGTAGACGTCGCTGTAAGCCCGCACACGGTCTCCGACGGCGACCACGGGTTGAGAACTGGCGACGGTCTGCGAGGCGACGTCCACGGTCATCGTCGCGGGCAACGGCGGCATCGGCGGCTGATCCAACTGTGTCGAAAGCGAGGCCAGGCGGATCGTCGGCGACGGCGGCAGGTCAATGGCCGATGTGGTCGTGGTCGCCGACGATTGCAGCGGCGCGACTGGTTTCGCGGCGACGGGGCCGGGTTGGATGACCATCGTCCAGCCCTGGAAGCGGTACACCTGCGGGGCGGGGATGTCCGCGGCCTGCGGGTCGGTGGTCCAGAAGGCGAGATAGATCGACAGTCCGCAACCGAGGGTGGTGCTGGAAGCCAGCATGGCAGCAGTCTCCGGGGGTGTTGGCCCGCGAATCGTTGGTGAAACAGAGCTTCCGTCACCGTAAAATGACGATTCAACCGCTGTCAAACGGGATTTCGTTGCCACCCGCAGGATTTCGCCAATCGTTACCGGTTGCCCGGACTCTCTGGCTTATGGGGCTGCCCTGTGGTGGGTGGTCGGGAATGTGCTGCCGGTCGGAGCTGCAATTCGCCCCGAGGACGACCGGCGGGCGGCTGGACCGTTGCAATTCGTCCGTAAGACGCCTGTAATGTCGGGGCGTTCTGCGGAGATCGTGTGTGCGGCCTGGGGATGAGGCCGTTGCTGTCGAACATGGTTGGTCTGCGGTCGAGAGGACCGGGACCAGCGAGTTCCCTATTGCAGGAATTGCGAGACGTCCATGCCGAAGTGTTGTTGGAATGCTTGTGTGGTGCTGATGGCCTGTCTGATGTGGGTGAGCGCAGGCTGTGGCTGTGCGAAGCTGGCACCCGCACCGGGAACGATGCGGCCCAACACCGGTGGCGGCGGCCAGGTCGGATCGACGACGGGTGGCGGGACGGAAGTCCCGATGCCGGCCCCGGCCGCTGTCGAAGAAAAGCCGGCGGAACCGACACCGGCTGCGGTGGAAACCCCCGCGGCCACCGAAACCCCGGCCGAGCCGGCCAAGCCCGAGTAGGCCGCTCTGTACAGCAAAAAGAGACGGCCCGCGGTTCGATGAACCGCGGGCCGTTCTGTTTCTTGATGGCCAGCGTGCGACGAGTCAGTCGCCGGAGGACGTTAGCATCCGACCGCGCCCCCGCCACTGCCGACTCCACCGCCGCCACCACCACCCCCACCGCCGGCCACGCCGCCGTTGCCGCCGCCCCCGCTGCCGGCGCCGTTGAGGTTGTTCTGATTCCCAATGTAGATGTTCTGGTAATACTCGGGCGCGCCTTCCAGCGACGACTTGCCCGGTCCGTAAGCGTTGGAGACGAACGTCCGGTTGTTGGCGTCCGCGTTGCCGAAATCGGCCAGAATCTGCGCGACGAGCGCCCGGCGATGGGCGTCGAGTTCCGGATCGGCGTTATTCCACATCCGTTCCACGATCACCGGGAACGGCGCACTCCGCATCCGGGCCGCGATCTCGACGATCTTGTCCTTCCCGTCCGGCGTCAACTCGGCCGAATCCAGCACGAAGTCCTTTTGGAACAGCACGAAGTCCATCGCTTCGGCGTTGGTCTGCATCTGATGGAAGTGCGCCCGCTGGACCGCACCGACCGGATAGATCTCCGGAATCGCCAGCGACCGATGAGAGCAGCAACTGCTGCAGCACCCCCCCGTCAACAGCTTGGACTGGCTGCAATCTTTGCACTTGCCCCACGACTTCTTGAGCGAGAACTTCCCGCCGCAACCGTCGTCGCAGCCTTCCGCGCCGTAGCCATCGATGCCGCAACTATCGCAGCCCGTCTGGCCGCAGCCGGAGTCGCATTTCTTGCCGCCGAGTCCGAACGGCGTCCTGCAACCAACGCTGGCCACGACCGTGCAGAGCATCAGACTCAGTCCGACGGTCCGCGTCACGTTCCGGAACATCCTGCTCCCCCCTCGGCTGCCGGTGAATTCACCGGTCTGTCTTCCCCGAGCGACGGCGCTCGGTGGTGACGTTAGTATCGGTTGCCTGCCCGGACGTCGCGTGACACGCGGTTCGCGTTCGGCGAGACGGGCACCCCCTGGCGGACATGGTTTGTCGGTTGAATCGTTTGTGACGGCCCGGCCTGGGTCCAGCCGGGGGCGGCTGCCGGAGCAGGCCGCATCACACTGCCGGGCACCGGTTGCAGCCGCTGGCCGTTCGGCGGCGGCTGTTGAGCGGGCGGGGCATACATCGGCACCGCGGTCGCGGGGCCGCTGGGCATGCCGTTCTGGGCCGGTGTCGGCGACGAGAACCCGGTGCCGTTCGGATTGGTCGGCTGGGGCGAGGACATCGACCCGGCCGGTCCCGGATTGAAGTGCTGGTACCCGACGTTGGTCCCCGCGCTGCCGCTGCCGTACGGCGGCACCTGGTAGTAGCCGGTGTCCGGCATGCCTTCGGTCATGTTGAGCTTGTAGAACTCGTAGTCCGAAGGATGCGTCGTCTCAAAACCGGGGACCGGCGGGACTTCGTGGGAGTCCATCGGCCGGACAATTTCGGGCGTGATCAGGATCAGGAGTTCGTTCTCCTCCATCGTCGACCGCTTCGTGCTGAACAGCAGCGGACCGATCTTGGGAATGTCGCCGAAGCCGGGAATCCGCGTCACAGTGGTGACCTCGCGGTGCGACAGCAGGCCGGCCAGCGCCAGCGTCTGCCCTTCGCGCATTTCGACGGTGGTTTCGATGCGCCGGGAGTTGGTGCCCGGAATGCCCCCCACCGAGTTGCCGTTGTTCAGATCGCTGTATTCGGCGGTCGTATTGATGCGAATCAGGTCGCGATCGACAACCACGGGGGTGACCATCAGCGCTGTGCCGAAGCCCCGGAACGACGTGGTCTGCCCGGCCGCTCCGCCGATGCCGACCGTGGTCGGGACGGCGAATTCGCCGCCGGCGAGGAACCGGGCCTGCCGGCCGCTGATGACGACGACGTTCGGTTCCGACAGAATCTTGGCGGTGCCGTTCGAGGCCAGCCAGTTCAGAAACACGCCGATGTCGCCCCCTTCAAACACGCCGCCGAGCGTGGCGACTCCCGTAGCGCCGAGGTTGCTGAAGACCAGTTGCGTGTCGTTGAACAACACGTTGAGGTCGATTCCCATGTTCCGGGCTTGCGAGCGGTTCAGCTCGGCGATGCGGACGCGGAGCGAAATCTGGAATTCGCCCGGCACGCGGAGTTCGTTGACGATGAAGCTGGCCCACAGTCCGCCGTAGCCGGTGTTGACGCCGCCGCCATACAGCGTATCGAAGCCCGCCCCCACGCCGCCGTAGCCGCCGGGGTCGACGTTCCGCATCTGCGGCCCCCACAGGGCGCCGTCCTGTCCGATGACTTCGCCGCGGATGATCGTCAGGATGTGCGCCGCCTCTTCCTGATCGCGGGCCTGGCCGCGGACGATGATCTTCCACGACATCGGAATCAGGTACACCTTGCTGTTCGGGAACAGCGTGTTGATCTTCTTTTCGAGCTTGCCGTAGTCGACGCGCCGCTGATTGTCGAGGTTGGGGTCGCGGATCGTCTTGACGAGGTAAATGACGGGTTCGGCATGGCCTTCGAACCACATCGTCACCGTCGTGCTGCCGCGGCCGAGGCCGATCAGCGACAGTTCGCGCGGGCTGTACTGGACGATATCGACGACCGACGGGTCGGCGATCTGCAGGCGCGTGATGTTGGCGCGCGTCGTCATGATTTGACTGCGGCGTTCGATGATCTCCAGGTCTTCCTGGCTGGTGGGCATCGACTCGATGAGCTGGTGGATGGCGCGGGCCGAATCGGGCGTGTTCTGCACCGGAACGATCGTCGCCGACGACGACTGCGTCGCCGGAATCACGCCGTTCCCGGGGCGAGGAAATTCCATCATCGGTTGTGCGCCGGGGGCCGACAGCACGGGGTTCAGCAGCGGTCCGGCGGGAGCGAACTGCGGCGCTTGCGGCGCGGGGAACGTCGGCAGCGCCTGAGCTGACGCCGTCACACAAGCCCCGAGGCACCATCCGCAGACGGTCCCGCGCAGAGCCCACAGCGCATGTCGCCACCCGTGAGGATGGGACTGCCTGGCGATCGTCAACATTCGGTCAAGCTCCTCGCTTATCCCCAAGTCAGCATTCGCGTCGAATGCCGCCTGCGGGGAATCGCCGCTCCATCGGAACAACGAGGTTCAGCCATCCTGGTCGATCGGCGCCTGCGCCGCAGCATTTCGGTTTTCAGGCATCCTGCCCAGACCGGAAGACCGGCGCAGACTCCGACACGAAGGTCGTTCGTTATCGTGGTATCGGGTGTGCGGGGAGTAGGGGTTGAACCGAAGTTGCTCAGTCTGACGGCCCAACGACGGCGCGCGACCATGCGAGCGACGAGCGTAAACTCTTACAAAAAGGCTGAAAACAGCCCTATCCCGGCGACTGACGAATCCGTTAGGCGCTGATCGGCCCCCATCCAGACCGGCAGGACGTGCCGAAACCCGCCGCGGAGGCGAAGTCTCCGCTTCGTTGGAGTCCAGCCTTTAGGCTGTCTTCGGCCGCTTCACCAGAAGGCAGCCTAAAGGCTGGACTCCAACGGGGTGAGCCTCGCAAAGCCTCGACTGCACCCTACAAGAGAAATCCACAAACCGCCGCTACCAGGGTTGATTGGTGTCGCGGTTGTAGACGGCTCGGCCGGGGTAATACCAAGGGGCGCGGTAAGTGTAATACGGGAACCGATAATGTCCGTGCAGCGAATGCCGGTGGAACCCCGGCCCATAGTGGTCGTCGTACGGATTCCCGGTGTTCGCGAACTGCCCTCCGTTCGGGTCGTGATAGTAGTACGGCGAACCGATCCGCGGTTCATAGCCGCCGGGCGCCCAGAACGGACCGACTCCGGCTCCGGGACCGGCCCCCGGTGTGGAGTAGGCGGGATAACCGCCCGGCGACGCGGGGTAGGCCTGGTCCGCCCAGGCTTGCGTCGCCGGCGCGAGCGTCGTTGATGGCGCGTAATACGGCGTCACCGGAGCGTGGGAGGGAATCGGCGTCAGCGTCGGAGCGGCGGGGCCGTCGGGCATCGGGGCCGGAGGCAATATCGCCGCACTCGGCGCATCGCCCCAGGCCGGCAAAGTCACCGCCGTCGAAAGCATCGCACCGGCCAGCCAGCGTGACCAGAGTGTCATGATCGGGAAGTCCTTTCGGGTCGTCACGAGATCGCACAGTCCGGAGGCGAGCGCCGTCTCGTGAAACAGTCCGGGTCGGGCGCTCTCTCGAACTCTAACTCCAGTTCGCGACATGCTCGCCCGACATCCGTGCGAGCGAAGGAAAACCGGTCGCGGACTCTGCGGGGCGTGTCGGCCGCAGCAGTCCGGGTCGATGGGGGAATCCCCGAAGAACTCCGGGAGAACCGGCTCGCAGCGGTCGATACCTAAATGCAGGTTCTGAGCGGTGCGCCCACGATCCCGGCGCGTACGGCCGCCTTGTCCCGGAGAGATTCCCATGCCTCACGGATTGCTGACCGTCGCCCTGGCCGCCGCCATGCAGGTGGGACAACCGAGCCCCTCGGAGACCCCCAACTACCCGCCGCTGCAGAACGCCTTCAGCCAGCACGGCTTTGAGGGGCAATCCGAACAGCGGCACCCGTTCGACACCCAGCAGAACTGGGTTCACGGCTACCATCAGGAAATCCCCGCGTACGGCGGACACGCATTCTTCCGGCCGTACAACTATAAAGACGTGCTGTCGCAGTCGCAGACGGCGGCCGGCTGGGGGATGTCCCCCACGATGCCCTATTCGCAACAGTTCTGGCACCGCTACCACGACCAGGCGACGATGCTGAAATTGTCGCGGTCGACGCCCGGCATGGCCCCCGTCGGCGTTCCCGGGCTGATGCCGCAGTCGCCGTCGCCGCAGGTCATGCCCGCCGGCGCATGGTCGGCTCCGGTCATTCTTCCCGCCCCGCCGACGATGTCCGCCGCGCCGGTGATGATCGAACAGTCGCAGTGGCCGCCGGGCTATGGCCAGCAGTTCTACGCCGCTCCGCAGGGTGTCGCGCCCGCGGGCACGGTCTACGCCCCGGCCCCGCGCTGAACGAGTTAGCCGCGATACCGGTCCATCGAGCGCGCAGGTATCCCATCGGGTTTTACCCCGAAGGGGTTTCAGCCCATAGCCCAGGGTCGCGCAGCGCACCCTGGGTTGGCTGTCGAAAAAACGCGTTTACGCCGAAGGCGTTACATCGGGTACCGGGGTGTAGTCGCTCATTGATGGTCTAGAGGCTAACGGCATTCGCAGCCCCGATAGGGGCGACCGGCTTGTAGCCACGGGTGGAGCGGCGCGGCGGTCTTGCCGCCCGACGCGGAACCCGTGGTAGGTCGAATGTGCGGACCTTGCCCCGGTAGGGGCAAAGGAAACGTGCGTCCGTTCCGCAACTTCCGCCGGCCCTCCGGGACGGGGTTGATCCCCAAGACGCCTTCCACGGGTTTCGCTCCGCCCGCAGCGGGCTGCGCTTCACCCGTGGCTACAGTCCGCGGCCCCTGCCGGGGCCAAGACGACACTCTCTCGACAAACGTTCCCCACCAATTGGCGACCACACCCCGGGCGCCGAGTTAAATGCAACCCATTCGGGGTAGATGCGTCCGTTCGCCAAGCGACCCAGGGTGCGCCGCAACGGCGACCCTGGGCTATGAGATGCGACCCCTTCGGGCTCAATCCCTTTGAGGCGGCGTCCGCGTGAGCGGCAGCAACAACTGCGCGATCAAAAAGATCGCCAGCGGCGCGAACACCAACAATCGCAGCACGTTGAACGCGATCAGCACCCAACTCGGCGCTTCCTGCGGATCGCCGATGGTCGCCCCGACGGCGAGATAGAGCAGCGCGAACAGCAGCGTCGCCATCAGCACGCCGCAGCCGATCGCCGTCATCTGCGTCTTGAACACGGTCCGTTCCGACGCCGGCTCGGAATGCAGCTCGATCGTCCGCCGCCGTTCGAGCGAATGCTCGCACGCATCGAACCACTCGAACACGCGGACGACTTCCGTCCAGGGAACGCTGGCGGCTTCGCGGGTCTCGATCGTTGTCGCTGACACGCCCTCCGCGCTCCACTGCCCCGCGGCGTTCTCCACGAGCACGAGACCGCCATCGCGATTGTGCAGATGGACCCGCGCCCCGGATGCAGCGCCGGCGACGATTTCCCCCGTCCAACTGACCCCCGGCCCGGACTCGGCAGCGAGCAGCGCGGACTGTTTCCACAATCGGCCGTTCGGTCCGGTGGTCCGCAGCGCCGTCACACGGGTCGCGTGGCCTCCCAGCCAGCGCACGAGATCGAGATCGGACAGCAGCCGCTGTTGCATCGCGATGGAAGCGTCGCCGTCTGCGATCCCATCGCCTCTGATCGTGCGTGCGAACTCGATGTGTTCAATGCCGGCGAAATCCCCTTGCCGATGCCTTGCGACCACGGCCTGCAACACGGGATCGCAGCGATGTCGCCAGACGCCGTGCAGGGGCGTCGTCCGGTCGTTGGCGATCAGCGCCAATTCGTACGCGAACGGCAAGCCGTGCTGCGCGTCGGGCCAGATCCACAAGGGCCGGTCCTGTTCGGCGAGTTGCCGCATGGCGGCGAGCCGGTCGTTGCTGGTGCCAGTCATGAACACCGCGTCGAGCGTGCGGTCGATCAGCAGCGTCGGCCAGTCGGCGATGAACTCCACGCCGGCGATGGCATGCCACACGGCGTCATCCGCGGGCGTCGCACGGACGGCGACAAACGTCGGCGCGGGCGTCTCCCGCGCGAGTGCCTTCAGCCACGGTCCGGCCGCGACATCGTCACACCACACGCCCCAGCGCATCGGCGAGGTTTTTTCCAGGTGCGTCACTGGCCGGCCCGTTGCTTCGCCTGCTGCTGTCGTTTGCGGGCGTCTTCCACGAACGGCGATTGCGGGAACTCCTGGATCAGTTGGGCGAACGTCGCCGCGGCTTCCTTCCAGTGACCGAGCTGCTCGTCGCACTTGCCCGACTGCATGAGGGCCGCGGATTGCCATTCGGGATAGGCGTAGGACGCATACACCTTCTGATAAGCCAGGAACGCGTCCTGCCATTTCTCCTGCAGGAAGTAGGTTTCCGCGATCAGAAACTGGCTCTTCGCCGCCGTCTCGGTGCGATACGCCTTCGGGTCGGCGATCACGCGGGCCAGCGCCTCGCGCGCCTCGGG
>JAWXBB010000159.1:0-20649 GCA_034439795.1 Planctomycetaceae bacterium | reverse complement strand
GACTTTGACGTCAAAGTCCGGCTTCGGCGGGCGGACTGTCAGCTTGTACGTGTAGCTCTCCCCCTGGAAGTCGCGGGTGTCGGTGACGCGGACGAGGTACTCGCCGTCGGCGGGGGCGGTGAACGTCAGCCGCGAATCGCTGCCGAGCTCCCGTTCGCCGTCGTCGTCGTTGACGTAATACAGCGGGAAGACCGGCAGGCCGTTCTCGACGAGGTTCGCCGTCGGCGGATACGCCTCGACGATGTAAATCGGCTCGTCCTTGGCGTGGGCGATGGCGGTGGTGTCGAAGTACGTCCGCCGCTTGCCGGCGTTGTCGTAGAAGTCGTAGCCGGAATCGGGGCCGCGCGGCGCGCGGTGGAACTTGCCGATCTCGCCGTTCATGTAGAGGTACTCGTCGAGGTCCATTTCCTCCCAGAACTCGACGCGGATCTGCAACTGCGACGAATCGATCGGTCGAAAGTTGACCCACGAATCGCGGACTGCCTGCAACACGGCCCGCTGCACCGGCCGGCCGTCGGCGTGCAGCACTTCGAGTTTGGTGTCGGCCGGCGATTTGCTGCGGCCGGCGTTGGTCTCCAGCATCCACACCTGCCCGGCCTTGGAGGCGAAGCGGTACAGATCGCGATCGGCAAGCCCCGCGGCGTTCTGGAACTTGCCCGACACCATCGCGGGCAACGTCAGTGACTGGGCCGCAGCCGGGGCGTCGTTCGGTTCGACCTCAGCCACCTCGGCGGTCATCGGGGCCGTGAGATCGTTGGTCGCGGCCGGCGATTCGGGCAACGCGACGAGGTCGGTCACCGAATCGGCCCAACTCGGATTCACCGGATACGCGGCCAGTTCGCCGTTCATCCGTCCGACATACAGCGTGCGGCTGTCGGGAGCGAAACAGATCGCGGCCGGCCAGTCGGTCTGCCGTTCGAGCAACGCGACCTGCGTGAACGTCTTCGTCTCCCAGACCTTGATGCGGCGTTCTTCGGAACAGGACACGAGCAGCCGCCCGTCGGGCGAGAACAGCACGCGGAGAATCGGCGCCTCATGCGCGAACCGGGCGTAGAGAATCGGGTTGGTCCCCTCTTTGCCCCCCTCGGTGATCTCCCACACGCGGACCCGGCAGTCGACGCCGCCGGCCGCGATGTGCTTGCCGTTCGGACTGAAGGTGACGCTGTACTGCTCCTTCGCGGGTTGGATGAATGTGTCGAGCCGCTCGCCGGTCGCGACGTTCCACAGCTTGACCGTGCGGTCGCCGCTGGCGGTGGCAAGCAGCTTTCCATCGGGATGGAAGGCGAGCGCATAGACGGCGTCGTTGTGGCCGGTCATCGTCACGCGCGGCTCGCCGGTCTTCGCGTTCCAGGTGCGGACTTCGCGGTCGTAGCCCGCGGTCGCCAGCGTCTCGCCATCGGGACTGAACGCGACGGCGTACAGCGAATCGCGATGTCCGGCGATCGTCGCGACGCGGCTCCAGTCGGACGTGTTCCAGATCGTCGCTTCCCCCGCGAGGCCGGTCTCGCCCGCGGCGACCACCAGCCGGTCGCCGGCGCGTGAGATCTGCACGTCGGCGATCGCGCCGGTATGCCCGGTGAGCGTCGTCAGCGGTTTGCGGTCGGGGAGCGAAACGATCTCGACGACGTCCGGTCGCGCGACGGCGAGCCATTGTCCCGTCGGCGACGCCGCGAGCGCCGTCACCGGTTCGCGGACCTTCGCCTGCGGCTCGACCTTCGGCGTCACCAGCCCGGTCGCCGCGAGACCTCCCGCGGGCGGTTTGGCCCCGGCGTCGATCCACGCCTTGATGACCGCCAGTTCCGCGGCCTTCGGCTGCGGCGCGTCCTCCGGCGGCATCTTCGGCTCGCCGCCTGGCGAAAGTGACTTCCACAACCGGCTCTTGGCGCTGTCCCCCGCAGCGATGGCGACGCCGTGCTCGCCCCCCTTCATCGCCCGCGCGAAGTCTTCCAGCACCAGGCCCCCCTCCTGCTCGCGGCCGTTGTGGCAGCCGTTGCAGTATTTACGGAACACGGGGAGGACATCCCGATTGAAGTCCGGCGCCTCCGCGGCGACAGCGGGACCGGCGGCGAGCGTCACGGCGAACAACGTCAACCAACGCGGCATGGTGGGGAGCTTTCTGCGGATGCGAATCTCAATCGAAATCGGAGGTAATCAGGGCAGCACGTCGTTCACGGCGATCTCACCCACCGGTTGCCCGGCGAGTGACAACGGCACAGACTGTCCGGCATTGTAATCCTGTCGCTTGGCATAGGTCGCGCGGCCTTCGGTCAATGACGGTTCGCGATAGACCTCAACCTGTTCGTCGATCAGGTTGACGATCCAGTATTCGACGATCAGTGCTGCCGCATAAATCCGCAGCTTCAGGCCGCGGTCCGTCCCGAGCGTGGTCTGCGCCACTTCGATGACAAGGCCAACATCCCCGGCCGTCGGGTGGCGTTCGGCATAATCATCGTCCGACGCGCGAACGACAGTCAGATCGGGCTCGGGCTCGCTTTCGGCCAGTTCGATAGGGCTTTGCACATCCACGATCCATTCCGCCCCAACGCGTTCTTCCAGACAGCGGCGCAAGCGACGGATTGCCGATTCGTGCGGCGGACTTTTCGTCATTTTCAGTGCCAACCATCCAGCGAGAAGTTCAACCGGTTCGCCCTCTTGAAGAATGCCGTATTCGATCATCGCGTGGTACTGCTCGACCGACAGTCGCCAGATCGGCAGTTCGGGAATGTCCGCCGGTGGTGGCGTGGTCTGCACGACGGGAATTTCAGCGATCGACATTGATCGGCCTCTTTCACTGCGAACGACTGGCATCCGTTGACGGATTCAGCAACGGCGTCCGACAGGCGATCCAGCCCGAAACCAGCAGCACCGACAGCGTCGCTACGCCGGACACCAGCAGCGGACCCAGCGGCGGGCCTTCGGTTTGCAGCGTCGTCCACCGCCACAATTCGACTTCATTCAGCACGAACCAGGCGAGCGTTGCCAACCCCGCACCGACCGCGGCCAGCAGGCACATCGTCAGGCGAAAGACGCCGCGGTAGACGATCGTGCCGCAGACGGAGGCCGCGTGACAAGTCATCGCCGCGGTCGGCAACCGGCCCCACAGTTTTCCGGCTGTGGCCTGCATCGCGGTCGACGATTCGCCTGTGACACCGCGCGTGTTGAACAGCAACAGGGCCTGCACGACCGCCAACGCAAACAGCAGCGGGCTTTCCAACGCGCCGGCCAAGGCCATTAGCGCCAGGGTCAGCACCAGCAGCATGGGCGATGCAGCGGACATCGCCGAGACCGACGCCACGCCCTGCAGGATCCCAGCCCGCAGTTGATTCCACCGCGGGGAGTCCAACCAACTCTGAGGCATTGCAACACTCCTCTCGTGGGTTCTCAACGTGAGTCAGCATTGACTCAATGCTGAAACAAAAATTCCCGGCTCGTCAGCACGCTCCAGAACAAATCTTCGAGAACCGCCCGGCGGTCGTCTGCGGGGGCTTCCGAGAACGCGGCGACGAGGGCGGCTTGTTCGGTCGTCGTCGGCAAGCGGCTGAGGGCGGACAGGAACAGTTCCTCGCCGATGCGGTCCGCGTCCGCGTTGTCGGCGATCAGCTTCGCAATGCGGCCCTCCTTCGCCTCCAGCTTGCCGAGCAGCGTCTTGCCGTTGGCGAGGTGCAGCACCTGCGTCATGCTCGGCTCGTCGCTCCGCTCGCAGGTGCAGGTCAGCACGCGCTCCGGCCGGCCGAACGTGTCGAGGAAGTACGACGCCACCGCCGTGTCCTTGAGCTGCAGCGCCCGCGTCCCCGCCGGGTGGTCCTTGAATTCCGTGGGGACGTCCGTGGCGTCGGCGACGGCGTCGAGCAGCACCTCCGCCTTCAGCCGCCGTGGATAGAACCGGGCGTAAAACCGCTCGTCGCCGGCGTTCTCCGGCAGCGGCGTGCTCGACCGCTGATACGTTTGCGACGTGAGAATCAGCCGCATCAGCGATTTCAGGTCGTACTTGTAGCGGACCAGTTCGGCGGCGAGGGCCGCCATCAACCGGTCGTTGCTGGGCGGATTGGTGAGCCGCAGATCATCGACCTTTTCGACGATGCCCACACCCAAAAAGTTCGCCCAGACGCGGTTCACGATCGCGCGGCTGAAGTACGGATTCGTTGGCGACGTGAGCCAGTTCGCGAGATGCTCGCGGCGGTCGAACTCCGTGTCGAACGGAATCGCTTCGCCGTCAAGCGGCTTGGGCAATTGCGGTCGGCCGGTGCGGGGCTGGATGACTTCGCCCCGCTCGGCGAGGAACACGCTGCGGTTGCCGTCGCCGTTGCGGAAGTCGCCGCCCCAGCCCTTGCCGCGGACGCGGGCGAACAGGCTGGCCATGCCGTAATACTCGTCGTTGGTCCACTTTTCGAGCGGGTGATCGTGGCAGCGGGCGCAGTTGATCGACATCCCCAGGAACGCCATCGAGACCGTCTCGGACATGTCCTGCGGGTCTTGATGCAGCGCGTAAAAGTTCGCGGCCCCGTTCTCGAACGTGCTTCCCTTCGACAGCACGACCTCGCGGGCAAATTCATCCCACGGCGTGTTGTTCGCAACCCGTTCGCGAATCCACTCGGAATACGCCTTCAGCGCACCCGGCCGCAACCGGCTGCCGGTGAGCAGCAGCACGTCGGACCATTGATACGTCCAATAGTCGACGAACTCCGGCCGGGTGAGCAGCGTCTCGATCAATTTCTCGCGCTTGAGCGGATCGGCGTCGGCGAGAAACGCGCGGACCTCGTCGGGCGTCGGCAACACGCCGATGGTGTCGAGCTGCGCCCGCCGCAGGAACTCACCATCCGTGCAGATCGGCGACGGCGGCACGTTCAGCGCCTGCAGCTTCGCGATCACCAGCTCGTCGATGATGTTCCGCTGCGGACCCGCGAACGCCTCCGCCGGCACCGGCTGCGAATACGGCACGGTGACGGTCGCCGTGACGTTGTGCGCGAGATACCACGCGACGATCGCCCCTTCGCCGCTGCCGGAGACCGCGACCAGGCCGCCGTCGTCGACCGTGCCGACGGTGTGGTTGGTGGACGAATACTTGGCCCACCGAGTGACGTCTTCCATGTGGCCGTCGTTGAAGTGGGCGCGGACCACCATCTGCTGCGTGACGCCGGACGCGAGCCGCACCGCTTTCGGCAGAATCTCCAGCCGCGCGATGCGCGGGTCATCGGTCTTCGGCCCCGGTTGCCCCTGGGCGATCCATTCGGAAATCACGCGGTATTCGAGGGAGTCTTCGCTGAACCGCAGTCCGCCTTTGTGCGGGATCGCGCCCGTCGGCTTCGTCAGCACCAGACTGCGGCCGGGATCGTGCGGCACAATGCGGCGACCGCGGGCCTGCCGGGTGAGCGTGTTGAAATCGGTCTCCGGATCGTAACCGCGCAGCGACAGCTTGAACCCGTTTTTCCCGGCGACCGCCCCGTGACAGGCCCCCATGTTGCAACTGGCCTTCGACAGCACCGATTGCACCTGGTTGCGGAAACTCCAGACGTGCGGCTGATCGAACCGTTCGACGACGACCGGCACGTTCACCGACTTCCCGGCCGCCGTGACGGTGATGGATGCGCTGCCATTTCCCGTCGGCACCACGACGCCGTCCTCAACCTTGACGACATTCGGATCGGACGACGCGAACTGCACCCCCTCGCGCAGTTGCCGGCCGACGAGATCGCCGACCGATTCCTGCACGAGCAACCGCTGCCGGCCTTCGGGGCCGGTGAGGCGGATGTCAGCAGGGAAGACGGCGATGTCCGCGGCGGAGGCAGGAATCGCCAGCATCAGGCCGATCAGGCAGCAGAACCACTTCACAGATGCACCCTCAAGCGGCGGTTTCGACTTCAAGATAAGCACACAAAGACGAAGAGACGGGAATCGCCATGCCATCTTCCTGCAAACCAGCGAGATGCAGGTCGATGGCCGCCTGCAGTTGTCGCTTCACTTCAGACTCGGTCTGCCCAGTGGCCACGCAACCCGGCAAGTCCGGCACATACGCCGAGAAGTTCCGTTCACCGGGTTCGATGATGATTGCGTAACGCATCATTGGTCCTCTAGCCCCGCTTGCCGCAGGACTGACTTAAATGTTTTTGGATGCAGTTCGTCCGACTGATTACCTGCAATCGTGACACGCCCCGATTTTACAGCATGCTTGTACTGACGATGACTGCCCTTTTGATGGACCAGATACCAACCGTCTGCTTCAACTCTCTTTATGGCTTCGCGCACCGGAATTGGCATCGCGAACACTCCTGATGAATCAATCCGAAGGACCGTCCCGTCCCACCCTACTTCTTACTTCGTGGATCGAGATCGTTGTAAACATCCATCGCAGGATCATCCCACCCGGCACGCAAGCCGGCTTGAACGATAAGCCATTTCTGCTCTTCTTCCGTAAACCCATCCGGTGCAGCTTCCTGGCACAGCCTGACAAACTCTCCAAGCGGGAGGATGACGTACTCGTTCGCAGTTTGCTGATCGACCAGAAACACCGGCCTCGGTGCCGCATCCCTCACCGCTTGGCGGATTTCCTCGGGCATGGGAATCGAAACGTTCATCGTCAGTCGCCGTCAATGAAATCTATCGTAATGGGCAGACCGAAAACTGACTGTGGTGGGACTCGAAGACTCGTCCCACCCTACTTCACTCCGATGTGACAATGATGACCCGCGAGCTTTCCGCCAGCTTGATGGAAGCATCGAGCGGACGCACGAGTCCGTTTTCGACAATCCCCGCCAGGGCCACGGGGCGGCGTCGACGAGCGAAATGAGTTTCCACAGAGGATGTCTGCGCACCGGCCGGCAACTCCGGCGGCGGGAGCAGTGGCTCGGCGGCAATCGCCTCATCCCGCGCCCGCCGTTCGGCCGTGCGGTCGTCAATGTTCGGGGCAATCATCGTGGAATTCCTCAATACGCGGTGATCACGAAGATCGGAGCGTCCGCCAGGTCGCCAAAAATGTCCGGGATCGCATCCCCCTCACGATCATACCGCCAGATCACCCAGATTCGTCGGCCCGAGTGCGTCTCGGCGTACATCTCGAACGAACCGTCCTTCCGCTTGTTCAATTGGTAAACGCGATCGAAAGCAGCTTCGACCGCTTCGGGCGTCAAAGCGTGGTCTTCGATTTTCTGCAGATTCCATTCGATCCATTTGAAGCGGCGCATTAGCTTCGCCGGTTGTCGGATTGCACGGGTGGCAGTCAGCGGGATGGAACAAGTTGAGCCCAACCACAACGGGATTGATCGTGGTGGGACTCGAAGACTCGGCCCACCTACTTACTACTGCTCCCACCAATTGTTCTTCGCCCCGTAGGCTTCAATGCGGTCAAGCTCTTCGTGGGTGATGTCGTACTTTTTTGTCAACGACTTTACAAGTCCCTGGTCGATCCCACGCATGTACGACTGGGCCGCCGTCTTGGACATTTTGGACGCTCTCTTAAGAGCGTTGCCGCGCAGTTTGGCCCAATCCCGGAAGATCACCTGCATCCGCTTTTCGTCCTCTGTCGAGGTCTCAGCCGGCGCGGGGTTCGCAGCGAGATGATTGATCGTCACGTCCTGCACAGGGCGGGCGTCGCGAACGGGGTCCGCCGCGATCGCCTGCGCGAGCGATGTGGCCTCCCGTTGCTCGGCTTCTCTGACCCGGTCGCGGAGACCTGCGGCGATCAGCGGTTGGACGGCCGAAAGGATGTCGCGGAACCGAACGTCTAGTGCGTCCAGGTTCGGGGAGAGTGCCGCCATAGAATGGCCGAACACCGCCGACTTCTGATCGAGGCTGAGCGAAACATCCTGGTCGCGCACCTCGACGCGATGGAACCAGAGGAGCTTCTCCTTCGTGAAGGACTTTTGTTCGGTCAGCAGCAGGTATTCGCCGGTCGGCACATGGAACTCGAATCGTCCATCGCTGTTGGCGGTGGCTACCTTCCCTCGGGCGAGCAGCACGGCCAGCCCCTTGTCCACGTCCCGTGCGCGGTGAGTGCGGTGCTTGTCAAGGTACTCCTGGAACTCGGCGTTATACGCAACTTTTTGCGATTCGACCTCCTGCTTCTCGGACTGCGTGAAACTCGATGAGAATTCGTTTCGACGGGAATACTTCCGATCCAGCTCTTGATTAAAGCGTCCATAGTCTGCTTCCAGGGCGCTGTAACGGCCGTGGGCTACGGCCACAAGCTCGCGTTCAGCGCTTGTGATCGGAATCAGATAGACCTTCACTCCTGCACTTTTTTTGACGTCTCCCCCCTGAGTGGTGGCGAACAATTCTCCGCCGACCTTCACGTGCGCCGGGGCCGGTGCTCCGGGCGGGGCTGCAGCCTGCAATCGCGCCAGTTCCCCACGAGCGACCTCCGCCTCGGCCCGCGCTTGAGCCAGCTCCTTGTCCTGATTGTTCTGGCAACCGCAAGTCCACACAGCTAGGACCAACAGCGTCGACGAAAACCGTGGTTTCCTCATGGTGCTCCTTGCCCAAAAGTCGATCCAGAATTAGCTCGTCTCTGGCTGAACATCTTATCTGGCGGATGTCCGCGCATGTGGCATGCCAATCGACACCACGCTGCCGGGCAAGTGCAGGGTTTAGTTAGGCTGGCTTTGAGTTATCCTTCTTCCATTTCAGGTAGCGCCCCAGCTCATCCTTAAGCGGGTGTTCTGTTTCAGAGATGAGCGAATCCCAAGTAAGATCTTTCAAGTGCATGATGCCTTGAGAAAGGCTGATATCACTTTTTACAAACAGGTTGCCATGCCAACTCACAGCAAGGACAACTATGCGGTTCACTTGGCCGCACATAGAGGCGGCATGTTTCTGTAGAAAGTCCTGTCGCAGTACAAGCTGATCCTTGTTCTTTGCCTTTCCCTGCTTCACGGCGAACTTACCGCGCCATTTTGATTCTCCGAGGACGAGCACTTCGTCGCAATATATTCCAAAGTCGATTTCCGGTCCCCCGGAAACCTGGGTGTCCGGGTGCGGGACACGCCGCCAGAGCCAAACCGAAGCTTGGCCAACCCTCTTGACCGGAAGTTCAATCAGCCGAAACAGCGACTCGACGAAACGGCATCGCATTGAGGCCTCGTCATATGCAAGTGGCCCAAATACGCTCCAAGTTATTGCATCTTCACTGTGAAGAGACTGCAGGTCAGAATAGAAGGACAGCACCTGAATTGCGGCTGCCCGATCAGGCCCCATGAAAGATCTTTGGTGGTCGCTCTTGTAGAGCTTTTGGATGATTTCCCCGGGTGGCCAGGGAGCTACACCGGTTCGAACGAGGTTATCCGCAAAATGCACGACGGCGCGGACACCGCCATCGCTCTCGACTACGGTAATGTCGCGACCGTTCCAGTCAAGAATGTTCTGCATTTGTCCCATGCCTCCAAGCCCGAACTGCCAAGCGTAGTTGCTCGCGTTAGGAAGCGCTCGTTGCGTTCCCTGTGTCGTCTTTTTTCTTGTCCTCCGTGTGTTTCGCGGTTCTACATCCGCTACGTAAACAACTCCATCACCGGCTTCGTCCCGAAATCCACCAGCGGGAATGGACGGCCCGCCGGGCCGGGCAGGTGCGATTCGATGTTGAACCCCAGACTGTGGAAGATCGTTGCCAGAATCTCCGGCGGGGCGACCGGGCGCTCGGCCGGGAAACCGCCGATGGGGTCGCTGCGGCCGATGACGCGGCCCCCCTTCACGCCGCCGCCGGCGAAGTAGCTGGTCCAGCATTGCGGCCAGTGGTCGCGGCCGCCGGCGGGGTTCACGCGGGGCGTGCGGCCGAACTCGGCGACGTTGCAGACCAGCGTGTTCTCAAGCAGGCCGCGCTGCACCAGGTCTTCGATGAGGGCCGAATACGCCTGGTCGTACATCGGGGCGACGGTGTTCTTCATCCCCTCGATCGACGTGAACGGCAGCGTGCCGTGGATGTCCCACGTGACTTCGTTGAACACGGTGAGGAACGTGTTGATGGTGACGAACCGCACGCCGGCTTCGATCAACCGCCGGGCGAGCAGGCAGCTTTGGCCGAAACGCGTCATGCCGTAGCGCTCGCGGACGGCCATCGGCTCCTTGGTCAGCTCGAAGGCTTCGCGGGCCTGCGTGCTGGTCATCATGCGGAACGCGGATTGGAACCCGCTGTCCAAGAGCGCGGCGTTCTCGCTCTTCTCGAAGGCGTTGATCGTGGAGTCGACGACGTCGCGCAACTTGCGTCGCCGTTCCAGCCGGACTTCGCCGATCTGCTTCGGCGGCAACAGGTCGGGGACGGTGAAGTCGGGCTTCGATGGATCAGCGTTGAGCGCGAACGGGTCTTGCGCCTTGCCGAGGAAACCGCCGGCCTGACCGTTCGGGATGTTTCCGCCGCCGGCACCCATCAATTCGGGCAACTCGACCAACGGCGGCAGATCGGTGCGGCGGCCCATCAGGTAGCTGGCCACGCTCCCCGCGTGCGGGGTGTTGACGCCGCCGGTGAAGAACCGCCCGGTCTGCATCATCTGCCAGCCGGCGTCGTGAACCGCAGGGGAACTGTGATTGCACGCCCGCAGCAATGAGAAGTGCTTCGCGATCTCCGCATGTTTCGGCAGAATCTCGCTCAGTTGAATGTCGGGCGACGCCGTGCGGATGGCATTGAACGGCCCGCGGACTTCCGATGCGGCGTCGGGCTTCGGATCGAACGTGTCGAGCTGGCTCGGCGCGCCGAGGTTGAAGATCATGATGACCGACCGCTCATCGCGGCCCGGTTTCTGACCCGGTGCGGTCGCGGCCTGGGCTTCCAGCGCGGCGAGATCGGCCAGCGACAGGCCGACCGCCCCCAGCGAACCGACCTGCAGGAAGTCGCGGCGGGACAGCCCGTCGCAGGTGTGGGCGGTGCCTCGACCGGTGATGTTCAACATGCGTCATCGCTCCCAAGGGGGGGGCTGGTGGTGTGCTGGATCGACATTGGCACCTTCGAGCCGAACGCCCGCGTGAATCCCGTGCCGCCGCGGACCATTCAGGATACCAGTTTTGGGGCCGATTTCATCAACATCCGTCGATATTCTGCCGGATGGGTCGTGCGCCCCGATGGTGGAGTTCCCTCCGGCCCCCTCGCCCCCGTCTTCGGGGGAGAGGGTCGGGGTGAGGGGGCGAGCGCTCTGTATCGCGTCGATTCACAAAAACGTTTGTCTTCGGAGGTCGATGGAAGCGCTCAGCCCCCTCACCCTAACCCTCTCCCCCGAAGACGGGGGCGAGGGGACCGAGCCGAAGAGCAACCAGAATCGAGATGCACTCTCGACAGTTGGGACGGTAACGGATCGTGCGAGGGGCGCACGAAAACGCCCGGCGGACTGGAATCCGCCGGGCAATACGATCCCATCGGAGAACCGCGATCGAGAATCGCGAGTTCGTGGGTTCGGTTCGACTTACAGCGGCACGTCGATGGTGCCGTTGTGTTCGCCGTCCAAGCCGTCGCCGACGCGAGCGGTCTGACACAATTCTTCCCGCACGATATTCAGTTCGCGCGGCGCGTCGATTCCGAGTCGTACGGTATTCGGTCCGATCCGGACGATCGTGATGGTCACGTTGTCGCCGATCAGAATCTTCTCACCCGGCTTCCTCGACAACACCAACATAGCCCCACCCCTTCCTGCATGCCGAAAGCATCCCTGTGGCAGCACGACAGAACTCGTTTGGCCACCCACGACCAAGCCGGGCGATGTCGGACGTTTCTGTCGCCCACCGAGCCTTCGGTGGACCACCCACGCACCCGAATCGCATCGCCGGACGCCGTCCATTGCGCGAATCTAAGTGTCATCAAACAGAGAACGTGTCGAAAAGATAACACCTGCGCACCCAGAAAATCCAGCGCTTTTCACGAATTCGCGCAACATTTTTCGAGTTTCCCCACAGATTCCCTGGCCATCGCAAGAATTGCCGGCTGGTGTTGCAAATATAGATGCAATCTATTTGCCTGATGCGACTTGCGGCTTGATCGACGGCGATAACGGCTATCGGCACGATAGCATCGAAATAATCGGCCAACGGTGTGCCTAAAAAACAGGCAGTCGGTACCTGCTCAATCTCCAGGCACCTATGACGCGGGGGTGCGGCTCTTCCGCCGGTTCGACGTTTCTGTCGATCCGTCCGCCGAAACTGCCTGCCACGCTTGAATTTCCTAGGAATCGCGGCGATTCTGGCCGTGCTAGAGTTTCGCCAATCGAAGTGCAAAAGTGACCCGGACGTTCCGAGCGTCCAAGTCACGGGCGGGAGCGCGCAGATGGTCCGGATCGGCATTGTCGGCATTGGTTTTATGGGCTGGACCCACTTCGCGGCGGCGACCAAACTGTCAGCGGCCGGGAAACCGACCGGGTCCAAACTCAAAGGGGGAGCCGTCACCGCCATCTGCACCCGCAGCGCGGAAAAGCTCGCCGGCGACTGGACGTCGATCCAGGGGAACTTCGGTCCCCGCGGCCCGCAGCTCGATCTCGCCAAGGTCAGCGCCTACGACCAGGTCCGCGACCTGCTCGCCGACCCGGACATCGACATCGTCGATGTCTGCCTCCCCAACGATCAGCACGAGGCGGTCGCGGTTGCGGCTCTCCAGGCGGGCAAGCACGTCCTCGTCGAGAAGCCGATCGCCACAGACTCCAAGGCCGCCGACCGGATGCTCACCGCGGCGGCCAAAGCCGGCCGTATGCTGATGGTCGCCCAGGTGCTCCCCTTCTTCCCGGAGTTCCAGTTCGCTGCCGAGTGCGTGAAGTCGGGGAAGTACGGCAAACTGCTCGCCGCGCACTTTCGCCGCGTGATCTCGCCGCCGAAGTGGTCGGGCGACATGTCCGACTTCCGCAAGCTGGGGGGCTGGGGCATCGACCTGCACATCCACGACAATCACTTTATCCGTCTGGTATGCGGCCAGCCGAGCCAGGTGTTCTCGCGCGGGCTGTTGCAGGACGGCTTCGTGAACCACGTCCACACCCAATATGTCTTTGAGGGGGATGGCCCGACGGTGTCGGCGGTCAGCGGGGGGATCGCCGCCGAGGGACTCGCCTTCGCGCACGGCTACGAGTTCTACTTCGAGAAGGCGACGCTGCTGTTCTCCGCGGGGACGCTTGGCGGCGAATGGTCCGCGGACCGCCCGCTGACGCTCATCACGAAAGGCAAAGTGACCCAGCCCAAACTCAAGGGGGGCGGCGAATGGTGTGCCGCCTTCACCACCGAACTGCAAACCGCCGTCGACGCCGTCCGCACGGGCACGCCCGCCCCGCTCCTTTCCGGCGAACTGGCCCGTGACGCCCTGCGCATCTGCCAGGCGGAAGCCAAGAGCATCGCGACGGGGAAGCTGGTCAAGCTGTGAACGTCAAGAACTCAGGCTGGCAAGAAAACCGCGAAGGCGCAAAGGACGCGAAGGAAGACAAAGCCAAGAGATGCTTGTCAGGAAGCCTGGAATGCAGCGAAAGATGAATCCACAACGCTTTCTGATCCTCATTTCCTCGATAGTCCATTGAATCTGCTTTCTGATTGGTCTTTCTTCGCGTCCTTTGCGCCTTCGCGGTTTTCTTGCCCTCCATTCACTTTGCCAGTGGATCATCCGTCGCGCTCATGTTAGACAACCTCCCCGTCCGAACGCTGCATCACAAGGGCCTGACGGTCGAGGGGTATTCGCGCGCCGCGGTGCAGAGTTACTGGCGGATTCCCGAACTCAAGCTCGGCTTCGATCTCGGCGGCAGCCCGTGGGACTTCATGGGCACGCCGACGATCTTCATCACGCACGCGCATCTCGACCACATGGCTGCGTTGCCGGTGTTCGTCGCCCGCAGGCGGATGATGAAGATGGAGCCGCCGACGTTGTACCTCCCCGCGGCGAACGTCGAATGGACCGACAAGCTGCTCAAGGTCTGGCAGCGGCTCGACCGTGGCCGGATGAACTGCCAACTGATCGGCGTCGAGCCGGGCCAGGAGATCGAGCTGTCGCGCGACCACGTCGTGACAGTCTTCGCGACCACGCACACGGTGCCGTCGGTGGGGTACTGCGTCTGGCAGCGCCGTCGCAAATTGAAGCCGGAATATCAGGGTCTGACGGGGGATCAGATTCGCGACCTGCGGTTGTCGGGGATGGAAGTCACGGCCGAAATCCGCACGCCGCTGGTCTGTTACACGGGGGACACGTCCCCGGCGGGACTGGACGGCTATCCGCCGGCGTTCGAGGCGCAGATTCTCATCACGGAACTGACGTTCTTCCGCCCGGAACACCGCCGGGAGAAGATCCACAAATACGGCCACATGCACCTGGACGACATCCTGGAGCGGGCCGACCGCTTCCAGAACGAACTGATCATCGCCATGCACTTCAGCACGCGCTACCACGCGTCGCAGATCGAGAAGGCCGTGACGAAGCGCCTGCCGCCGGGCCTGCGCGAACGGGTGCAGTTGTGGCTGTAGTTTTGTAGGGTGGGCCGAGTCTTCGAGTCCCACCACGTCGGTGGTTGATCGTTGGTGGGACTCGAAGACTCGGCCCACCCTACTGTCCTTGCCGGAGCGTCTCATGCCACTGCCGCGTTGCCAGGCCACCCCCGTCGCCGGCCACCAGGTCTCCTTCACTATCGACGGCCACGAACGGCTGCGGTGGCATTTCGGCGACGACTACCCGCGGCCGTACTTCTATCCGCTGCTGGGGCCGAGCGGTCAATCGCTGACGCGGATGGGGCATCCCGGCGCGCCGAATCACGATCATCATCAGTCGGTCTGGTTCGCCCACAACAAGGTGCTCGGGATCGACTTCTGGGGCTACAAGAGCAAGGCCGTGATCCGGCAGCAGGAGTGGCTGGCGTACGTCGACGGCGACGACGAAGCGATCATGGCGGTCAAACTCGGCTGGTATGACGGCCACGATCCCAAGGAACTGATGACGCAGCAACTCGTCGCCGGCGTGCGGCCCGGTCCCGATGGCGAGACGTACCTCGAATTGCAGTCCACGTTCACGCCAACGGCCACCGAGCTGGAATTGGGCAAGACGAACTTCGGGTTCCTCGCCGTCCGCGTGGCGAAGTCGATCGCGGCGTACTTCGGCGGCGGCCAATTGACGGACAGCGAAGGCCGCGTCGGCGAACCGGCGATCTTCGGCCAGCAGGCGAAGTGGATGGACTACAGTGGTCCGGTAAGCAGTGGCCCGGTGACCAGCGACGTCGTCGAGGGGATCACGTTCTTCGACCACCCGTCGAACCCCGGCCACCCGACTCACTGGCACGTCCGCGAAGACGGCTGGATGGGGGCTTCCGCGTGCTTCGAGGACGCGAAGGTCATCACGAAGACCGCCCCGCTGACGCTGCGTTACCTGCTGCACGCCCACCGTGGCGGCGCCGACAACGCCCGCAGCGCCGCGGTCTTCGCCGAGTTCGCCACGCGCCGCGAATACGTCGTTGAGAAGGCGGCCGTGAAGCACACAGCGTTCGCGGTGCGGCGGGCGTAAAGTGGCGGGGGGCATTTGTTTCCCCGTGGCCCACCCTTCCTACTCACGGGGGACTACGTCCGCGGCCTCTAACGCGGCCTGCCAGCGCCGGATGTAGTCGAAATGCGTCAAGAAGAACTCCTCGAATGATGTGGAAACGAAGGTGGTCACCCACCGGTCGATCTCGGGGTTGGCGAGTTTCTCTCTGACGGGGCCTTCATAGTGCGCATCCTCAATATCGACTGCGATCGCCAGGACGACTCCGCGCACGAAATCCCATGTGCCCCAACCTTCGATGCCCTTCATGCTCAGCGGGGCGCATCGTTGCAGGGCCTTGGCAATCCCCGCATAGGCAGCGTTGACGTGCGTTCCTCCCTGAGAGCAGGGACTGCGATTCGCAAAGGCCGTGTGCCGCGGGGCAGACCGATTCACCAGATGAGCAGCGATATCGAGACGGTGACGGCCCAACCGGCATTCGAAGCGGACCGGCGCCGGCCAGATGGGTTGCTCATCGGCGCTCTCACGCTTCACGAACTCCAGGACTCCATCGGGAAACCGGAACGTCTCGCTGAATGCTGCAGATTCGTCGTGGAAGACAATCCGCACGCCGGGCGAGAGGACGGCCTGCTCCCAGAGGAACTTACGCACAATCGTCGGACTCAGTTTTGCGTCGCCGAAGATTTCGGGATCGGGAAGAAAGCTGACCGTGAAGCCGTTCGGCAAATGGGATTCTGCGATGGCCAGCGGCTCGACGGCTCGACCTTGTGCAAAGATCAAGCGGGCGGTTTGATGATCGCGACAGGACTCCACCACGCACTCGCGGCTCAATGCGTTGATTACGCAATAAGCGAGGCCATGCGGACTCCCTTTGGCGAGCACCCCATTGATCGGCCGTTCGGCCCGGACGTCAGTCAACATGGCCTCCAGTGCAATTTGGCCCATTGGCAGACAAAGAGTCGGGTCCACGCCGTTGCTGTCGTCCGAAACAGTCATCCGTCCGTTGGCGTCGAGCCGGACGCGAATGCTGGTGGCGAACCCCTCTCGAAACTCATCGAGCGCTCCCTCGATCACGTCGTCGAGCAGCACTAGCAATCCGCGTTCGTTCGTCGAACCGATATACATCGACGGACGCAGCCGAATGCTTGCCACGTTCCTCTCTTGAGTCATGCGTGTCCCCTCTCAATGGGTGCCATGCTTGCAGCCTTGGGCAAGCATGTCTTCAAGGTCGCTCGGCCAAGGCGCCTTCTTCACACAATGCCATGACTATAACGCCTGATTTGGCGACCGACGCGGTCAGGCATGAACCTCCACGAATTCGCTGCGGGAGCGCGGCGGCGGCACCGCGGCCCCTTCCTGCTTGAGGCCCTCGACGTGAAAATCAATGGCCTCTTGAATCAGTTGCATGACCTCCTGCCGGGTCTCTGCGGCAGCAATGCACCCCGGCAGGTCCGGGACATAGGCCCCGAAGCTGTCCGGCCCCTCTTCCACGACCACCATGTATCGCATGGGAATTCCTATTTGAGACCGGCCTGTTTCAACACGCTGTTGAGCGTGCCCGGCGGGACATCGACACTGGGCTTTCCCGAAATTGTAACCGTTCCCGGCTTGGATGGGTGATGGAACTGACGATGACTGCCCTTCTGCCGCACTTGCGACCAGCCGTCAGCCTCAATCCGGGCCACGAGATCTTTGACCTTCATGGGCCTTCCCGTCCCACGCCCAGCGCGTCCGCGACGCGGTTGATCGAGTTGAACCACGCGGCGATGAGCGTGATCTGCAGGATGCCGCGGTCGTCGAAACCGACGCTGCGCAAGCCGTCGATGTCCGTCTTCTGCAGCTTCGTGGCATCGCGGGTCAGTTGGTCCGCGTAGTCGCACATTGCGCGCTCGGCGGCGGTGAGCGGGGCCGTGCGGAAGTCCTGGTGGACGGCGTCGACCAACGCCGCGTCGCCGGTGGCCCGCTTCAGGAACTCGCGGTGCGAGACGCTGCAATACCGCGTGCAGTTCGCCTGCGACACGACGGTGGCGATCAGTTCGTGCTGCCGGCGGGAGAGCGGCAAGGCGGGGTCCATCAGCGACCCGAACGTGGCGAAGTGGTGATGCAGCGCGTTCGGAATGAGACTGAGCGCCGCGACAATGCCGTCGCCGTCGTTGTTCGGGATCCCCGGCACCTGCTCGGCATACTCCTGCGGATACCATCCGTGCTGGGCGTCGAGCGCCGCCCGATACGCGTCATCCGCCTGCGATTTGGGGACGGTGCGAATCCAGGTCATGCTTGGTTCCTCAATTGCGCTTCCGCCAATAGGTCGGCCGGCGATGATGGTGCGCCACGGCGACAACAACCACACCGGCTGCGTCGATACCAAAGATGACGTCATAGGGGAAGCGGAGCACTCTGCGGCGGCGAACATTTCCGCGCTCGATTGGATTGGCGGTCGGATCATGGCAGGCGGCTTCGATGGCCGTCTCAACCGCCACCGTAAACTCCAATCCCAAGCCGCCCCGTTCGTCGTCATATCGCGCTGACGCCGCTTCCAATTCCGCGAGCGCCTCTGCTTCGAACCGCCACGGGGTCATTGCAGGCGCGCCTTCAGGGCAGCCAGCGCGGCCGGGCCATCCACAAGCTCCGCTTCCCCCCGTTGAACGCGATCCCAACGCCGCTCGGCTTCCAGAATCCAGCATTGCTCGACGGTCAATTCGTCGTCATCGGCCAGCGGCTGCAGCAGCGTTTCGGCCAGCTGCAATTGTTCTTCGCGCGGCAATTGCCGGGCGGCGGCGGTCAGGTCGGCAAGGGTTGTCGGCATGTTCCGTCTCCTAAAATCACACATAGTCTACCGCATAGCAAGAAACCCAGGGGGTGCGACCCCTGGGCTTCTCTGATTCCATCAACCATCAACTCTCGATCATCAACCTCACACGATCACGTCGATCTCATACCCCTTGCGCTGTTCGCGCGACAGCCACTGGTTGGCGTCGGAGTCGCCGACGATTTGCTCCTTCTCGGCGTCCCACGTGAGCTTGCGGCCGAGGCGGATCGCGATGTTGGCGAGGTGGCACGTCGTCATCGCGCGGTGGTGCGAGTAGACGTCCGAGATCGGGTCGGTCCGGTCGGCGATGCACTCGAAGAAGTTGCCCATGTGGTTGCCGGGCTTCTTCCCCTTGTACAGCTTCATCAGGTCGTCTTCGGTGATCGGCTTGTCCTTGAGGGCTTCGATGGGCGCCCCCTTCATGCTGCCGCGGCTGACGTGGAAGCGGCCTTCGGTGCCCTCGAACAGAATGCCGTTGCCGTCCTTCGAGTTGCTGACGATGTGCATTTCGACGTCGCCGGGGCACATCACGGTCACGTCGAACGAGACGGCGGCGTTGTAGCGGTCGTCCTGCGTGGGCATCCCGTTCTTCATTTCGCACGGATGGACGGCGGTCCCTTCGACGGTGACGGGGCCGGTTTCATCGATGCCGAGCGCCCAACTGGCGATGTCGACGTGATGGGCGCCCCAGTCGGTCATCTTGCCGCCGGAGTATTCGTACCACCAGCGGAACTCGTAATGGCTGCGGGACGCCGGGTATTTGCCGTTCGACGACTTGGCTTCCTTGCTGGAACGGTAGGCG
Organism: Planctomycetaceae bacterium; assembly: GCA_034439795.1. GTDB lineage: Bacteria > Planctomycetota > Planctomycetia > Planctomycetales > Planctomycetaceae > DSVQ01. Next base: position 1,644 of record JAWXBB010000159.1, on the reverse strand, counting down.
ACCTTCGGGGCCTGGCCGAGCCACAGCTCCCAATTGAGGCCCTCGGGCACGTCGGCTTCCGAGATCGCGCCGCTGTCGGTCGAGCCGCCGATGTCGCAGATGATCTTCTGCACCTGGCCGATGCGGCCCTGCTTGATCATCGCGACGGCCTTCAGGAAGTTGAGGCCCATCTCGCTGCGCTGCTGCGTGCCGACCTGGAAGACCCGCTTGGTCTCCTGCAGCACTTTGCGGATCTGCTTGCCTTCGTTGATGGTGAGCGTCAGCGGCTTCTCGCAGTAGACGTCCTTGCCGGCGCGCATGGCGTCGATGGCGATTTTGCTGTGCCAGTGGTCGGGGGTGACGATGGTCACCACGTCGATGTCTTTGCGGTCGAGAACCTTGCGATAGTCCTCGTGCATGTCGACGGGGATGTCCTTGCCGTTCTTCCCCTGGATGTCGGTGACCTTCTCGCGGCCCTTCTCCATGTGACTCTTGTCGACGTCGCAGACGGCGACGCAGTCGGAGTGCTTAAGCGCGCCGGTGACAACCTGGTCCCAGCGGTCGCCGGTGCCGATGCAGCCGAGGATGTGCCGGTCGGCGACCAGCGAATGGCCCAGGGCGCGGTTCTGGGCCGAAGTGGTCCAGTACGGCAGGGTCGCGCCGGCGAGGGCGGCGGTGGTCTTGAGGAAGTCGCGACGGTGGGAACGCTGAGTCATGGGTGCGGCTCCGGAAGTCGGAAAGGGTGACGGGGGCTGCCGCCGGCGCTGCGGCGATGGCGGAAATATTGTACCGCCGTGGGAGACGGCTGCGGAAGCCCAGGGATTGCTATCCCTGGGCGTCTTTCTTGCCCCCTCGCCCCGGCTCTGCGGGGAGAGGGCTGGGGTGAGGGTGCCTTTCGCCTTTGCTCTCAATTCGTGAGAAAATCAAAGGCACCCTCACCCTAACCCTCTCCCACCGAAGCGGCGGGCGAGGGGACAAGAGGATCACTTCACCGGCGGCGTCATCAGCGGGATCACGGTCGCAGTCGCCGTGGGGGACACCTCCACGGGGACGTTCCACGTCGTGGAACCCAGCTTGCAGAGTCCGCTTTGCCCGTCGCGGCAGTAGGTGTACCAGACGGAGACTTGCAGCTTCGCCGCTCCCGATTTCGCCGCGAGCGGCAATGCGATCTTCGCCGTCGTTCCTTCGGTCACGGCTTCATCGCGGGCATTGAGGGCGTCGGCGGCGATCAGCGACTGCGTCTCCTGCGCCGTCACACGGTACGTCACCGCGGCTTGCGGGTTCAGTTTGTACCCCTCGGGCAGCACGAGGTTGATCGCAAACTCCAGCGCGCGACCGGCGGCGATCTTCTGCGGCTCGACGTCGATGGCGGTCGTGGACGGCGATTCGTCCGTGGTCTTCGGCGGCGACGGCGGCGACAGGCCATCGATGGTCAGCACCTCGGTCTTCTTCGTTTCCAGATCGACGACGCAGATCCGGTGATTGTTCGTGTCGGCGACGTACAGTTTTCCCTGAGCGATGGCCAACCCGGCCGGTTCGGCGAACTGCGGGACATCGACCGCCGTGCCCGCCTTCCCCGTGCCGAGCCACGTGGTCGATTCGCGCGTGGTCAGGTTGACGCGCTTGATCTTGTGGTTGTAGCTGTCGGCGACATAGAGCGCGTTG
>JAWXBB010000158.1:0-25904 GCA_034439795.1 Planctomycetaceae bacterium | reverse complement strand
GATGTAGGGAATGTCGTTCTTGCCGTTGATCAGATTCACCGTGAACGTGACGTCGTTCGTTTCCGGCACGCCAGCCGTGCCGGAATCGGTGATCCGGACGGTGATCGTGAAGGTCGGATTCTCCTCGAAGTCGATCGCTTCGAAGTTGTTGATGTAGATTTCGCCCTGCCGCGTGACGTTGTTGAAGATCACGTTGAAGGGGGTCGCCGCGGTGATGACCGTGCCCGGCGGCTCATTGATGTCCAGAATCACCTGCCCGCCGTCGTTCGGGGTGGCGTTCAGAGCCCCGACGAAATGCCCGTTGGACGGGTTGACGTACGTCGCGCCGGTGATCGGGTCGGTGTAGTTGTTGGAGAACGCCGTGTTCGTGAACGGATTCAGAACGACGGTGTTCACCCCCACATTCTCGCTGAGGTTGAACGTGGTGGCCCCGACCAGCGTGGGCGCCACCAGCAGCACGCGGTTTTCCAACGGCTGGATATTCGCCCCGCCCGGCTTGCGGCTGCGGCGGACTTGCCGACGCGAGGACTTGGCGGACAGACGATCACTCAGGTTGCGCAACCAGTTACGGGGCATAGTCTCCGACCTTTGCTGCCAAGTCGTGGTGAAGAACAGTCGAATTTTTTTGCGGGAGAGACGGCAAATCGCGAACCGTCGATTCTACGCAGGACAATGCGATTCTCCGTGCCTCTTTAACCTCTTGCCACCAAAAAACATTCGTTTGCGGCAATTTGATTCAGACGGCCGGACAACCCGCAGCATTATGAGACAGCGAATTGCCGGAAAAAGCGGCATTCGTCGACACCGGTGTCGAAAGGGAAAGAGAGCCCTCGAGTTGCGGCGACCGCCCAGCGGGCACGCATCAATCCATGCCGCGCTATGTGACTGATTTTGACACGCGAGGGGCGAGGGATGAACCGCCTGCCACGGTGTCACGCACGGACTTACGCCAAACTGCGATTGACAGTTTGGCGGTGAAAAGATCACAGCCGGCGAGCCGTTCGGAGAGCGGAAAGCGGCCTCGTATGCCGTGAGAAATGGCCAGAAGAGTCGCCGTTCGCTGGCGCTCTCGGCTGGGATTCAGCGCTGCGCGAGGACCGACTCGAACTGCACCGCGTTATTCAGCAGGATGGTGCCGCGGCGGTAATCGAGATCCCACAGGGCCGTGTTGTAACTGGTCAGGCTGCGGAAATACTCCGACTGCGCCGAGGCCAGCGCCGACCGCGCCCGCAATAACAGGTCGATGGTTGACCGATCGCCGCGGCCCGCCTGATACTCGGCCTGCAAGGCGTCCACTTGCCGCTGCACGACCTGCACGCGCTGTTCGTTGGTCTGCATCAGCGTGAAATGACGGGCGATGTTCTGCAGGGCATTCGACAACTCGTACCGGACCTCACCTTCCTGCGCCACCAGTGCGGCTCGCGCTTTGGCCACCTTCAGTTCGAGATTCCGGACCTGCGCCTGCTCGGCGCGGAACCCGATGGGCATCGAGAACGACAAACCCATGTTCCAGGCCTGTTGCGAGCCGCGGAACAGCGCGCCGTACGCGCTGTTGTAGCCGCGTTGAGTGATGTCGTCGTCGTTGGAACCGGCGATCAGGTGGTCGCCGAAGCCGTTGAGCTGGTAGCCGCCGACGAAGTCCAGCCGGGGTTGCAGCAGGCTGCGGGCGGCTGTCAACTGCCAGTCGAAGCTTTGGATGCTGAGCTTCTGCCGCTGCAGTTCGGTGCGGTAGCTGAACGCATCGGCGAGGATGCCCTCCCATTGCGGGGTGATGTCCGTCGTATGCGGAATGGCGTTCGGACGCAGCAGCCGGCCGTCGGCGACCGGCAGGCCCATCAAGCGCCGCAGCCGCGTCTCGGTCTCGTAGATCGTGCCCAGGGTTCCTTCGGCGCGGGAGCGGCTTTCCAGATAGGTCTGCTCGGCCTGGGCGACGACCGCGCCCCCCAACGCGTCCTCATTCGCCTGCACCTGTTGCCAGACGTCGTAGGCCGAATCGCGGACGGAGATAAAGGCATCGTATTCGCGAAACGCCTGGAACAGTTGCCAGTAGGTCTCGCCGACCTCGAGGGCCAACGCCTTGATCGCCAGTTCGAAATCGACGCAGGCAATTTTCTCGTTGATCTGGGCGATCCGAATCCCCTGTGCGACGCCGCTTTGGATGTTGTTCCGCAACCCGATTGGACCGGCGATCTCCGTGAACTCCGCTCCCTTGCCGGCGAGCAATGGCTGACGAAACTCCGCCCCCAGCGACCCGGTGTAGGTCGAGGGAAACAGCAGTCCCGGCTGGTTGCTTTGCTCGTAGTCCCAATTGTGGATGATCGAGAACGTGCCGCCGGTGATGAGTTGCTGATCCACGCGGGCATCGAATTGCCCGTTGTCCGTCACCAGCGTGCTGCCGGGGAGCAACCCGCCGCCGAGGAAGAAGTTGTTCTGCACGTCCATGTCGCGGCCGCGTTGCAAGCTGCCGCTGACCTGCGGCATGAAGTCCGACAGCGCGGCTTCCTCGCCGCGGGCGCCGAACAAGACGCCCGTCTGTTGCAACGCGACGTCGAACACCGACGGATTGGGTTCCGGATTGTCGAGCAACGTGTTGGACGTCGACAGAAACTGGGCGTTCTGGCGGATGATCGGATTGTTGCGGATGGCGATGTGCAGCGCCTCGATCAGCGCGATGTTCCACGGCTCGTCGTTGCCGCGCTCGCGGATCGTCCGGGGGGCCATGTCGAGTGGCGGAGCGGTGATGACCGGCGGCTCGTCGATGATCGACTGCGACGCATTCGATGCCGCCAAACGGTAGTGGTCTTCGTCGTCGTCGGAGACCACCGTCCGGGACTTGGAAACGACTTTTCGATTGGAAACCACGGTCGAGCAACCGCCCGAACAGCCGATGATCGCCGCCAGTAGGACGCGCAGCCCCACGGCGGCGGACGAGCGTCCTCGGCGGATCAGCGGATGTTGGCCCCCCCGACGGTTCAACGCGGCATCCAGCACGGGTGACAGGTCGCGACGGCACTCTCCGCGCAGAGAATGCGCGACACCGGTAGCCGGAGCTGCCGGGACGCGGGTGAGCATGTATCGGAAACCGGAATGTGCGTCCAGACAAATCGGCAAAAACTGCCGGTGGGACGACCGCCTGGTCCCCTCTCCCGCGCTTCGTGGGAGAGGGTTAGGGTGAGGGTGCTTCCGTCTTTTCTTCGCCTCGAAAGCCAAAACCAAGAGAGAAAGGCACCCTCACCCCCCGGCCCCTCTCCCAGCGAAGCGCTGGGCGAGGGGAGAGGACGGCTACTCAATCGCGACCTGAATCCGCCGCGGCTCGCCCCGTTTGACGCGGGGGAGCATCACTTCCAACACGCCGAGGTTCAGTTTCGCGGAAATCCGCTCGTGATCGACTTCATCGCTCAGAATGAAGGATCGTAAGAAATGCCCGACCTGATACTCCCCGTGCACCAACCGGGCGTCCGAGGGAGCCTGTTCTGACACGCGGCCGAACAGGGTCAATTTGTTGTCCTGAACCTGCAATTCGAGCGTCTCGGCCGTCACGCCGGGGAGATCGGCGAGCAGCACCAGACCGTCGTCGGTTTCAAAGATGTCGATCGGCGGCGTAAACACGATCTGCTGCTGCGGCGGGGACGCGTCCCGTGCCGGCGTGGCATTCGTTTCACCGCTCACGAGTTCTTGCGACATCACGGGCCTCAACCATTGGTATCCGCGTTGGCGTCCACCACTTTAATTTGACGCGGCTGCGAAACCGGCGCACGGGGCAGCCGGATTTTCAGCACGCCGTTCAGAAACTCCGCCGAAAGTTGCTCTTCCAGCACTCGCTCGGGCAATTGCAGCGACCGTTGCCACGCGCCGCGCATCCGCTCCTGACGGCGAAAACGGTCATCGGGGACGTCGGGCGGGCCGGTTCGTCGCCCCTTGAGCGTGAGGACGCCGTCCGCGACCGTGACTTCGAGATCCTCCGGCCGCACGCCCGGAAGCTCCGCGGTCAGCAGCAGTTCCTGATCGACCTCGAACAGGTTCACCGCGGGAAACTGGCGGCCGAAGCGGACGCCCTGCTGGAGTGACAGCGACACCGTCGCCAGCAACCGGTCGACCTCCCGTTCCAGCTCGTGAAAGGGAACCCAGGGTTGACCCCAACGAAAGACGGGCATCTGACACCTCGCAGCACGCGACAATCCGACGTCTCGCTACTTAAGCAAACGGTGTTCCGTCCTCGGAATGGAGTCCGGGCGGCGATTCCCCCGCTTCGCTAACCCATTTCCCAGCCGCTGGATGCAATCGCGGAGACCGCCGCTCGGTCAATGCGGCAAACGGTGGGACATCACACCGATCGACCGGCCGTTTCCGTCGGCGTCGCCGCAGGCTGTCAGATTGGCAGAACTTCCTCATCGCGCTGATCGCACAATTTTCTCCGCGCGCCGCCAGACGGTTGGTGATTAGAATGACCTCGGTGCCGCTCGTCCCGAATCAGGCTCTTCGCCATGCCGCAGTCGCTCGATTCCCATCATGCCGTGTATGTCGGGAGCTTCGATCCCATCACGCTGGGTCATCAGGACATCATCCGCCGCACCGCGGGGATTTTTCAACGTGTGACCGTCGGCATCGGCCTGAACCCGGAAAAACAGGTGCTGTTCACTCCCGACGAACGCCTGCACATGGCCCAGCAGGTGTTGGCCCCGCTGGCCAACGTGACGGTCCGCACCTTTCACGGTCTGGCGGTCGATTTCCTGCGGGAATGCCAGGCCCGAGTCATGATCCGCGGCGTGCGGACACTGTCGGACATCGAGAAAGAGTTCACGATGTCGCTCGCCAACCGGGCTTTGGACGCCGAGATTGAAACCGTCTTCCTCACGGCGAGCGAGCGGTTCACGCACATCTCCAGCAGCCTGATCAAACAAGTGGCACAACTCGGCCGCGACAACACCGCCGCTCGGCTAAAAGAGTTCGTCCCGGTGGAAGTCGTCGGGCCGTTGCAGGCGAAGTTTCCGCGGTAGAAACCGTTAGAAGCCGTCCCAAAACCGCATCGCTTTTACGCCGAAGGCGTTGAATCTCACAGCCCAGGGTCGCGAGTCGGCGAGCGCACCCTGGGTGGCGATCGATGGTGAACCGCATACCCTGAAAGGGTTTCATCGGGGTTAGATGTCGCCGTTGATGCGGCCCTTACAGGGTCGATGCGTCTCTGCCGATTACCAAGGGTGCGCTCGCAGACTCGCGACCCTGGGCTGCGGGATCGAACGCCTTCGGCGTACTCGATCTCCGGTCAATGTCCTGCCACCGGAAGCAACAAGCAAGATTGGGTTTTGAAAACGCTTCTACCGATCAGCAGAAGTCTGATCGACGGCGCCGAGAAATCGCCCGCCGTCCACGCGATAAATCTCGCCCGTGACGAAATCGGTCCCTTCCAGCAGATACAGCACCGCGCGGTTGACGTCGTCGGCTGAACCGATGCGTTCCAGGGCCGATGACGTCCGAATCTGCTCCAAGTGTTTCGGCGCTAGATTCGGCGGCGGCTCGACCGTTCCCGGTGCGATCGCGTTGACGGTAATCGTCGGCGCCAGCTCGACGGCGAGGGCTTTGGTGAATGTGGCCAAAGCCCCTTTTGCAACGAGATACGGCAGAAATCCGCGATACGGCCGGTCCACCGCCCAGTCGGTGAAATGCACGATCTTGCCCTGCAATCCTGCCGCAATCGGTTGCCGCCGCATCTGCCGGGCCGCTGCCAGGGCCGTCCAATATGGCGCAGTGAGATTGGAGGCGAGCAGGTCGTGAAAGTCCGCGGGCGTCAGTTGATCGAACGGCGTCGGCCGATAGATGCTGGCGAGATTCACGAGCATGTCCACCGAACCGAATGCCCGCACGGCGGCCTCGACGAGTTGGTCGGCCTGCTCCGGGTCGCGGAGGTCGGCCGACACCGCAACCGCCTGGACGCCGCGACGCTCGCACTCCGCCACGGTCCGTTCCGCCACATCCCGGCTGGACAGATAGCTGAGGGCGATGTTCATGCCGCGGTCGGCCAGCATCAACGCGAGCTGCGCCCCGATCCGCCGTCCACCGGTGATGAGCGCCGTTTTGCCGGCGAGTTCCATCGAGATGCGTTCCTGCCAGCGGAGTCCGCGATTCGGCCTAATCTGCTGGTTTCTACGAGGATTCGCGGCAAGTTTTCCGCCGAAACAGTCCGGCGCTACAACTGGGCGACGTTTCGGATTGTCGCCGGATTTTGCAGCGGTTATAGCCCGACCTGGCAGTTTCTCCCACTCCGGCAGGCATTGATTGCCGGGCAATTCTTGTAGGGTGCAGTCGAGGCTCTGCGAGGCTCACCCCCGTGGGGCCATTCGGGGTGAGCCTCGCAGAGCCTCGACTGCACCCTACAAAGCCTCCCTTCTCCCTGGAAAGTCTGCGCCATGCCCATGCTGTCCCACCTCGGACCGGGATTGGCCGTTCTGCTCTGTCTGGCGGCAGCCGCCCGCGCCCAGGAATTCTCGGTGTACACGCGGACGGTCGACCTCTCGACGGAGTCCATCAAAGCCCGCAGCAAGACGATTTTTCATGCGGGCAAAGTCTACGACTGCGTCGATCCCCAGGCCGACAGTCCGCGTGAAGTCATCATCTACGACCCCGGCCACCGGCGGTTCTTCATCATCGAGGAATCGCGGAGTGCCTATGCCGAAGTCACCTTCGACGAAATTCGCCGCTTCCTCGGGCTGGCCGAAGACAAGGCCCGGGAGGTGGCCAGCGACCTGATCAGTCAACCGAGCCTGACCGCACCGGACGCCGGGGAGCTGCTGCAAGTGCAGTTGCAGCCGCAGTTTGTCGCTCGGTATGACGAGCCGGGCAAGCGGTTGCGGCTGGAGTCGCCGCGGTTCCTGTACGAGGCCGTCTGCACTGCGGCTCCGCAGCCGGCGGTTCTCGATTCGTATCTGAAATACGCCGACGCCATCGCCGAGCTGAATTCGGTGCTGCACCCGCAGTCGTTGCTGCCGTCACCGCGCTGGCAGCTCAATCGCGAATTGCGGGAGCGCGGCGTGCTGCCGGTCTCCGTCCGACGCCGGCTCGAATTCGGACCCGTGAGCGACCTGAAAGCAGAGCACGAATGGAGCTGGACGCTGCGCGATCACGACCGGCAACTGATTTCCCACTGGGAATCGCTGCTGTCGGGTCAGACGCTGCGACCGATGCCGTTCAAGCAGTTGCAGCAGGCCGTCCTCGGCGGCGGTCTCGAACAGAAGTAGCATCTGCGTTAGCCGCGACCCGGAGGCTTTGCGCAGGGGAGCGCTGTGTAGAACGCGCATCACGGGTGGTGCGCTCCACCCCGCGCTCCCCTCCGCAAAGCCTCCGGGTCGCGGCTAACGAATATCGGTGGCGTATCGCGGTCCGACCACTCGCGATTATGATGGGGTGCGGGATGCGGGCGGTGCGCTCACTCTGAGCCATCACGGCTGCCGGTCCCGCCGAGAGACCGGACATGTCCGCCCAGCCCGAACGCGTTTTGATTGTCATCCGCGACGGCGGCGAACGGGTCGCCCAGGTGGCCGACGAGATCGTCGCCCGGATGTCCAGCGAGACCGGGCTGTCGATCGCCGGCATCGTTTCGACCGACGGCATTGATCCCCAGGCAGACTTCACGCTCGTGGTGGCACTGGGAGGCGATGGCACCATCCTGCGGACGTGCCGGCAACTGGGACAGCATCAGCGGCCGATCATGGGCGTCAACCTGGGGCGACTGGGGTTTCTGGCGGAACTGTCGCCTGAGGAATTCCTGCACCGCGTCCCCGAGATCACACGCCGAGGGTACGTGGTCGCCCGGCATCTGATGTTTGCCTGCGAGCACCGGCACGGCGACGGTCGCCAGGAAACGCATCTGGGACTCAATGAGGTCGCGTTGCTCGCCGCGGGGTCGCTGCAACTGCTGGAAGTCGAACTCGCGATCGACGGCGAAACCGTGACGACGTTCACCGGCGACGGGCTGCTCATCAGCACGCCGGTCGGGTCCACAGCGCACAGCCTGGCCGCCGGAGGGCCGATTCTCCGTCAGGATCTGGAGGCGTTCGTGGTCACGCCGGTCTGCCCGCACGCGCTGACGGACCGCCCCTTGATCGATCGCGCCGACTGCACGTATCGGTTGCAGGCGCCGTCGGCTCACCCCGGCGTGATGCTGGTGATCGACGGCCAATTGAAGACGCCGTTCCTGGCGGGCGACGTCGCCGAGGTGCGTCGGGCCGATGTCGCGTTCCAACTGGCGCGGCTGCCGGGCCACAGTTACTACCGCACGCTGCACCGCAAGCTGGGCTGGGCCGGGCATCCGCGCGGGTGACGATGCGGGCGGACAGCAAGAAGCCCAGGCATCGCTATGCCTGGGCTTCCGGTTTCAGCACATTACGGCTGCAAGAAGCCGTTGAGCAGGAATGACCCACTGAAGTTGGTGCCGGCCGGGAAGTTGAACCACGGGAAACCGATTCCCTGCTGGCCGTTGAGGAAGATGAGGTTGTTGCCCGTGCCGGCGAAGACGATATCGCCCAAGACCGACTGGAAGTCGATGCCGAATTCTACGAAGTTGCCGCCCGCGCCATTGATGGTGATCTGGTTGCCCAGATCGTCCGCATCGCTGCCGTCGCCGAAGGTGAAGGTGGCTGGTCCGGCGACGGAAGTGAAGACAAAGCCTTCGCCGCCGTCGCCGTTGATGTTGACCACGTTGTCCGTGAAGGTGGAACCCGAGTTGGCCGCCAGATCGAACAGGGTGCCGAAGGCTCCAAAGCCGTTCATGTTGATGAGATTCCGGTCAATCAAGTTCACCGATGGCCCGGAGGTGCCGATGGTAATCCCGCGGGTGAAGTTGCCGTTCATCTGAAACGTGTTTTGCGAAATCTCGATGACGGCGAGATCCGTCGACGACTGTGTCCCGATGTTGATGCCGGCCCCGGTGTCTTGCGAGTTCTGGAAGATGTTGTTGTTGACGAAGATGTTCGAGGGACCGTTCCAGGAGGCCTGCAGATTGGCGAGGCTGATGTCAAACACGCGCGGAAAGGGGTCGGGCACGTTAACAATGCTGTTCGTCAACGACAGATTGAGGGGCGTTCGCGGGCCGGTGGGAAAACTGGTGTTCGCGAGATTGCCGAAGGTGAAGAAGGGATTGAAGGGCCGCGCCGTGTTTGAGACCAGGATGGCGGTGCCGGCGTCGAGCAGCGTCTGATTGACGGTCAACCGGTCCAGATTGAACTGGTAGGCCGCCTGGTTGGAAGGCAGATCGGTGGTCGCCACCGTGGCGCGCAGTTCAATTTCCGGGAACGTCACGTCCGTCGCATTTGCAAACTGGACCGTGTCGCCATTTTGTTGGAACAGCGAATTGAAGACGGTGACGTTCGGAATGTTGACCGTGAGCAGGCCCTGCGCGGCGCCGTTGACGCTCGCCTGACCGTTTTGCGTGAACTGCATCAGTTGCATGGACAGTGCAGTGGTTTCCTGGGCATCCCGCTGGTTGGTGCCGGTCCGCAGCGTCAGGCGGTCTCTCACCAGATCGGCGGGCAGCACGTTGCGGGCGAAGACGCCGACTTCCTGATTCTGCGTGAAGTCCATGGCCCGCAGCGTGACGAGGCCCGTGTTCTGGAAGTAGGCCCCGTGGCCGAAGCGGTCCTGGAGCAACTGGCCGCCTTGACCGTTGGGCGTGTTCACGCCGACGGTGCTCGACTGCAGGATCGTGCCGCCGGTGCTGAGCACGTCGACGCCGGGGTCGACGGCAAAGGCCACGACGCGGCCGCCGACGACGTTGTCTTCGAGGTAGATGCCAGTCCCCAGCGATTGCGTCGCCGAGACCGAGTTGAACAGCAGCCCGATCCGGGAATTCGAGACCTGGATGGCGGTTTCACCAGTGGCATCGATGGTGCCGCCGTCGGTGAACAGGCCGCCGACCGGGGCATCGTCGTCGTCGCTGGGATCGAGGGGGTCATTGAACTGATCGCCGGCGAATTGAGCGAACAGCGCCTTGCCGTCGGTGGACGTGATGTTGAGCGTGTTCACGGTCACGTCGCCGGTGTACGTGCTGCCGATGATCACCGTGTCGTCGGACGGGTCGTTCGGGGTGGCGTTGTTCCCGAAGATCGGCGTGCCGATGACCTGCAGGCCCGCGACCTGGTTTTGGAAGACGACCGCGCTGGCGTCGGTGATGGTCAGCTCGTTGAAGCTGATGTCACCCGAGTTGTCCACGAAGCTGGCGGCAACGTCGAGGCTGGCCCCGGCAAAGACATTGGTATTGCCGATGTTGGCGATGCCGCTGAACCTCACGCCGCCGGCCATTTCCTGAATGAGGACCGCGGGGTTGCCGTTCCGTTGCAGCGCGACCCCGCGCTGGTCGATCGAGAAATCGTCGAAGCGGACGGTGGACTGGTCGTTGATGATCAGCAGGTTGGTTCCCTGATAGCCCAGAATCGAGGTGCCGCCGTTGACCTCAAACGTGCCGGTGTTGTCGTCGTTGGGCAGGCCGGTCAGCGGGTCGACGGAGACGCCGCCGATGGCGATCGCCTGTCCGCTGCCGGTGACGTTGTTGGGGTCGAGCACGCCGCCGAGCAGGTTGGCCCTGCCGATGGTCAGGTTGCCAATAAACGTCACGTCCCCGGAACTGGCCAGGTATTGAATCGCCGGATCGACCGCGGTCGAATCGGTGAGGACGTCGATCACCACCCCCGTGTCGGTGTCGGTGAAGAGGATGTTGCCCGAATTGCTGAAGAAGTTCAGCCCGCGACTCACGCGATCCGTAATCTCCACGGCGTCCTGGAACGTGGTTTGCCCCGACATCCGCTCGATGACGATGGCGTCCACGTCGGGCGTGTCGATGTTTACCGGACCGGCGAACGTATACGCCGCAGTGCTGTTGAAAATGTTGATCGCGCCCTGGAAGGTGCTGCCCAGCGGTTGCGGCAGGTTCTGAACGAAGGTGTCGGTGAGCGTCACGTCGCCGAACCGCGCGCTGCCGTTGGCATTCTGGACGAGAATGCCACCGGCATTCGTGTAATCGATTGCGGACGGACTGGTGCCGAACAAGTCCACCAGGCTGCCGGCCTGCGTGCCTTCGATGACGACCGCATGGCCGCCGGGAACCTGGGGGACGTTGGGGAAGAGCGAGGTGTCGTAGGTCAATTCCGCCACGGAATCGCCGGGATCCCCTTCGAACACAATTCGGGGCTGCCCGCCCTGAACGTGGAGGCCGGTGCCGGCCGCATTCAACACTTGAGTGTTGAAGAACGTCACGTCGCCGACGCCCGTCAGCAGGATGCCGTCCCCTTGGGCAAAGTTGATCTGGTTGTTGTCGGCGGTGACTCCGGTGACGTTCTGGCCGACGATCCCGTTGCCGGTCGCGCCGGTCAGATCGGGCCGGGCGACATTCACGTCGCCGATGCGGAAGCCGCTGAACTCGCTGCGGATCACGGACCCGTCCAGCAACGCGATGCCGCTGGTCAGCGTCACCGCATCCACGATGGTGGTCCGATCGCTGAACGTCAGGAGCGGACGGAGTTCGGCCACGTTCGGGTCGGGATTGTTGTTGGCCCGCGGGAGATCGACGAACCCGAACGGCTGCAGCAGGAAGGTGTGGACCACGCCGTCGGCTTCGCCCAGCGTTTGCACGCCGGATTCGATGGTGACCGGCAGGTTGTCGAACTGGCTGTTCGTCCAGGTGAAGATGATGTCGCCCCCGGCCACGGCCTGGGCTTCCTGAATCGTGAAGAACGGATTCTCGAAGGTGCCCAGCGGGGCCGTGGCATCGAACCGGACGTTGTTGCGGTTGTAGGGGGGCTCGCTGGCGACGTGCTCGACGAAGTACGGCGTGCCGTCCGGTTTGAGCGCGACCAGGCCGGACTCGAGCACGGGATTCTTCTGGACGACCGCCGTGTATTGCCGCTGGATGGGCGTGGTCATGCGGTTGTACTGATTGATTTTTTCGCCGTCGCGCTGCTTGAAGCCGCCGTAGCTGACCGCGACGCTGAAGATCACGTTGGTGTCGAACACGGCGTCGTGCGTGACTTCCAGGCCCATGTTGATGTTGCCGGTGAGGTCCCCCTGCAGGCGACCCTTCCAGCCCCAGGCGTTGTCCACGTCGCGGCCCTGGAAGTGATACCAGCCCGCATAGGCGCGGACCCTGTGCCGTTCGGACACGCGACCGGGCAGCGGGACGCCGATTTCGTGATCGACCCCCTTCATGTGCACGCCGAACGTGCGGATCTGATCGAACAGGATGTTGTTGCCGGCGTACCGCAGACTCTCCGGCAGGAATTCGAGACTAAGCTGCTTGGTGTCGTCGGTGACGGGGAAGTAGGTGTTCAGCCGCATGTCCCACAACTCGCCGAAGGTTTCCAGGCCGAAACCGATCTGCCGGAAGAGTTGCGTGGAGGTGTTGTCGTAGTCGTAGAAGGCGTTGAAGCCGAGGATGCGGTCCCAGCCCCTCACGTACTGGCGGTAACCCAGACCGGTGTTGAAGCCGTATTGATCGCTGGTGGACCGGAAGCCGCGCAGGTCGCCGAGAATCATGCCTTCTCCCACGGAGAAATACGGCATGAGTTCGAGCGGCGCGAAGCCGTCGTCGCGGCCAATGCCGGGACCGGTGACGAAGCCTCCGCGGACCAGTCCGCCGAATGCGCGGCCGCTGCGGCCGCTGTATTGCTCGCCGAAGGGGCCGTCGGCGGGCGTTTCTTCCATGATTTCGCGTGGGGAAAGGTCCTGACCCAGTCCGCACGCCGGCCAGGCGGCCAGCAGCAAACCCAAGCCCAGCCACATCCAACGCCAGCCCAGGGGCGAGCCGTCAGTGCCACGTTTCGCAGATGTCAACTGCATCGACACACCTCGACAGTTACGGACAGCCGCGGCGACGCCGCGACGGGGCCGAACGTAAGCAGTCAATCAGGGAATCCGGGAGATACGGACGGCGGGTTGTAGCTCTCCCCGCTGACCCGCGGAAACGGCAACCCGCCGAATCGGGACGGTTTCCGCTCCCGAAATCGCGGTTTCCACGAAACCGCCGGGGATATCCGGCGGAAACTGCCGTCCCCGTTGGCCCGCTTCGCCAGATGGGGTCGATGCCTCATGCGTCACCGCGGTTTCAGAACCGCATGGTCTTTACGCCGAAGGCGTAACATCGCACAGCCCAGGGTCGCGAGTCTGCGAGCGCACCCTGGGTGGCAATCAATAACGAAGTTTATATCCTGAAAGGGTTTCATAACGAATTGACGCCGCCGATGATGCGACCCTTTCAGGGTCGATGTGCCTCGGACCCCAATTCCCCAGGGTGCGCTCGCAGACTCGCGACCCTGGGCTATGTGATCGAACGCCTTCGGCGTAATCGAACTCCGATCAACGGTCCGCCTCAAGTGGCAACAACCAGTGATTGGGTTGGAACCACTTCTAAGCCGCGAACTGGAGGCTCTTGTGGTGAGCCTCGCAAAGCCTCGACTGCACCCTACAAATCCCCTGCCGTCCACGCCGCACTCCCCTCCGCGGACGGCGGGGCGCGGCTAAACTTGGCGACGTGGACCGACCCGCCTTCAGGAATCGCCAACGTGGATGCTCTGAAACTTGCCAGCGAACTCGTGGCTGTGCCGTCCGTCAGTGCGCAGTCCAATGTGGATGTCTCCCGGATCGTGCAGGCAACGCTGGCCGCCGACGGGTTCGACGTCGAATGGCTGGAGTTCGACGACCCCAACGGCGTCCGCAAGGCGAACGTGATCGGCCGGAAGGGCAACGGCGCGGGTGGGGTTGCCTATTTCGCCCATACCGACACCGTCCCCGCGGACTCCTGGTCTTGCCGCGACCACGGCCCCACGCAGCCCACCGTCCGCGATGATCGTCTGTACGGACGCGGCAGTTGCGACATGAAGGGGTCGCTCGCCACGTTCATCGCCGCCGCGTCGCGCCTGCCCGCGGAGCAACTGCGGCAGCCGATCTACGTCGTGTCCACGGCGGATGAAGAGGTGGGCTACCGCGGCGCGGCCGATGTCGTCCAGCGATCCGAACTCTACCGTGAACTGGTCGCCGGCAACGCCCGCGGCCTCATCGGCGAGCCGACGGAGCTGGCCGTGGTCCACGGTCACAAGGGAACGTACGGCTTCCGGGCGATTTCGCGCGGCCGGGCCGCCCACTCCAGCACCCGCGACGGCGTGAACGCGAATCTGGCGATGATTCCGTTTCTCGCCGAGATGAGGCGGATTCACGACGAGACCGTCGCCGACCCCCAATGGCAGAACGCCGAGTTCGAGCCGCCGTGGGTCAGTTGGAACATCGGCGTCAACGACCACACGCACGCCGTGAACATCACCGCCCCGCAGTCGATCTGCACGGTGTATTACCGTCCGATGCCCGGTATGGACCCCGATCGGCTGCTCGAACGCGCGCAACGGGCCGCGGCCGAATGCGGACTCGACTTCGAGATCACTTGGCAGGCCGGCCCGCTGTACTGCGACCCGCAGTCGGCGTACATCCAGGAACTGTTGCAAGTCACCGGACAGGCGAAATCGCAGACGGTGGCCTACGGGACCGACGGCGTGCTGTACTCGGCGGTGAGGCAGATCGCCGTCCTCGGGCCGGGAAGCATCCGCCAGGCGCACACCGACGACGAATGGATCGCCCTCGACCAGCTCCGCCGTGGGACCGACCTGTACGAAACGCTGATCCGCCGCTGGTGCGCGTGATGTGACAGAAGCACGGAGAACCGCATTCATGAGCCGCCGTTACGATGTCATCGTTCTCGGCGTTGGCGGCTTCGGCAGCGCGGCGTGTTATCACCTGGCGAAACGGGGCGCGTCGGTCATCGGCCTCGAACAGTTCGCCATTGGTCACAACCGCGGCAGCTCGCACGGCGATACGCGCATCATTCGGCAGGCGTATTTCGAGCACCCCGATTACGTCCCGCTCCTGAAACGCGCCTACACGCTGTGGGATGAGTTGTCGGACAGCACCGGCGCCGATCTCTTCCGCCGCACGCCCCTGTTGCTGTCGGGACCGGTTGACGGCGAGACGATCACCGGTGCGTTGCGCTCCGCGTCGATCCACGGTCTCTCGGTTGAGTCCTTGACGTCGGCCGAGGCCCGGCGGCGATATCTCGGGCTGGTGATTCCCGCCGAACATGCCGTCGTCATCGAACCCGATGCCGGATTTCTGTGGGTGGAACGCTGCGTGCAGGCGCACGCCGCCGCGGCGCGACAATGCGGGGCCGAACTCCGCGAACAGTGTCCGATCCGCGACTTGCATATCGAGCCGGGCCGCGTGCGGGTGGACACCGGCACGGAAACCATCGAAGCCGCGCGGCTCGTCGTGACCGCCGGAGCGTGGACGGGGCGGCTGCTGGCGGACTTGAACTGGCCGCTGACCGTGGTCCGCAAGTTCGTGGGCTGGTTCGCCACGACCGCCGGGGCGTATGGCGTGGACCGCGGTTACCCCGTCTATTACTTCGAGTTGCCGACCGGGGCGTTCTACGGCTTTCCCAGCCTCGACGGCGCGACGATCAAGGTCGCGGAACACCTCAGCGCGGAGCCGGTGACCGACCCGGAACGCGTGGACCGCACCGTCCGCTCCGACGATGTCGCCCTGCTGACGCCGTTCCTCCAAACGGTTCTGCCGCAGGCGACGACGCAACTGGTGCGGCACTCGGTCTGTCTCTACACGCACACGCCCGACCGTCATTTTCTGGTGGATCGCCATCCCGTCTGGCCACACGTGACCATCGCGGCGGGGTTCTCGGGCCACGGGTTCAAGTTCACGTCGGTGCTCGGCGAAGTGCTGGCGGAGTTGAGTCTGGAGGGACGGACGACATTGCCGATTGATTTTCTTGCGGCGAAGCGGTTGATGGGTTGATGTTGAAGTGGCGGCATCTTCTGGCTTTGTCCCCTCGCCCGCCGCTTCGGTGGGAGAGGGTTAGGGAGATGGTGCTTCTGTTTTTCTCCTCGGGCACCACCGACGACCGAAGAAAAGGCGAAAGGCACCCTCACCCTAACCCTCTCCCAGCGAAGCGCCGGGCGAGGGGACAGAGCCGCCGAACCGCGCGGGCGTGCATCCGTGGAGAGCGTCGCGCATAATCGGAATGGGCATGGTCCCGTGTCCTCACCGCTTCTGGTTTCTCCGAAGGTCCGAATATGACCGGTGATGCCGCCGCGAAGTCCGTGGTTCCCGTGGAAGCGTTGCGCGGTTGGATGCGGCGCGTGCTGCAGCGGTACGGGATGTTCGCCGCCGACGCCGAACTGGTGATCCAGCGACTCGTGGAAGCCGAGCTGCGCGGCCGGGCGGAACAGGGCGTGGTGTTGCTGGAGGAAATCGCGACGGCATTCGACAGCGGCGACATCGACCCGCGCGCGCGGACGCTGACGATTCAGGAAACGCCGGCGTTCGCCGTGCTCGATGGCAGCACCGGCGTCGGTCAGGCCAACGTCAGCCGCGCCATGCAGCTCGCCCTCCAGAAGGCGCAAGTCGTCGGCTTGGGGATGGTGGTCGTCACCAACAGTCAGCCCTGCGGCGACGTCGCGGGGTATGCGGAACTCGCCGCGATGTCGGCGAGCATCGGGTTTTGCACGACGAACTCGGGCCGGGCGTCGCGAGCGATTCAACCGGGCGGCCCGCTGGTTCTCGCCGATCACACGCAGGCGTGGGCGATTCCCGCCGGCGAAAAAGCGTGGGTGGCGTGCGTCCGGACGGGTGACGGTACCGAGGCCGTGACGACACCCGCCGGTGCGATCAGCGGCATCGTCAGCCTGCTACTGACGGCGGGGCTGACGGGGACGCGGCTCCCGTCGGCGAAGAAGAAGGCGTCGCCCTACGGAGCCGGGGCCGAGCACACGTGCCTGGCATTGCACTTGCCGACGTGGCAGGCGGCGGACAACTGCCGCAAGATGTGGGGCGACCTAGCGCCGCTCTTGGGTCCATCGGGTCACGGCTGGCGATTGACCGAACTGGTGACCGACGCCGCCGAGGTCGCGTTGTCGTCGGAGACGCAAACGGCGTTGCAGGCGGTGGCGATGCAGACGCGTATCGCGTGGCCGTCATGAATGCAAAGTGACCCGGACGCTTGAAGCGTCCGGGTCACTGGCTCGATGGCCTTCTGCCGCTCACTCGCTGTCGGGGCGCGGCGGCGGGAATGTCAACTCGTTGCGGATCTTTCGGACGCCCGGCTCGAACCGGAGCATGTTCTCGGCGACTTTTGCGTCGGTTTCTGAAGGGGCGCTGCCGCGGAGGATCACAGTTCCGTCACCCTCCTGGGCGAGTTGCACATCGCGGAGGTGCGGATAGCGGACGGCGAGCTTCTTCAGCCGCGTCTGAGTGGTGGCAATGACGGCTTCGAGTTTCGGCTGCGGATACTCGAAGGCGACCTTTTGCCGCGGCCGGACGGCGGGCGGCTGCGAGTTCTGTCCGCCGCCCCCCTGTTGTCCGCCGTTGAGGATGTTCTGCAGATTGGAGTCGAGTTGCCGGCCACCTCCCTGATTGCCGCGGTTACCTCGGCCGGTGTTGCCCGTCTGGCCGTTGAGATTGGTCTGTCCCTGCGCAGTGCGGCCGAGGAAGTTGTTGGGGTTGTTGTTCACCCCCAGGAAGCCGTTGTTCTGGCCCTGCTGGGCACCCATGGCGGTGTTGTTGCGATTCTGTCCGGTCCCCTGCTGGCCGAAGCCCCCCTGCCCGGTGCCGCCCTGGCCCGTTCCCACGCCGGCCGTGCTGAGTCCCGACGTGCTTCCCGTGCCACCGAACATGCTGGAACCGGAGCTGGCGGTGCTGCCGCCCCCCTGGCCGTTTTGGCCGGTGGTGCCGCGGGCTTGCGCCCAGGCGTCGGTCGAGATTGCCCAACTGGAGAGGACAACCAGACCGGCACAGATTGATGTCCGGACGTGCATGGGAATCTCCGGTGGAGTGATCGCGTTCGGGACGACCGGCGGACGCCACTGCGGCGAGCCGGACGATGTCCCTGCGGAATTCAACCCCGCGTAGATCGTCTCGGATCGCTGGCCATCCGTCAAGCAGCAGTTTTCCGCGGGGGCAAAAATTCCCCCGGACCCGCAATGTCCCCGGATGCAGCGGCTACTTGGCGGCCTCGAGCATCTGCACGACGGCTTCCTCGTCCCACACTTCGTCTTCCACCTGCAGGTGCAGTTTGGCCACGCCGTTCTTGCCGGTGAACTGCCCCTGCACGTCGTGGTAACTCGTGGAGGTCGAGGCGTCCTGTCCCTCGGCGAACGTGAACTGCGCCGGCTGGCCGAGAACCGTGATTTCCCGCGTCTCGGATTTCACGATGTTGAGCGTCTTCATCTCGGCGGCGCCCTGCTCCTGCATCTGCCTCTTGAGCTGCGCCTCATGGTCCTTGGGATTGCCGAATTTGACCTTGAATTCCACCAATTGCATGTGGCCCCGGCCGGTCTGATGCTCAAAGTCGCAGATCCGCATGGAGACCATGAAGTTATCGACTTTCATCCCCATCTTGCCTTGGAAGTCCTCGGGGATGTCGAAATCGGCGATCTCTGCAGCCAACGCCTTGACCTCCGGTGAGGACTGCACCATCGTCGGTTTAAATAAATAGACCCCATATCCAAAGACACCGCAGCAAGCCAGTACGCAGACGCCGCCGATCGCGCCGAAAATCAAGACCCACTTCAGACAGCCGCTCTTCTGTTTGACCGGGGCGGGCTGCGGATCGAAATCGGCGTTGTGACTCATCGGGTTCGCTCTCAAGGGGGCGTTCGGGTTCGGGGAATCGGCCTGCGGCATTGTCGGCCGGGGACATCGTACGGTCAATCAGGTTACACTGGAAACGCTGGTCGACCGCCTTTGGATCACTCATCAGAACCCCTCTCGTGATTCCGCCCGAATCCTCCGCCGAACCGAACGCCGAGCCGCGACTGCGGTTTCCGAAGCTGTTGCGTCTCCGCTCCAAAGCGGAGTTCGAGCGCGTCTACGCCCGCAAGTGCAAGGCGAGCGACGGCGTGTTGTTGATGTTCTCGCTGCCGAACGATTTGCCCCATCCGCGGATCGGACTGAGCGTCTCCCGCAAGGTTGGCAACGCGGTGGTCCGCAACCGGGTGAAGCGATTGCTGCGGGAAGCCTTCCGGTTGTCGCAACACGAACTGCCGACGGGATTGGATCTGGTGGTCATCCCGCTCGGCGCGGACCGCGCTGAACTGGTGGCATATCGGCAATCGCTGTTGAAACTATCACGCAAGCTGCAACGCCGCTGGCAGGAAACGCCCCCCACTGCCGCGACCGAGCCTGCGGAGCGAGCGCCATGAGCGGTTGCGATCTGGCTGCGGAGTGGCAGGCAACGCAGTCCACGAATTCCTGTGCTGGGTGAAGATTTCATCCACAGATTTCGCCGATTGAAAGAATGATGGATGATCGCAACGAGAACACGGCATCCCGGTCATTGTTTGTCTGTCTTAAATCTGCGCAATCGGCGAAATCTGTGGACAAACGCTTTTGCCTTCCCTGCGGACACGACCCATGAACTCCCTCCTCTGGCTGCGGAAACTACCGGCCCGCGGCGTGATCCTCGGCGTGCGGTTCTATCAGCTCGCCATCGGCCCGTGGCTGGGCAAGCATTGCCGCTTCGTGCCGTCGTGCAGCGTCTACATGATCGAAGCGGTGGAGAAATACGGCACCGTCCGCGGGGTCTGGAAGGGCCTGTGTCGCATCGGCCGCTGTCATCCGTTCCATCCCGGCGGCTGGGACCCGCCGTGAGGAACGTTGAAGGTTGAGAGTTAGAAGCGAATGGCATATCGCAGTGCCATTCGCTCCTGACACCTTGTTTTCCCATCAATGAGAATCGCTCACGCGACATCGACGAAATCGTTCTCGTTCTCTTCGATCAAACCGTCCTTCTGATCCGGGAAGTTCGCCTTACTCACTCGGCCGCCCTGCACATTTTGCAGTGAGTCCACCTTGAACCGAAGTTCGCGAACGCTCCCTTTGACCTCTTGAAATAGATCAAGCGCGCCGCGCGAAATCCGCTGCACCTCCGGAAATCTCTTCACTACCAGCTGCGCTCCCAAATAGAGCTTTTCGAGTTGCGTGGGATCCGCGAGCGCAATCTTCCCCTCCGTCAGTCGCGAACAAAAGTCGACGTACTTCGTGGCGCTTTCCGCAATGGTCTCATCTTCGGTGCCCGCGAACATCCACACGCAGGGCTTGATGTGGAATCTCTGCCCTCCCCGCACATACAAGCTCTCCTCGAGTGGGCTGAGAAAAGCGTCGTACACGTGATGACCCGCGACGAGCGCGTTGATCTCGTCGAAGAACACCAACAGCGGGCGATTCCCTTCCGAGGCTTGCGTGGTGACGATCGTGTCGAAGCAGGAAATGATGTCTTCCCGGCCGTTCAAGTGCGTTACGTTGAACACCAAGTGGCGAAGCTTGGACGCTTTCGCCAGGCATTCGACGAGGTAACTCTTGCCCGATCCCGGAGAAGCGACAACGTGTACGGCTTGATGTCGATCGATGCCTTTGGCAAAGTCCCGGAGTGCGTTCGCCAAGTGGCTCAATTGTTGGCATTTGGCCGACTCGAGGCAAACGTAGCCCGGCAAGGCAGTCATCGCTCGCCACAGATCGAGATACTTGCGCTTTTCGCCTTTCTCCGTTTTCTCGATGATTCCGGTGCGGTGAGCATCTACCCACTGGTTGTATTCAGCCGTCCAATCGTACTTGCCCTTGGGGGACGAGGGGCTTGGGGCCGAAGGCTCCCGGGGAGTTGTGGTTGGGGGATCGGGGATCGACGGCGTCGTTCCGACGATCAATTCGACCACGGCGGGTTTGTCGTGGTCTTCTTTGTCTGGCTGCACCAGATACTCAGCCTCTGAGGTGGACCACTCGTTGGCAAAATCTAGAGATTGGGAGATGACCTGCTCCAGCTCCTCACCGTTCGTTAGACGACGGACCTTCTTTTCGCCGTTAATATCTTCTTCTTTGCTCAGCAAGTGAGCGCAGAGCGCCGCGAAAAATGCCGTTGCCCATCCAACGAGTGACAAGTTCGGCGCCGTCTTCCTCTTTTCGACGACAAACCAACCTTTCTCCTTCGCGAGCACGCTCCCTTCCCCCGGCGAGACGGCAACGAGGGGCATTTTCTGATCATCGGGACACACTTTGCGTTCCAGTTCGGTCAATTGTTGCATGGCAGCCTTCGTGGGCTTTGCCGCCTCGGACCCTGGCGGCGCCGGCACACTCACGATCCATGAATCGAGATCCCGGCCGTGGGACAGTGCATCCGTGGCTGCGACAGGCGGAACGAGAAAGAGGCGGACATCGACACCACCAAGGCGTTCTAGCCAAGTAGGTTTCCAGCGCTTGGTCGAAACGAACCACGGAACTTTCGGCAGCTCCCTGGCAAGAACATCGATGAGGCGCCACGAGACGACTCCCTTGATGAGATCCTTGACAATCACCGCATCGATATTGCCAGCGTTGATCCCGTGCTTTCTCAGGAATCCTTCAAAGTCCTCCCGATCATCGTTACAGACCCATTCCGGGGCACCTTGTGTATCTCGCTTTTTGGGCGGCTGCTCCCAGTCGGTTCGCGAAAGGAGGACTGGATTTCCCTCTTGCTTCTGGAAGACTCGGTAAACTCGCGTGGTGGTAAACTTCTCTTCCGCATGCTTTGTGATCAAGCACTCGGCGATATTGTGCAGTATCACATTTTTCGGGAGGGCATCGCCAATTAGAGGCTCTGAGCTGAGGGAAGATGGACCCTGCTTCTTGCGAAAATCGAAGTCGAACATACTGTGAAGGAGCGCCGTGTCATCGATGATGGCTTCAATGGGTTTTCCTTGCTCATCTGTTACGAGTTCCTTCCGATACGTCCATACGCCGATCCCCGTGATCGTGAAACTGGGATCAGGGGAGTCGCCCAGTCGCGCGTCGTGAAGGATTGAGGCGAGGCGTCCGGCACCGCAAAAGGCCTGCACGGGACAACCCGGCAGGTGCAATGCCCGTTGATGCCGGCTTCCAATACGCAGGCTCGTGCTTGAACGATGCGCCCCCGTCAGCCAGTTGTCGTCCACCAGCCAGTCGCCCACGATCAGCAAGTTCTTCATGATGTTCCTCGATCGAAGGTGTTAATGAAACTGCAGAAGGGAACCTCATCCAGAATCGTGCGATAATCGATTAGTCTGTGACGCCGCTCTGGGGAAAAGCAAGCGGAAAATTATGAAATTCAACCGATCGCGCCGTGCGACCGTCGCCAACAGATTCCTCGAATTGCGCTCTCTCGGAGACTCCCATGACCCGAATGACGGTTTGGATTGTGCAGACTTGTTTCGTTGCATTCATCGCTGCGGTCTTGCCTCCCGAAATCTTCGCAGCCACGCGCCCCAACGTCGTCTTCTTTCTGATCGACGACCTGGGTTGGGCCGACATCGGCGCGTTCGGCGGCGGCAAGTTCTACGAGACGCCGCACATCGACGCGCTGGCGGCGTCGGGGATGAAGTTCACGCAGGGGTATGCCGCGTGCCCCGTCTGCTCGCCGACGCGGGCCAGCATCATGACGGGCAGGCATCCCGTGCGGGTGGACATCACCGACTGGATTCCCGGCCAGAAAGCCGGCCGGAATGCGAACCCACGGTTTCAACATATCGACGACCGCGACAGCCTGGCGTTGGAGGAGACGACCATTGCCGAGGTGCTCAAGGAACATGGCTACCAGACGTTCTTCGCAGGCAAATGGCATCTCGGCGATGTCGGCGCGTTGCCGACCGATCAGGGATTCGATACGAACATCGGCGGCTTCAACGCGGGCTCGCCGCCGGGCGGTTATTACGGGCCGTGGAAAAATCCGTATCTGAAGCAGAACCACGAAGGGGAGTACGTCACCGAACGGCTGACGGCGGAGTCGGTGAAGTTTCTGAAGCAACGCGATCCCGCGCGGCCGTTTCTGCTGTATCTGTCGCACTACGGCGTGCATACCCCCCTCGAAGCTTACAAGCCGAAGGTGGCGCACTTCGAGCAGAAGTTGCGGACCCTCTATGGCGACACCAGGTCCGAACCGATCGCCGAGCATCGCGGGCTGTCGCGCAGCCGGCAGGACCACGCCGTGTATGCGTCGATGCTCGCCGCCGTGGATGACAGCGTGGGGTCCGTGCTCGCAACGCTCGACGAGCTGAAACTGGCCGACAACACGGTGGTCGTCTTCTTCTCCGACAACGGCGGACTCTGCACGCTGCGCAATCCGGGGCCGACGTCGAACCTGCCTTTGCGGTCCGGCAAGGGGTGGTTGTACGAGGGAGGCATTCGCGAGCCGATGATCGTCCGCGCTCCGGGCGTCACCACCCCGGGAAGCGTTTGCACGCAGCCCGTCCTCAACCACGATTTCTTCCCGACGCTGCTGGATCTTGCCGGGTTGCCGTTGCGACCGGATCTGCACGTGGACGGCGTGAGCTTGCTGCCGTTGCTCAAGGGGCAACCGACAATGCCGCATCCGCCGTTGGTCTGGCATTACCCGCATTATCACGGCTCGACGTGGACCCCGGGCGCGGCGATCCGCGACGGAGACTGGAAGCTGATCGAGTTCTACGAGTTCGATCTGGTCGAACTCTTCAACCTTCGGGACGACGAGCGGGAACAGCGCGATCTCAGTCGAGCGATGCCGGAAAAGACTGCCGAGTTACGATCCCATCTGCGGACCTGGCAGATCGAAAGGCGCGCCAAAATGCCGCAGCCGAATCCGGAATTCGTCTCACCACGCTGACGGCCGAGACGAACTTCCCTTCGCCAACCTGTACCCCGTTTCGCATCCAAGAATGTGTAAATGGGTGCTTTGAGGATTTTGGGCGACTAAGTCGCATCCGCGCTGGACAACCCATGCTCGCAGGCTTAGCATTCTCGTCAGTCGACACAAACATCACATCCTGCGTGATCGTTAGTGTCGCCACGGGCCCTGCCAGACTGTCCGTGTCGCATGTGCCGACACTACCAAGTGGGTCAAACGAGAGGGAACAAGTCATGAAAACAGGGTTTTGGCTGGCGGTTCTCGTCAGTCTGCTGGCTTCGAGCGTCGAAGCCGGCAAGCGTCATTGCGGGTCGTGTGCGCCGTATGCGGCGACCTGTGCCCCGGTCTCGACCTGCGCGCCGTGCGGAGCAGCCGCCTGTGCCCCGGCACCCGCGCCCGTCTGCGCACCGCAGATGGTCGAGCAGACTGTGATGGTTCCGGAAACCGTCACCGAGATGCGCAAGGTGCAGGTCACCACCTACACCGAAGAGACGCAGGAACGCGTCCGCCAGGTCACGCGGCTGGTCCCCAAGACCGAGACCAGGCAGCGCGAAGTCGCCTACTTCGAGACGGAAACGCAAGTCTTGGACGTGGAAGTCACCGTCATGAAGCCGGTCATGCGGACGATCGACGTCAAGTACGTCGTGAACGTGCCGACCACCGAAAAGCGGCAGGGGTCGCGGACGGTGCATCGTCCGGTCACCACGCAGGTCGAACGGGAATACACCGTGATGGTGCCGTACACCGAAAAGCGGCAGGGGTCGCGGACGGTGCATCGTCCGGTCACCACGCAGGTCGAACGGGAATACACGGTGATGGTGCCGTACACGGAAAAGCGGCAGGGGTCGCGGACGGTGCATCGTCCCGTCACCACGCAGGTG
The DNA here is from genome assembly GCA_034439795.1 of Planctomycetaceae bacterium. Classification (GTDB taxonomy): domain Bacteria; phylum Planctomycetota; class Planctomycetia; order Planctomycetales; family Planctomycetaceae; genus DSVQ01. The sequence continues at coordinate 1,325 of JAWXBB010000158.1, read as the reverse complement.
GAGCGGGAATACACCGTGATGGTGCCGTACACCGAAAAGCGCCAGGGGTCGCGGACTGTCGGCCATTGCGTGCCGGTCGTGAAGAGGACCACCGTCTGTGAAGACCGGGGACACTGGGAACAGCAAGCCGTGGCGTGCGGCGGCTGTGCTGCGGCGCCGGCCTGCGGCGGCTGCGCCACTTCGGCCTGCGGCGGTTACGCCACGGCGTGCGCGACTTCGTGCGCTCCCGTGGCCCGTTGCGTGTGGGTGCCGAACGTCGTGCAGCGCGACGTCGAGTTCACCGTTCAGGAATGGCAGACGTCGCAAGAGGCGTACGAATACGACGTGACGCTGTGCCGGGCCGACGTCCGCAAGCAGATGGTTGACGTCTGCACAATGCAGGCCAGCGAAGAGGCGTTCGAATACCAAGTGACGCTGTGCCGGGCCGACGTCCGGAAGCAGATGGTCGACGTCTGCACGATGCAGGCCAGCGAAGAGGCGTTCGAATACCAAGTGACGCTGTGCCGGGCCGACGTCCGCAAGCAGATGGTCGCCGTCTGCACGATGCAGGCCAGCGAAGAGGCGTTCGAGTACGAAGTGACGACGTGCCGCCAAGAGGAACGCGTCCGCCAGCAGCAGGTTTGCGACTGGGAGAAGGGGACCGAAGTGCGTCAGGTCTCCAGGCAGATCTGCGTGCCGAAGACGCGGATGGAAGACTACCAGGTGACGACGTGCGAGACCGTGGTGGAGGACGTCAAGGAGTCCTTCAAGGTCTGCGTCCCCGTGGTGAGCGAGCAGGAAGTCCCGGTGCAGGTTTGCCGGATGGTCGAGAAGAAGATCATGGTTCCGGCTCCGTCGTGCTGCACGGCGGCCCCGTCGTGCGCACCAGCGGCGAACTGCTGCCGCTAACCCGCTGATCGCCGTCGCCAACGACGGCAGAGTTCGTGTCGATCCGTGCCCCGCAGGCTATCCAGTCTGCGGGGCGTTTTCGTTAGACAGGCTCTGTCGAGAAACCGATTTCCGCTTGGCCCCCTCGCCCCCGTCTTCGGGGGAGAGGGTCGGGGTGAGGGGGCGAGCGCCCGCCACAGCCACCGATGGGACGACGAGTCTGCTGGAACCGACGCCAAAGGCGATGATCGCCGCCGTGCGGCACGATCTCGTTGTACCTCGTAGAATGCGGCAGTGAGCGCTCGGCCCCCTCACCCTAACCCTCTCCCCCGAAGACGGGGGCGAGGGGACCAGAGTCGATTCCGGAATGTTCTTTACGATCCACTGTCGTCGTTGTTGATCTCGGCCCACAGCTCCGCATCGATCTCGGTGACGGCGATCTCGCGTTTCCATTCGGG
>JAWXBB010000157.1:0-9804 GCA_034439795.1 Planctomycetaceae bacterium | reverse complement strand
TTGCCGATACCGCCGCTGCAACCGGGCCTCCAGCCCGGGAAGTGTCCAAGCATCCAGTCATCTATACCAACAACCGAAAGTTGTGTAGATACCAATGGCGACGTGGCCGTGGCACCCGAAATCAGAGATCACTCCGCCGGGTTTACTGATCCTCTTCCAACTCCGCCTGCAAGACGCACCAGCGGTCTTCGGCTTCGGCGAGCTGTGATGTCAACGATTCGACTTCATTATGCAGCCGCAGCGCCTCTTGGGGGTCGGTGGCCAACATCAGCCGGTCGTTGACCTCGCGCTTCTGTTCGTCGAGCCGGGCGATCGTCTTCTCGACGCTGGAGAGTTCCTTGCGGACTTCGCGTTCGTTGCGCTTCGCCGCCTTCGGGTTCGCCGATGCCGCTTTCGTCGCCGATGCGGGGGCCTTCGACATCCGCAGCGCGGCGGCTTCCCGTTCGCCGTCCTCGATTTCCTTGTTGACGTAATACAGATACGCATCGTAGCCGCCGCTGTAGCTGGTCACGCGGCCGTCGCGGACTTCGACGACGTTGGTCGCCACGCGCTTCATGAAGTGGCGGTCGTGCGTGGTGAAGATCACCGTGCCGCGATAGTCGGTGAGCGCCTGGGCGAGCGCTTCGACGGTGTCGACGTCGAGATGGTTGCCCGGTTCGTCGAGGACCAGCACGTTGTACTGACTGAGCAACAGCCCGGCGAGACACAGCCGCGCGCGTTCGCCGCCGGAGAGGACCGGGATCGGCTTCTGCACCGCAGCGCCCCGGAACAACAGCGCCCCGGCGAGATCCAGAATCTGCTGGGCCTTGGTCCCCGGCGCGGCATTGGACTCCAGATACTCCCACACCGTCTGCTTCTCCGGCAGCGTCGTGTAGACGTGCTGGGCATAGACGCCGATCTGGCAACCGAACCCCCACCGCATCTCGCCGCCGAGCGCGGGGAGCGACTCGACGAGCGTCCGCAGCAGCGTCGTCTTCCCCTGGCCGTTGTCCCCCACGATGGCCGCCCGCGTGCCGTGGTCGATTTCCAGCGTGATGTCGCTGGCGATCTTCCGTTCGGGATAGCCAATGACCAACTCCCGGCAGCGCACTGCCGGTCCCTGGCGCGGATCGACCTGCGGTGGCCGGATGCACGCGGTGGCTTCATCGGCGACGACGTCGATCAGCTCCAGCCGTTCGAGCTGCTTGCTCTTCGAGCGGGCCTGCGTCGCCGTACTGGCGCGGGCCTTGTTCTTGGCAATGAACGTTTCCAGATGCTTCCGCTTCGCCAGCACCGCCGCGTTCGCCCGTTCGACGTGCTCGCGATGCTCCTCTTGATAGGTGAGGAAGGCGTCGATGCGGCCGGGGTACATCGTCAGCTTGCCGCGCGACAGCTCCAGCGTGTGACTGCACGTCGCGCCGAGAAACGCCCGGTCGTGCGAGACGATCAGGCACGCCCCTGGGTAATGCCGCAGGAAGTGTTCGAGCAGAATCTGCGTGCGCAGGTCGAGGAAGTTCGTCGGTTCATCGAGCAGCAGCAGCGTCGGCTCGTGCAGCAAGAGCGCCGCCAGCTTGACGCGGGTTTGCCATCCGCCGGACAGCCGCGCGATTGGGCCGTAGAGGTAATCCCCCTTGAGCTCGAACTCGCCGGCGACTTCGCCGCATTTCCAGTCGGGCTGGCCGCTGTCGCGCATCAGGAATTCGTGGGCGGTTTCGCCGGGCAGGAAGGGATCGTGCTGCCGGAGGTATCCCAGCCTCAGCTGAGAGTTCTTGACGATTTCCCCGTGATCGAGTTCCTCTTCGCCGAGCAGCACGCGCAGCAGGGTGCTTTTGCCGGCCCCGTTGCGGCCGATGAAGCCGACCTTCACGTCGTCGGTGAGAATCGCGTCCGCCTCGTCGAGCAGCACCTGTTCGCCATAGCTCTTCGACGCCTTCTTGATCTGAATCAACACAGCCATCCGGGACCGATCCTCGACAACGCGGGACAACAAACCTGCCGGCGGAACACTCCCTTGCCGAGCCGGCAAACCGCCATTGAACCACAGCCCGCGGCGGATGTCGAACGACGCTGATTCCGAGCGGCGCGGTTCGGCAATTCTTAAGTAGGGTGCAGTCGAGGCTTTGCGAGGCTCACCCCGTTGCGCCACGTCGGGGTGAGCCTCGCAAAGCCTCGACTGCACCCTACAAAACCAACTCGCCGGTTGTCGAACCGCCCGGCCGGGGATAGCATCGCAGGACGGACATTCCCCCTCGCGACAGGAACGATTCATGAACGCCAAAGACGTCCTCAAGGACACGCTCAACCTCAGCAACATGGTGCTCAGCGCTTACGTCGGCGACCTGACCGACGCCGAGTTGATGAAGCGGCCCGGACCCGGCTGCAATCACATCGCGTGGCAGTTGGGGCACCTGATCGGCTCGGAATGCGGGTTGCTGAACATGATCCGCGAAGGCTCGGCCCCCGAGTTGCCCGCGGGGTTCAAGGAGCAGCACGGCAAGGAAACGGTCGGCAGCGACGATCCCGCCAAGTTTGGCACCAAGCAGCAGTATCTCGATCTGACCGGGAAGGTGCATGCCGCCACGGTGGCCTTGCTCGACGCCTATCCCGAGGCCGATTTCGCGCTTCCCGCCCCGGAAGCCTTGCGGGCCATCTGTCCCACGATGGGCTCGATGTTCGTGTTGATCGCCACGCACCCGATGATGCACGCCGGGCAGGTCGTGCCCGTTCGGAGGGCGCTCGGCAAGCCGGTGGTCATCTGACAAATGAGAAGACCGCGAAACCGCAAGCGTGCGGTCGTGGAGCCTGATTGCGTCCCGGACGGCAGCGTGAGACGATGCGAAGGTGGCTATCGTCCCGTCTTTCGCGCGAGGGTTCGCCATGTCGCGTTGCATTGGCTTGATGCTCGTCGGCCTCGCGGCCTTGGCGGCTGCCGCCGATCCGCCCGCGGACGCGCCGAAAGTGTCGACGGGCAAGGGGGGCAAGCCGCTGGTCGCCACTGGGAAGCCCAAGACCGAGTCGTTCACCGACAAAGCCGCGCGGTACTTCCTGTGGCACGACGACGACGGCTGGCACATCCGCTCGGCCTCGAACGCCGGCTCCGTGAAGTTCGAGGGGACGATCGAGTCCTCGGCGGGCCAGTTCGGCAAGTTGCGGCCCATCGGTCTCGAAGTGAAGGGGAAGAACCCCGATGTCTGGCAGGTCGATGAAAAACGGCAAAAGCTCGAGTTCCGCATCACCACGGCCGGCTCGTTCGACGGCTTTGATTTCACGCTCCCCAAGAACGACCCCGGCAGGCTGACGTTCGCGCTGAAAATCGGGGACAAGGACCGCCCCGGCCGGGTATTCGTTGGGCGGGAGATGCAGACGCCGACCGAATTGCCGCTCGTGCTGACCGCCGCGCCGTGAGTCGAGTGGTTCGCAAAACCGCGAGCGATCGCCGAACGGTTGTCGGGAAGTGGTTAATCCCGAACGATTGGGACGGTTTCCTTCTCGTCGCACCCTCGGCAACAGCCGGCGGGGCGATGGACCCACAGGGAATGAAGGAACCGCACTATGCCCATTTCTGCGCTCCGGGAGCGAACGGCCCGCCGGCGAGTCTCCCGTGCCGACGCCGCCCCCTGGGATCGTGAGTTCGTCGAAACCGCCCGGCGGCTGGCGGCGATGGAAATCGCCTACATCGGCCATCCGGCTTTCTCAACCCGCGGTTCTGAACAGTGGTTGGAAGCCCAACACCCCGCGGGCAGTGACCGACCGACGGCGCCGACTCCGTCCGCGGTCGGCGTCGCGTTCGTGTCCGGTCTGGTCGCGGCAGCGCTCTTGTCTCCGACCGAGGAACGGTATCTGTTCCTGAAGATGAATTATCTGCGATACCACGCGGAGCGGACCCGGCGCAAGATTGACCCACGGCAGCCCTCGCGCGCGGTCGTCGCCGAGGTGCAGAATCTGCTTGCCGAATCGGTGAGCCTACGGAACACCATCGCCGAGGCGAATGTCCGGCTGGTGGTGGCAGCGGCCAAGAAGCTGAGTCGGTCCGTCGACCAGATGTCCGACCTCATCGGCGAAGCGATGCCGCCGCTGTTGCGGGCCGTCGAGCTGTTCGACGTGCATCGCGGGCACCGCTTCAGCACGTATGCCACCTGGGCGGTGCGCAATCAGATGGTCCGCGTGTTGAGCCGGCAGCGCGGGTGGCGGGAATCGCTGCGGAGCGATCTGGACGGAACGTGGGACGAAGTGCTCGAGCGGCGGACGATTCCCGCCGATCACGAGACCGCGATCGTTCCCACCGAATTGATTGCGGACCTGATGCAGGCGCTGTCGGAGCGCGAACGCCAGATCGTCGACCGCCGCTTCGGACTGCACGGTCAGCCGGGCGGGCAGAGTCTCGCCGAGATCGCGGGGCAGGTCGGTTTGAGCAAAGAACGGGTCCGGCAACTGGCGCTCGGCGCGGTCGAGAAGATGCGTGCCGCCGCTCGCGATGGCGTGGTCGCGTTGCCCGAGGAGTGGGGTTGCGATCTGGTATGATCGCACCTCGGCCGTGAAAGAGAACATGTCCGCGTTGCAACACATCGAGTTCCGTACGCCGCTGCCGGTCTCAGCGGCTGAAGCATTTGCCTGGCACGAACGGCCGGGCGCGCTCGAGCGGCTGACGCCGCCGTGGGAAACGGTGCAGGTCGTGCAGCGGGCGAACAGCCTGCAACCGGGCGAGCGTGCGACCGTGCGGGTCCGCATCGGGCCGGTGTCGGTCAACTGGATTGCCGAACACCGGCGTTACGTGCCCGGCGTCGAGTTTCAGGACGTGCAGATCGGCGGCCCGTTCGCCGCGTTCGAGCACACGCACCGCATGGAAGGGAACGACACGCACAATTGCACGCTGGTCGATGCGATTGACTATCGCCTGCCCGGCGGACTGCTCGGACGGCTACTGGCCGACGGGCCGATTCGCGCTAAACTCTCCCGGATGTTTCGTTACCGCCACGCTGTGACCGCCGCCGATCTGGCGCTGGCCGCTGTGCATCGAGGAGAATCACCCATGAAAGTGCTCATCACCGGGGCGACCGGCCTCGTCGGCAAATCGCTGATTCCGTTGCTGACGACGTCGGGCCACGAAACGTATCGCCTCGTCCGATCAGAACCGTCCGAGCCGAACGACATTCCGTGGAATCCGGACCAGAGTGAGATCCACGCGGCCCAGTTGGAAGGGTTGGACGCCGTCGTCCATCTCGCCGGCGAGAACATCGCCGGGGCGCGGTGGTCCACGGCGGTCAAGCAGCGACTGCGAGACAGCCGCATCAAGTCCACGACGTTGTTGTGCGAAACGCTCGCCGGTCTGGCCGACAAGCCAAAAACGCTGATCTGCGCCTCGGCGATTGGATACTACGGCGATCGCGGTGCGGACGAGTTGACGGAATCGTCACCGGCCGGCGACGGGTTTCTTCCCAATCTCTGCCGCGATTGGGAAGCCGCGTGCGAACCGGCGCGGCAGGCGGGGATTCGCGTGGTCAACCTGCGGATCGGGGTCGTGCTGACGCCGCAGGGCGGGGCTCTGTCGAAAATGCTGCTGCCGTTCCAACTCGGCGGCGGCGGCGTGATGGGAAGCGGCGAGCAATACTGGAGCTGGATCGCGATCGACGATCTCGTTGGTGCGATTCACCATTGCCTGTTGCGCGACGACCTCGTCGGCCCCGTCAACGCGACGGCTCCCGAATCGGCCACCAATCGGGAATTCACGAAGACGCTGGGGGCGGTGTTGCACCGCCTCACGATTCTGCCGATGCCCGCCTTCGCCGCACGGCTGGCGCTGGGCGAAATGGCGGACGCGCTGCTGCTGGCGAGCACCCGCGTCGTGCCGCGGAGGCTGACCGAGACCGGTTACGACTTCCGTTGCCCGACGCTGGAATCGGCGCTCAAGCACGTGTTGGGGCGTTAAGAAAGGTTTCAATGCGGTTGGTGGCAGACTATTGATCGGAGATCAAGTACGCCGAAGGCGTTCGATCACACAGCCCAGAGTCGCGAGTCGGCGAGCGCACCCTGGGGAAATGGCGTGCGGGGCGCATCGACCCTGAAAGGGTCGCATCACCGGCGGAGTCTAGCCCCGATGAAACCCTTTCAGGGTATGGGGGGCGTCATTGATCGCCACCCAGGGTGCGCTCGCAGATTCGCGACCCTGGGCTGTGCGATACTACGCCTTCGGCGTAAAGGCCATACGGTGTTGAATCAGCCGTTAAGCCGCCGCCTTGGCCTTTTTGTTAGCCTTGTTCTTCTTGCCGCCACCGCCGGGCGGAACGGTCTTGCCGCCGGCGGGGTTGAGTTCGTCGAGCACGGCTTGCAGTTTTTTACGGGCGGCTTGCGCTTCGGGCGAGTCGCCGGCCGGGGCTTCGACGAACGGGGCGTCCTTCATCGAGAACAGTTCGCCCTTCTCGTTCAGCTTCCAGGCGTTGTCGCGGACGTACCAGCCGGTGCCGAGTTGCACGAAGATCCATTCCCGCGGCATGCCCGGCTGTCCGCGCAGCTGCGGGGCGAAGCTGCGACCGTCGAACTTCACGCCGTCGGGCAACTTGCCCCCGGCGAGATCGGTGAACGTGGGGAGCAGGTCGCTGAAGTCGATGAGGTCGTTGGAGACTTTCCCCGCGGGCAGCGTTCCCTTCCAACTGGCGATGAACGGCACGCGCGAGCCGCCCTCGAGCAGTTGGCCTTTCTGGCCATTGACCGCCCGGCCGCCAATCTTGCCCGTGCTGCTGTTGGGATCGTGCTCGGGCGTGTAGCCCACCCGCGATGTGCCGTTGTCGGACGTAAACAAAATGACGGTGTTTTCGCGGAGTCCGAGACGGTCGAGCGCGCCGACGACCTTCCCCACGGTTTTGTCCAGATAGACCATGTTGTCGTCGTAATGCTGCGCAGCTGTTGCACCCGGCTTGGAGTCCGGCGTCTTGAGAATCGGGCCGTGAATCAGGTGTTCCGACAGATAGAAGTAGAACGGCTTGTCCTTGTTCTTCGTGATGAAATCCACGGCGAGGTCCGAAGCGACGTCGGGATAGTAAATCTCATTGTCGGTGGTGATTTCCTTGCCGTTCTTGAAGTAGCTCGACTTCCAATACCAGCCGCCGGCGGTCGGGTCGGTGATGTATTCGTCGAAGCCCCAGTCGCCGGGCGTTTCGCCCATCTGCCGCCATTTGCCCGCCATGCCGGTGGCGTAACCGGCCTGCTTGAGGATTTTCGCCAGCGACGGTTCGTCCTTCGAGAGCGGATTGCCCGCCGTCTGATTCGTCAGCCCCCCGGTCCGGAACCCGTGACGGCCCGTCATGATCACGCACCGCGACGTGCCGCATAGCGGCGTCGCGTAACCGCGCTCGAACCGCGTCCCCGAGGCGGCCAGCTTGTCGATGTTCGGCGTCAGCGATTTGGCGCGGTCCGAACCGTAGCACCCGAAGGCGTCGATGCCGCAGTCGTCGCCGAAGATCAGAACGATGTTCGGCCGCTTGGCGTCGGCGGCGGACGCGGCCTCCTGGCAGGCCAGCATCGCGATGCTGGAAACGATGGCACAGCACAGCGTACGAGCAATCCCTGACATGAGCCGGCTCCTGGTGGAAGTTCGTCGTGGTTCGTTGAACGGAGAGTGTGTGTGGTCGCCCATCAGACGATGCACGATCAGGCGGCGGCCTTCGCCTTTTTCTTGGCTTTCTTCTTGGACTTTTCCCCTTTGACCGCGGTCTTGCCGCCGGCGGGGTTCAGCTCGTCGAGCGCGGCTTGCAGTTGAGTCCGGGCCGCCTTCGCCGCGGCGTCGGGCGAATCTTTCGCGACCGCGATCTCGTCGAACGGTGCGTCCTTCATGGAGAACAAGTCGCCGGCCTGCGTCAGCTTCCATTGCTGGTTGCGGGCGTACCACTCGTCGTGCAACTGCACGAAGGCGAACTCGCGCGGCTGGCCCTTTTCGCCACGGATTTGCGGCGCAAAGCTGCGGCCGTCGAGCTTCAGCCCCTCCGGCAATCTGGCCCCGGCCACCTCGGCGAACGTCACGTAGAAGTCGCTGAAGTCCACCAAGTCGGGCAGCACTTTGCCGGCGGGGGTCACGCCGGGCCAGTTGACGATCAACGGCACGCGGCTGCCTCCCTCTTTCATGGTTCCCTTCTGACCGATGAGCCGGCGGCCGTTGGCCATCGTCAGCCGTTCCTCACCGCCGACGCTGCCGTTGTCGCCGGTGAAGACGATCAGCGTGTTCTTCCGCAAGCCCTGCTGCTCCAGCTCCGCGACGAGCTTGCCGACCAGTTTGTCGAGATAGGCGACGTTCTCCGCGTAATGCTGATCCCCTTTGCCGTCTTTGTTGGGGCTGTCGGGAGTGTGCATAATCGGACCGTGGACGAGCGGCGTAGGGTAGTAGACGAAGAACGGCCCCTTCTGATTCTTGCGGATGAAGTCGACGACGAACTCGTGGAGCAGATCGGGGCCGTACTTGTCATCGACGTTCGTCAGGAATGTCCCGTTCTTGTTGTAGCTCGGCTGCCAGTACCGTTCGCCCTTCCCTTCGTCGCCGAAGCCCCAGACGATGAACTCGTCGAAACCCCACGCCTTCGAGTCCTCGACGGTGTCGAAGTATTGCAACTGCCGCCACTTCCCGGCGACTGCGGTGGCATAGCCGGACTGTTGCAGCAGCTTGGCGATGCTCGGCGAATCGCCCGGCTTGTACGCGGTGCCGTGGCCATTGCTGACCACGCCGTTGCGGAACGGATACCGGCCGGACAGTGTCACCGCCCGCGACGGCCCGCAGAGCGGCATCGAGAAGCAATGCTCGAAGCGAATGCCCCCCTTCGCGAGCGCATCCAGATTCGGCGTCGCATAGCGGCTGCCGTAACTGCCGACGCCGGGGATGCCGTAATCGTCCGAGAAAATCAGGATGATGTTCGGCCGGGTCGCGTCCGCGGCGTGAGCCGCGCTGCCCAGACACACGGCGGCATAGAGGCATGAGGACACGAGTAATCGGAGTCGCATCGGCCAATCTCCCGAGGAAAGCGAACGCGGGAACTCGCTGACGTGAGCGATGCCGATGGTGCGGAGATTATTCTCTGTCTGCAAGTCCGCCCGGCCGAAATTCGCGAAATTCTCAGGCGGGATAGCCACCACGAAATTCTCGCCACGAATCAGGTTTCGGGAATTATAGCGAGCTCGCTCATTTTCGACTTGCGAGCCTGCGCGGCCGCGCCTAGAATGTGAGCGTGCTCATAAAGAGGTGGCGGACATGCGGATCACGGCGGACGAGAAACAGGCCACGCGGTTGCGGATTCTGGCCGCCGCGGGGGACTTGTTTCGCCAGCACAGCTTCGAGACGGCGACCACGCGGGACATCGCCCGGGCCGCGGGGATTGCCGCGGGCACGCTGTTCAACTACTTCCCCAGCAAAGAGGCGATCGTCGCCGGCCTCGCCGAGGACGCCTGGGGGAAGGCGCATGCTCGGTTCCAAAAGTTGAGCGGCACGGGCGATCTGAATGAGACGTTGTTCGCGCTCATCGCCGCGGAACTCCGGGAACTGAAACCGCTGCGGAAGTTCGTCGCGCCGCTGCTCGACACCGTGTTGTCGCCGCTCGCCAGTGCGAGTGCTCATCACGGTGCCGACGACATCCGCCGGGAACATCTCGAACTGGTCGCGGCCCTGATCCGCGATCACGGCATCCACGAGTTGCCCCCGGTCTCGATGCAGTTGTATTGGACGCTCTACACCGGCGTGCTGGCCTTCTGGGCGGGCGACAACTCTCCCAAACAGGAAGACACGCTCGCCTTGCTGGACCAGTCGCTGGCGATGTTCGTCCAGTGGCTGCGGTCCGGTTCTGTCCCCTC
>JAWXBB010000156.1:0-3861 GCA_034439795.1 Planctomycetaceae bacterium | reverse complement strand
GGCGGGGCGCTGCGAATCAGACCGAAGATGACGACATCAGAATTTGAATATGTTTGAAATGCTCCAGGTCTGCACGGGAGCGATGCGGAAGCCGGCTGGGGTGCCGTCGGGCTGCGTCGTGATCGGGATGAGTGCGTTCTGCTGGCCGACGTTACGCACGTTGAGCTGGATTCGCCAGTCGACGCCCCGCCAGATCTGGCGGCGGCCGTAGCCGACCCAGAGATCGATGTTGGTCTCGGCCGGCCCGCGATAGGGATTGGCGATGTCGAAGCTGACGTCGCTGGCGGTGGCGCCCGGGAGGGGCTGGTAGCCGATGATAATCGTGTCCTGCCAGCGGAGGCCGGCGCCCAGGTTGACGCCCTTCAGGAAACCCTCCGAGAAATCGTAGTTGCTGATGGCGTTGAAGCGCCATTCGCGCAGCTCGGGGACATTGGTGCCTTCCTGCAGCTTGCGGGAGGTGAACTCGGAGCCGACGTTGGCGTTCCATTGGAAGAGACTCGTTTCGTTGCCGGCGCCGCCCCACCAGATGCGCAGGTCGCCCGCCGCGGTGGTCTTGAGGGCCGTCTCGTACTTGGAAACGAAATCGGCGAGGGCGGCGCCGCCGATGTTGGAGCGGGTGGCGTCGGTCTTCGCGGCATTGAACGTCAGGCGCCAGCTCTTGGTGGCCTGGGCATTGAGCTCGATTTCGTAGCCTTGCGAGAAACTATCCTCGGTCAGGGCGAAGCCGTTCGGCGTGCTCGCGCCAAGGTTGCGCACCTGAGAGCCAGGCGAGGCGCCGGGGTCGTACTGCACGCCCCACGCTTTGTAGAATCGCGGATCGATTTGCTTCTGCCAGGCGCGCCACGCCGCCACCGCCGCGCTTTCCCGGGCATTGGCCTGATCCTGGTTTTCCCCGGGACCGGGAGAGTAGGTGTAGCGGCCGGAACTGCCCCGGCCCGCCGTATCCAAAGTCTGGTTGCCAAGGTCGAACTCGAAAACGTTGGCCCAGTTGCCCGACCACGCCTGCGAGGTGCCGAGGAACCACGCGCCGCCGAGGCCGTTGCTGGAGGCGTTCTTGGCGGCCGTCTCGTATTTGTTGACCCGGAGCGAGAAGCGGCCGTCGCGCGTCTCAAGGAGGACGCCCTTGTCCACGGTGTTGCCCTGGGGCGCGCCGATGGGCTCCCCGTAGAAGTCAACCCGGCTGGCGGCGGGCTGGAAGTTCTCGGATTTGTTGTAGAACAGGCTCACGCGCACCGGGAGCTTGTCGCCGATGAACCGGTTGAGATGGGTCACGATGCTCCAGCTCTTCGACGTCACCTCGAGGATGTTATTGGGTTTGTCCGGGAGGCGGAAGGTCTCGCCGAGATTGACCTGGCCGAAACCGGGGCTGCCGTTCGAGTCGCGGGAGATCGACCAGGCCTTGGCGACGTCCTTGCGGATGCCATACGTGCCGACGACGGCATTGTTCCAGAAGTGACCCTGCCAGACCGCGACGCGGGAAAAGACGCGGGACTTGGTGAGCCGGGCCGAGGTCGTGAGCGCGTCGCGATTGCCGGGAGCGGCCTCGGAGTCGGTCACCGTGAACGGCACATCGCGGAACCCGATGTAGTTGGCCGGGTTTTCCGCCTGGGTGGATTGCCGGCTGGCGTGACCCGCGGGGAAGTATTCGTTCATCCAGACGGTCGCGGGATCAACTCCGGGCCGGGCGGCCCAGGTGGAATCGAAGGCGCGGACGGTGGCGCTGCTCACCGTGATGGTTTCGCCGATACGGGGGAGGCTGGCTCCGGCGGCGGTGTTCCGGCTCAGCAGCGAGGGCCCGAGATAAATCACCGGATTCACCGCGAGCAGATTGTCCGTGAACTTGGTGGCCGCCGGCGCGCCGATGAACGTGCGATAGGCGGGATCGAGGATGGCATAGCGCTGCCACGAGCGCCGATCCGTCTTCTGGCGATCCTGGCTGTAGAGGCCCGTGACGGTGTGGCGGCCGAGCAGCCGGTTGATCCAGTTGCTTTCACCCTGGCGGGCAAAGTTGTGGGTGCCGAAGACGGTGGCGCGGCCGGACTCACGTTCGCTCATATACGAGTTGTTGCCGAATTGCCCGCTGTCGCTGACGAAAGCGCGGCCCACGTTGGGATTGGGCGTGCCATCCTCGTAGGGTTCGCCGTCCTTGCCGGCGGCGGTGCCGTCGGAATAGACGTTGTTGAGATCGACGTAGAGCGCCTGACGGGAGTCGCTGAGCAGCGCGAGCTGGCCGTTTTTGTAGTCCTCCTTGTTATACGTGAGTTCGAAGCCGATCTTGTCGCGCAGAAACGTCTGCGCGAGGCTCACGTTGTAGGTCCGAAAGTTCTGCCACTCGCTCTTGTTCGGGCCGTCGATCAGGTTTTCGTAGAAATTAAAGACCGAACGGTCGGTGAGATTGTTGTTCCGGTAGACGCCGAATTCGGAGAACGGCAGCCGGGCGTTGCGCGCGAACTGGGCCTGCGTCGCCAGACCGCCCGGGCGATGGAAGCCGAAGCTGATGTTGCCGTCGATGGCGCCGGTGGGCCCGATGCCGCGGGTCGTGCGGTTTTCCTGCACCCAGTAGCTTGGGGCGCCGGAGCCGGAGAAGTAGGCGAGTGGTCCGCCGAAGCTCTGCGCAAAGCTGCCAATCCATGGATTGTAGGCGGGGTTGGGCTTGCCGGCGTTGGGACCGCCATTGATGCTCGGGCGCTGCTGGCCGTGGTTGGGCCGGCCGGTGTTGTCGTCCTGCAACTGGAACGGATTGAAGGTTTCCCGGTTGAGGTTGGAGAACGTGCGGGCGGTTCCATCCAGGTTTCGCCCTTGATACGTGCCGGATAGAAACCACGGCGTGATCATGTCGATCGGTGGAAGGGAACGCGGCCGGTTGCTGCTGACCTCACCCCATTCGATGTTGGCCTTTACGATGGTGCGGGCGTCGGTCTTCTTGAGGAAGGCAGGTTCCCAGCGCGTGGCGGCAAACAGCCGGCGATCGTTGTCGAAGGCGGGCTTCTGCTTGAATTTTTCCTCGTCGTTGAGTCCGATCACGCGCACGGCGAGCTGGTCCTTGAGAATCACACGATTGAGATCGAGCTGACTGCGAATCGTGCCAAAGCCGTCGAAGCGGATCTCGGCTTCGTGGGCATTCTTGAACCCCGCCTGCTTCGTGCCGGTGTTGATGATGCCGGCCGGGCTGCCCTGGCCGAACAGGATCGAGTTGGGGCCGCGCTGCAGATCGACCCGGTCGACGGCAAAACCGTCCCATGGGATGTCGGTGAGGAAATAGTCGCGGGTGTTGTCCGCGCTGGTCAGACCCCGTACGCGGGTGTTCTGGTTGGGATTGGTGAAACGGCTCGATTCGTTCAGCGTCGCGGAGTCACCGACGCCGGCGAAGTTGCCCTGGATGTTTCCGACCTCGGTGCCGAGCGTGTACTGAAGGAGGGTTTCGTTGTTGGTCGCGCCGATGTCCTTGAGAAACTGGCTCGTGATCACGCTGACTGAGTTCCCGAGGTCGCGCAAATCGGTGTTCAGTCGATTGCCCGCGAGAGTGGTGGCGGCGCCATAGCCCGTCTCTGCCTTGCCGGAAACTTCGAAGGGTGAGAGTTGGATGACGACTTCTTCGACCGCCGAAGTCGTCGTGCCGGGAGCGGCGGGTCTGGCGGCGCCGGCCGTCGCCGACGGAGCGGGAGCCTGCTGGCTCCACGCGAAGGGGCTGATGAGGGCAAGCGACGTAGCCAGCGTCGTCGCTCGGAGTTTTTGCAGGCTTATCTTCATGGTTGGTGGAACTGGGTTCGGACGGGACGGGAAGGGATGGCGGTAGCAGAGAAGCTTGGTCGCCGGACAGAACGGCGGCGGAAGCGGCCGAGTCGGGGAGGGGTGTGGGAG
>JAWXBB010000155.1:0-21123 GCA_034439795.1 Planctomycetaceae bacterium | reverse complement strand
TTGCAGGTAGCAGCCGCTGTTGGCCCGCTGCTGGCCGGACGCCGTCGGCATGAACGACAGTTGGAACTCGAGATGCACGGTCGCCGACTGGAACTTCTGGTGACTGGTGACGCCTTGAATGAGCAGCCCGTCGTCGGTCTTCTTGCCGTTCTGGAACTTGTCGGCGGAGGTGCCGTCGAACAGCACGATCGCTCCCGCGGGGGGCTTCATGCCGAGCGTGGGGCTTTTGCGTTCGACCTTGTTGAGTGTGCCGATGCGGTCTCCTTCGACGCTGATGGTGAAGACGCCGTCCTTCAGCACGATGGTGGCCTCGTCGTGCGGGAAGATCACCGCGCCGTTCTGGAGTTCGGCGTCCCCGTCGAGCGTTTCGCCGTCGAGGAACCCGTCGCCAGGCAATCCGCCGGGGTAGCCCACGCCGTGAAACTTGCCGTTCCCGCGGGCGATGATCTGCGCCCCGTACTTGACGATGGTCCCGTTCTGGTCGACGTCGCCGACGTATTCGCCCTGGAAGGGGAAGTCTGGGCCGGCTTCCGAAGCGGTGAGCGCCGCCAGGGGCTTGTTCTCCTGCGCGAACAGGACCGGCACAGCGATCATCAGTCCGAACACGGCGCACGCACAACGGAACATGAGCGACCTCCGAGAGTGGGATGGCGATGGTGTGTCCGCATTGTGCGATCGGGGTCGCGATGATGCAACCGGAGTGGGAACCACGAACCCCACGAAAGGAACGAAAAGGATTGGCGGGGATTGAGATGCAGACTCGCGATCACCCCTGACCACCAAACCCTTTCCGTCGACATCCTCATCCTCCTCTCAACCCTTTCGTACATTTCGTGTGTTTCGTGGTTACCCCGCCTTCTCTGGCCGACGCTTGGCAATCGCCCCGCAACACCCGACAATCTCCGGCACACCGTTCTGACCGGGTTCACCGACCGGTCTCCTTGAGGAAGCACATCTCATGAAGCCGCTGCTGACGATCTTGCTGTTGCTGGCGTCCGCCCCGCTGGCGACTGCCGCCGAGAAGCGGAACGTGCTGTTCATCGCGGTCGACGATCTGAATCACTGGCTCGGTTACCTGGGCCGCAATCCGCAGACGAAAACGCCGCACATCGACGCGCTCGCCAAGCGCGGCGTGCGGTTCACGAAGAGCTACTGTGCGGCCCCGGTCTGCAATCCCTCGCGGGCCGCGCTGATGTCGGGCCTGCGTCCCGGCGCGTCGGGCGTCTACGACAACGGTCAGGATTGGAAGAAGGCGATCGCGAAGGAGCAGACGCTGACCACGCAGTTCCTGAACGCCGGTTACAACGTCTACGGCGCGGGCAAAATCTATCACAGCAGCGACCATCGCGAAGGGGAGTGGACCGACTACGCCAAAGACGGGGGCGACCCCAAGACGTTCGCCAAGTCGGCGAAGAACGACGGCGTCGGCGGCATCAAGTTCGCCCCGCTCGATTGCGTCGACGGCGACATGCAGGACTACCGCACGGTCAGCTACGGTATCGAGCAGCTTGGCAAGAAGCACGACAAGCCGTTCTTCCTTGCGGTCGGCCTGCACAAGCCGCACATGCCCTGGAACGTGCCGGAGAAGTATTACGCGATGCACCCGCTGGACCAGATCCAGTTGCCGCCGCACAAGGCGGGAGATCTGGCCGACGTGCCCGCGGGAGGGATCAAGATGGCCAAGCCGGACGGCGATCATCGGCAGATTCTGGAATCCGGCCGCTGGAAAGAGGCGGTGCAGGGGTATCTGGCGGCGATTTCGTTCTGCGACGCGATGATCGGCCGGTTGATGGACGGCTACGACAAGTCGCCGCATCGCGACAACACGATCGTCGTGTTCTGGTGCGACCACGGCTGGCATCTCGGCGAGAAGGAGCACTGGCGGAAGTTCGCCTTGTGGGAGGAAGCCACGCGGTCACCGGTGATCTGGATCGCCCCCGGCGTGACGAAGCCGGACACGGTCTGCCACCAGCCGGTCGACCACATGAGCATCTACCCGACGGTGTGCGACCTCGCCGGCGTGCCGATTCCGTCGCACGTGCAGGGACCGAGCTTGAAACCGTTGCTGTCGAGTCCCGACACGAAATGGCCGCAGCCGGCGATCACCACGTTCCATCAGAACAATCACGGCCTGCGGTTCCCGGACTGGCGGTACATCCGCTACGCCGACGGCGGCGAGGAGTTGTACGATCACAAATCCGATCCTTACGAGTGGACCAATCTGGCCAACAATCCGCAGTACGCCGCGGTGAAGAAGGATCTCGCCCAGTATCTGCCCACGCAAAATGTGGACGAATGCCCGCGGGACAACGACGGCGCGGCGAAGGCCAAGAAGAACGCCAAGAAGAAAGCGGCGCAATGACGCGGCTGTCACCGATCGGGCCGTTCGGTGTGGCCGTGCTGATGCTCGTGAGCTTCGCAGCCGTCGTTGACGCTGCGCCGCCGCGGCCGAACGTCGTGCTGATTTATGCCGACGACCTCGGCTACGGCGACATCGCTGCGCACGGGGCGACCGGGTTCGCCACGCCGAACATCGACCAACTCGGCAAGGACGGCACGCGATTCACGCACTTCTACGTCGCCCAACCGGTCTGCACGGCGTCGCGCGCGGCGTTGATGACGGGCTGCTACTCCAACCGCGTCGGCCTGTCGGGGGCGCTCAATCACACCAGCAAGACGGGCATCAACCCCGACGAATTCCTGCTCAGCGAGCTGTTCCATGCGAACGGCTACGCAACGGCGATCTTCGGCAAGTGGCACCTCGGCCATCAGCCGCCATTTCTGCCGACTCGCAACGGCTTCGACGAGTTCGCCGGCTTGCCCTACTCGAACGACAACGGCCCGCTGCACCCGGTGATTCGTGACATCCCCGCGTTGCCGTGGTATGAGGGAGAGCAGGTCACCGAGCACAATCCCGATCAGTCGCAGTTCACGAAACGGCTGACCGACCGGGCGGTGCAGTTCCTCGCGCAGCACAAGGAGCAGCCGTTTTTCCTGTACGTGCCGCACATCATGCCGCACGTGCCGATCTTCGCGTCGGACCCGTTCAAGGGCCGGACGAAACGGGGGCTGTACGGCGACGCCGTCGAAGAACTCGACTGGTCCGTCGGACAGATTCGGGCCGCGCTCAAGGAGCACAAGCTCGATCAGAACACGTGGGTCATCTTCGCGTCGGACAACGGCCCGTTCCTCTCCTACGGCGAACATGCGGGCTCGGCGGGCGGACTTCGCGAAGGAAAATTGACGACGTTCGAGGGAGGCGTCCGCGTGCCGTGCGCGATGGCGTGGCCGGGACAGATTCCCGCCGGCCGCGTCTCCGCCGACGTCATCACCACGATGGACCTGTTGCCGACCGTCGCCAGGCTGCTCGCCGTCGAGTTGCCCAAACGGACGATCGACGGCCGCAACGTCTGGCCCGTCATCGCCGGCGAGGCCAACGCCAAGTCGCCGCACGAGGCGTTCTACTATTTCTCCGGCACCGAGCTGCACGCCGTCCGCAGCGGCCCGTGGAAGCTGCACGTGCCGCACGAATACCTCGCCGTCAACGGCCCCCCCGGCAAAGCGGGCAAGCCGGCCAACTACGAAAACATGCAGCCGCTGGCGATCACCGAATCGGGCATCAAGGGGATCGCCAGCCGGCACGGTTACAAGGTCGAGAAGATCGAGCTGTCGCTGTTCAATCTGGAGACCGACGCCGGCGAAACGAAGAACGTCGCCGAGGCGCACCCCGACATCGTCCGCCTGCTGCTCAAGTACGCCGACGCCGCCCGCAAAGACCTGGGGGACTCGCTCACGCAGACGGTGGGCACGGGTCTGCGACCGGTCGGCCAGGTGGAGTGACGGTGAGTGTGGGACGGGGGTCCGCGAAGGCGGGCACGCCGTCACATCACAGATTGAGTCCGCATGCCCATGCCACGGCCAACTGTCGCTTCGTCGACGATTATTGCCACCAGCGTTGCGCTTTCGTTGTATGCCGGCCTGCTGGGATTGATGGCGTCGATTGCTGGCTGGTTTGTCGGCCCGCACATCCTCGTTGGCGGCGCGCTATTTCTCAGCTATGCCATCGGTGTGTTCTGGCTGACGAGTTGCATCTACGACGACCGTGGCAGTGAGGTGCGCTGGTGGGGATTCGCTTGGGGTTGTGCCGGACTGTTCTTTATTGCCGGGGCAGTCGTCGATGTACTGCGTCAAACAAGCGGCGTCAGCAGCCCCTACGATTGGGGGCCGCTGGTCATCGTCGGCATCTTGCAAATCGCAAACTTTTCCGGATATGTCTGGCTGCCTCCCGATTCAACTCCGCCGAGACGAAACGTGGCGGACTAGGGGACGCCGCCTCGGCAGTTTTTCGATCGGCGCATCAGTACCTGAGCGAACAAATCCATCAAGGCCCTCCGTTTGCGAGGACGATGTTGCGCACGTCTGAAGGAAACACAATCGTCCACAGCGAGCTATCGGATTCGACCAGGCCTCGCAACAGTTCGAGATAGATCCGCCGCGACTGCGATTGTTCGCCGAACGGCAACCCGTCGTGGATGATCGCGATGGGTTCGACGATCTCGTGCAGGCAGTCGTTGAGCGCGTCCCAGTTCCAGCCGAAGTGATCCGGGAACCCGAGCTGCCGTTTCAGGCTGCCGAATAGTTCGCGCTTCTTGTGGATGCGATGCGACACGAAGACGGCCCGCGCGTCGCCGGTGGCGAATGTGCGCGGATCGTCGACGAACACGAAACCGGTGGGGAGGGGCATCAGCGAATCCGCCGGAAGGACTGGTAGTGGTCGGCGGTGTAGTAGATTTCACCATCGCGGCCGAGGACGACCCGCTGCGGACCGGGGCCGTCCAACTCCGGCGTGGGATGCACGTATTCCCTGTAGTAGCCCGACGGCTTCTTTGGCAACCGGCCTTCGAGGTTGCGGAACGTGCCACCGTCGTTGCGATGGGGATGTCGTTCGCCCCGTTCGATGCGGTCGAGCGTGGGCGCGAGATCGACGTCCCCGCGATAGACCACTCGGCCGGACTGGTCCTTGACGGTGACGTGCGGGATGACGAGGTCGGACGATTCGCGCGAGTCAGCCGGCGGCGACTTCCGTTGACTCGTCCTCGCCGGCGTGTCGTTGGCGACGGTGTCGGCCGATGTCTCCGCCGTCGGAACGGCTTCCACGATCGGCTTGCCGACTGGTGGCTCCTCGAGCTGCTGCCAGGCCCACAATCCGACCAGGACGACGACGATCAACGTCCCTAACCAGCGCGGCGGCGGTGCGGTCGGGGTGCGGGACATGCGATAGCCTTCGTGTAACACTCGCTCCCGCGAGATCAGCTCGGAATCGGTCAGCGTATCCATCCCCTCCGGCCGACGCAAACCGCCGATGAGCATCAACGGTCATTGATCTCTCCTTGCGATCACGACGCAGGCACCTCACAATGTCCGGCATCCTGACTCCCCTCACGGCTTGTTCTTGCGGAGGCTGCCCCCATGCTCGGCCCATTCGTCCGCGGCTTTGGTCTCCCGTCGGTGGTCATTGCGGCCATCGGATTGTCCTCTAGTCCCGCGGCGGATTCCGCCTGGCCCGTCGTCACCAAGGTCGAGCAGCAACCGCTCGTCGCGGCGACGGAACGGCTGATGCAGGCGCTGCAATACGTCGGCGCTCCGCTGAGCGAGGCCGACAAGACGGCGCTGACGGCGGCCCTCAAACTCGAAGACCCGCGCGAGTCCGCCAAACAAATTCAGACGGTCCTCGACAAACTCTGCGTCGCCGGCGTGCTGGTTAACCCCGAAAGCCGCGTGTCGGTCGTGGATGGCCCGGCAAAGAAGGAACTCGTCCAGCAGGGGTGGCGGACGTTCCTCGTCAAAGTCGCGAATGAGGCCGGCGTGAACGCGGCGCTCAAGCCGGAAAGCCCGAATCTTTTGCCGGTGTATCTGCGGGGCAAGGGGCCGCGCGAGAAGCCGCTGACCGACGAGAAGGACCGCCTGGTGCAGCCGGCGGATGTGCCGAATCGGTTTCTCGACGCCGTCGATTACGGCCAGCAACCGATGAAGCCGACGCTGTCCGGCCTGGAACTCGAATACCGCATCCTGCAGCTATACAGCCGCGACGTCGGCCGCCGGGAAGCGCTGCTTGGGTTCAATGTCGGACAAGGGACGCAGGACATCGGCTTCCGCAACGCCGTGCCGATTCTGTTCGACTGCGTCCCCGCGGTTGAGGTGGCCCTCGGCGTGAAAGACTACGACGGCGCACCGACCACCGCGGCGTTCGTGTTCCGCGACAAGTACAACCGCATCTATCCCAACCCCGCCCGCCGGCTCGCGCCCGACTTCTTCTTTCACGATCAGGTGTACCGCAGCGACGGCGAATCGATTCATCTGCCCCCCGGCGAATACACGGCGACCGTGATGCGCGGCCCGGAATACGTCGTGCAAACGGTGCCCCTCACCGTGCGGACTGACGGCGTCAGTCAACGGGCCGAGTTCAAGCTGGAGCGCTGGGTCAAGGCGGCCGGGCGGCGGTGGTTTTCCGGCGATCATCACGTTCACGCCGCCGGCTGCGCCCATTACGACAGCCCGACGGAAGGGGTCGGCCCCGGCGACATGCTGCGGCACATCCTCGGCGAGGATCTCAACGTCGGCTGCGTCCTCAGTTGGGGACCGTGCTGGTACACGCAGAAGCGGTATTTCGAGGGCAAGACGTCGGCGCTCTCGCGGCCCGATTATCTGATGCGCTACGACGTCGAAGTCTCCGGATTCCCGTCCTCGCACGCCGGACATCTCTGTCTGCTGCGGCTGACCGAGGACGATTACCCCGGCACCACGTTCATCGAAGAATGGCCCAGTTGGACGCAGCCCGTGCTGCAATGGGGCCAGCAACAGGGGGGCGTCGTGGGCTACAGCCACAGCGGCTGGGGACTGCAACTGCCGGACTACAACGACGCCGGCGGCCGCGTCCCCGTCAAGCAGGGCCGCGCGGCGGACAAGCTGCCAGACCTCGCCATGCCGCCGTTCGACGGCATCGGGGCGAACGAGTACATCGTCACTGCGGCCAACGGCGCGTGCGACTTCCTCTCCGCGGTCGACACGCCCAGCATCTGGGAACTTAACATCTGGTATCACACGCTGAACTGCGGCCTGCGAAGCCGAATCAGCGGCGAGACCGACTTCCCCTGCATCTACGGCGACAAGGTGGGATTGGGCCGCATCTACGTGAAGCTGCCGCCCGATCAGCCCCTCGACTTCGATCACTGGATGCAAGGCGTGAAAGACGGCCGCAGCTACTGCGGCGACGGCCTGAGCCACGTCTTCGACTTCCGCGTCAGCGGCCTCGGCGTCGGCGAGCCGAACGACAAGGGGCAGATCAGCCAGTTGAACCTCGACAGGCCCGGCACCGTGAAAGTCACGTTCGACGCCGCGGCGCTGCTCGCGCCCGAGCCGACGCCGCAGACCGAGCGCATCCGCAAAGCCCGGCTGGACGAGAAGCCGTACTGGCATCTCGAACGCTGCCGGATCGGCGAGACACGAACCGTGCCGATTGAGATCATCGTCAACGGACTGCCAGTCGCAAGGAAAGAGATCGTCGCGGACGGCGAAGTTGGCGCGTTGAGCTTCGACGTCCCATTGAAGCAGTCGAGCTGGGTCGCGGTTCGCATTCTGCCGTCGGTGCATACCAACCCGGTGTTCGTGGAGGTCGCCGGGCAGCCGATCCGCGCCAGCCGCGCGAGCGCCGACTGGTGCCGCAAGGCGATCGATGTCTGCTGGGACAAGAAGCAGGCCCGCATCCGCCCCGCCGAACGCCCCGCCGCGAGGGCCGCGTACGACCAGGCCGCGGCGTATTACGAGGGTGTGACGAAAGCCGCGGTGGGCGAATAGCTGCAAACCCACACAGCCGCCCCGTCTGGTACCCTCTCCCCCGCCGCGAGGGAGAGGATTAGGGTGAGGGGGCCGAGCGCTTTATCGACCCTCAAAGGCACCTCAGTCCAAGCGTCTCCCCTCCACCGCTCACTGTGCCGGCACAACCGTCCGTAGTCGACCGAGGGGATGGAACCCCTCGGCTTCTACTTGGTTCTCGACCCTTGATCCTCGTCTCTCGACCGCCTTGGTTTGCATTTCCCATCGAAGCGGCCAAGAATCAACGGCGTTCGATTCGTCACTCAGGAGTTCCCGCATGTTCCGTTTCGCATTGACCGCCGTGCTGGCGTGGTCCGCTGTCGGGCCGGCGTTCGCCGACGATGTCGCGTCGCTCATCGCCCCGAAGGCTGAAGTGAAGAAGATCGTCGGCGACTGCAAGTTCACCGAAGGCCCGGCGTACAGCCCGCAGGGCTTCCTGCTGTTCAGCGACATCCCCAACGAGCGGATCGTGCGGGTCGGGGCGGATGGCACGGTCAGCGATTTCCTCAAGCCATCGGGCAAAGCCAACGGCCTCGTGTTCGATGCCGCCGGCAATCTTTACGCCTGCCAGGGGGGCGCCCGCCGGGTGGTGAAGATCAATGCCGTGGACGGCAAGATCGAGCCGCTCGCCGAACAATATGACGGCAAGCCCTTCAATGCGCCCAACGATCTGGCGATCGACACGACCGGCGGGCTGTATTTCACCGATCCGCAGTACGGCAAGGCGCCCGAAGACGCCCAGCCGGTGTTCGGCGTGTACTACATCAATCCGCTGGGCCACGTCACGCGGGTTCTCGACACGCTGCAACTCCCGAATGGAATCCTCGTCTCCCCCGATGGCCGCCGGCTGTACGTCGCCGAATGGGGAAAAGGGAGAATCTGGCAGCACGAGATCACCGGTCCCGGCAAACTCGCCCACGGCAAAGTCATCTACACGGGCGATCAGAAGCTGGATGGCCTGGGCCCCGACGGCATGGCGCTCGACAGCCAGGGCCGCATCTACGCCACGTACAGCAGCGTCGTCGTGCTCAATCCCGATGGCGGCCTGATCGGTCGCATTCCCGTCCCGGAAGGCCCCGCCAACTGCACGTTCGGCGGTCCCGACGGCAAGACGCTGTACATCACCGCGCGGACCAGCCTGTACTCGCTGGCGATGACCGTGTCCGGCGCGCCGCTCATGCCCGTCGGCCCCAAGCCGTTCCCGCGCGTGAGCCGCACGTCGCGCGCGATTCCCGTCGTGCTGGTCAGTGCGACGAACCTCGCCGACGAAGTCAAGGAAATCAAAGTCGAAGGGGTCACGCTCAAGGCCCCGACTTCGTGGAAGCAGGAACCGCCGGCGAACAAGCTGCGGCTCGCGCAGTTCAAGATCGGACCCGCCGAGGGCGATCCCGAACCGGCGGAACTGGTGGTCTCGTTCTTCCGCGGCGACGGCGGCGGCGTCGATCCCAACCTGAAGCGCTGGACCGACCAGTTCGCTCCCGACGGCCGCAAGGAGAAGCTCGCCCAGGGGACCGCGCCGCAAGGGCCGTACTACATCAGCGACCTGACGGGGACGTATCTCAAGACCGAAGGCGGCCCGTTCGCCGGCGGGAAGAAAACGCCGATGCCGAACTTCCGCTCGCTGAGCGTCATCGTGCAGGTGCCCGACGAGGGGAACTACTTTCTGCGGATGACCGGCCCAGCGAAGACCGTCAACGCCGCCGCGGAGGCGTTCCGCAAGTCCTTCGATGGCGA
Organism: Planctomycetaceae bacterium; assembly: GCA_034439795.1. GTDB lineage: Bacteria > Planctomycetota > Planctomycetia > Planctomycetales > Planctomycetaceae > DSVQ01. The sequence goes on along the minus strand of JAWXBB010000155.1, from coordinate 11,517 downwards.
CGCGACGAAGGAAAAGCCGTACGAGATGAAGTGACCCGACATTCCGCATCGCGCATGGGAAGCCCAGGGATAGCTATCCCTGGGCTTCTGTCTACACGTTCTCGAAAGTGGCTACGATGCGTCGCTTCTTCACCCAACTCGCCATGTGTCTCGCCGCGGTATGCCTCCCATCGCCCGCCATCGCGCAGGACGACGACGACGAATCGCGGCCGGGGTTGATTTCGACGGCGACTGGTCAGTATCGCAGGGGCCAAGAGCTGGTTGCCGATGTCTCTCTGCGAACGATGCTCCCTGAGCAAGATTTCCGGGGCGACAAAAATTCGTGGCAACAGGAATGGCACGGCCAGTTGCTGCTCAAAAGCGAGGGGAAGTACCGATTCCACGCCTTCGTTCATGGCGGTGTGAAAGTCCAACTCGGCGAACGCCTGTTGTTGGATGACGCCACGGACCAACCGGCCTGGGTGAGTGGCCCGGAAACCGAACTGTCCTTCGGCGAGTTTCCCTTTCTCGTGACCTTCACTCATGCCCCGACCAAGGGCTACGGACTGAAACTCTATTGGTCCTCCGACACTTTCCCGCTGGAGCCTTTGCCGCATCACGTCTTGTTTCACACCGCAGACAGCACCGCCTTGCGGCTGGCGAAAATCGGCCGGCAACAGACCGAAGCCGCGAACTGCTACTGGTGCCATCACGTCGATTGGCACGAATCGAGCCTGCCGCAGTATTCGCTCATGCACGTCGGTTCGGGCCGCTCGTGGGGGGCGATCCGCGAGCGGTTGATGCGTAGAGATGCCGACCCCAAGGGCGGCCACATGCCCGCGTATGGGCTTTCCGTGGAGGATGCGACCGCGGTCATGGCGTATCTGGCCAAGCACGCCGAGCCGGTGCAGTTGACCGATCCGCCCAAGGTGAAAGTCAATGAGAAGGAGACGCCGACCGGCCGGGAACTCCTCAAGTCGGTTGGTTGCCTCGCGTGTCACGAATGGCAGGGGTTGGGACAATTGCCCGTCTTCGGCGGGGGGAAACTCGACGACGTCGCCACGCGCCGGACGCGGGCCTGGCTCGATCAATGGCTGCGCGACCCGGCGGCCGTCAACCGGTCGCACCGCATGCCGGTCTTCAAGCTCACCGACGCCGAGCGGCAGCAGATCGTCAGCACTCTGATCGGCGAGCACAAATTCCCCAGGGAGAACGCCGCGCCGAAGATCACCGACGAACTGGTCAACCGCGGCCGCCAAGTCATCGCCTCCGCCCGCTGCGTGGCGTGTCATGAGATTTCCGGCAATGTCAGGCAAGAGACGACGACGGTTCGTTACGAAGAACCGGGGAAACCATTTCCCATCACGGCGGAGAACGCCATTGCCCGCAAGGGATGTCTGTCCGCGGAACCCGATCCGAAGAAATACCGCCCGGCGTTTCATCAAGTCGATCCCGCTGCCATCGCCGCTATGGTGACGCCCGGGACCATCCACCGGCTGCGAATGTCCGACCTCGAACGCAACGGCTGCGTGAACTGTCACGACCGCGACGGCAGCCGCGGGCTGTCGAACATCGCGCTCGCGCTCCTCAAATCGGAACCGCAGTGGCAGGGGCAGACGCCGACGCTCACGCCGCCGCCGTTGACGGCCGTCGGCGACCGCCTGCAGGACGCGGCCCTCGCCAAAGCCGTGCGGGGCGAGTTGCCGGTTCGTCTGCCGTGGCTGAAGGTGCGGATGCCGAAGTTCCGCGAAGCCCAGGTGGCGGGCATTCCCGCGGAGCTCATCGACCACGACCGCATTCCCGATGCCGCCCCGGAGACGCCGCAGTATCCCATCGCCGAGGGCCGCGCGTCGCCCGATGTGCTGCTCGCCGGCCGCGAACTCACCGGCGGCAAGGGGTTCAGTTGTGTCGCCTGCCATCAACTGAAGGACTACGTGCCGCCGAAGGTCGCCCTCGGCACGCGCGGGTCCGATCTGTATCGGCTGGGCGAACGGATGCGGGCACCGTACTTCTTCCGCTGGACGCGGTCTCCGCTGCGGATTCTGCCCGGCGTCGAGATGCCGTCGTATCAGCGGCCGCATCCCACGTTGATGGGGGGCGAACTCGACCGGCAGCTCGCCGCCATCTGGGACGCGCTGCACGATCCGCAGTTCACCGCGCCAACCAACCCCGCGGTGGTCGAACAGTTGTGGGGGCCGTCCGACGCCGGCCGGGCCAGAATTCTCCGCGACGTCGTCACCATCCCCGACGCCGACGGCAAGACGACGTCGGTGCCGCGGTCGTTCGCGGTCGGGTTCGCCAACCGGCACAGCGTGCTGTTCGATCTGGAGCGCGGCGCGGTCCGCATGTGGACCATCGGCGACTTCGCCCGCCAGCGAACTCAGGGCAAGAGCTGGTTCTGGGACATGGCGGGGGTGCCGGTGGCGGCGGATGCTGCTCCGGCCGCGGATGTCTATCTGTACGACGAACGAACGCGGTCAGTGATTGCACCGGAGACCGGTTGGACCGCCGAGATCAAAATGCAGTTTGCGGATGTGCAATTCCACTACGGAGTCGAATTGAATTACGAGATGACATGGCGTCATCCTGACGTGTCTGTTCCAGTGCGGGTGGTGATCCAGGAGCGATGGAATCCTTTCGATCCGACGACCATCCAGCATTATGGCTGGGTGCGCGAAGTCGTTCTGCGCGATTCGTTATCCGATTACACGGCGTGGCTTCGACAGCCCAAGCTCGACGAGAAGTTGGGGCCGGTCATGTCTACGGTCAGCCCCGAATACACTTGGCATCAGCCGCATGCAAATGCTCCCGAAGCGGCACAGATTCGCAAAGAGAGGAAAGGCTTTGAACTCCCGCTGCGAGTGGTTTATTCAACACCTATCCAGCCGCCCGAGTTGACGAGCAATCCGGTTCCTGCGGTTCAGGTCGCCCCTCAGCCGGTCACGAGCCTCCCGGGATACCAAGGTGTCCGATTGCCATTGCCGCGCTCCATCATGCCCACGGCAATGACGTGGCATCGCGGATCGCGCCTGTATTTCACATCATTAAAGGGGCACGTCTACGGCGCTTTCGATTCTGATGGCGACAAGCTGGAAGACCGACTGACAACGATGGCCGAAGGACTTGCGGCCCCGTTCGGCATCATCTCCATCGGAGTCGAAGATCTGCTCGTGGTCCACAAACCGGAAGCGCTGGTGCTCAACGACCGGGATGACGACGGTGTCGCCGACCGCTTCGACATCCTCGCCTCCGGCTGGGGCTACACCGACGACTATCACGACTGGACCACCGGCCTCGTTCGCGATTCCCAGGGGTGGTATTACCTCGGCCTCGGCAGCGATTACGCTCACAAGAACCGGCCCGCGGCGGAGAGCAAATACCGCGGCCATATTCTGCGGTTCAATCTCGACGGGAAGCTGGAGCCGGTCGCGACCGGGCTGCGGTATCCGGTCGGGCTGGCGATGACGGCGGACGACCGGTTGTTCGTCACCGATCAGCAGGGGGTGCAGAACTGCTTCAACGAGATCGACTTCATCCAGATGGGCAAGCGGTACGGCGTGCCGGCGAAGCTCGACAAGCCGACCGATGATCCTGCTGAGATTGCGTCCGTGCAGGTGCCGCATCCGTGGACCCGCAGCGTGAACGGGCTGTGCGTCTGGCCGGAGGCGAGCGGGCATCCGTTCGCGGGGCACCTGATCGGGGCGGAATACAACACGCGGTTCCTGATCCGCGCGTCGCTGCAGACCGTCGACGGCGTGACGCAGGGGGGCGTCTATCCGCTGTCCAAGCCGGGAGAAACCAACGGCCCGGAGGAACTGCTCGGCCCGATCTGCGTCGCGTTCAGCCCCGACGGCGACCTGTACGTCGGCAGCCTCCACGACAGCGGCTGGCTCGGCGGCCTCAACACCGGCGACATCGTCCGCTTCCGGGCCAACGGCGAACTTCCCAACGGCCTCCGCGAAGTCCGTGCGACGCGCGACGGCTTCGCGATCGAGTTCGTCCATCCCCTGGATGATTCGCTTGCGGCTAAGCCGCAAGCGTACACCATCAGCGGTTACACCCGCGTCTGGCAGGGAGAATACGCCACGCCCGATTCCGCCCGGCACAACGTCACGGTGAAGACGGCGACCCTCAGCGACGACCGCCGCACGGTGCGGTTGTCGCTCGACGGCCTGAAGACCGGCCACGTGTACGACATCGCCGTCGGAAACGTCGCGGGCGAAAAACGCCTCTGGCCGCACGCGGCGGTGTTCACGCTGCACAAGGCGCCGGCGAAATGACGAAAGGGTGGCCGGGGCTGGAGCCGGCTTTGCGGCGAAGCCCCGGTGACTCGTGGACTGAAGACCGGGGCTTCCCTCCCGTTGGTCGGTCCAGCCCCGGCCACCCTTCGCGTTGGCGTTGTGCGGACCTTGTCGATATCTTGCACGCGGTTCCGGTTCGTCCTCTCGTGACCTCCTCGAAAGAATGCTGCGATGTCGTTGAAGCTCGCCTCGTGGTCGCCGGTCGCGTTATCGATCCTGCTCGTCGGAATCGTCGGTTGCGACCCGCCGCAGAACATCACGCCCCCGCCAGGCAGCACGGGTGCCACGCCGATCGCCCCGCCGATGCCCACGGCCGGCGAAGCCTCCGGCAGCCGCGCCGTGCCCGAGGGCTTCACGCAGACGGACTCCGGGCTGCGGTACAAGATCATCGCGGAAGGCGCGGGCAAGAAACCGACGCCGGACAACAATTTTGTCGCCAACTATCGAGGATGGTTGGACGACGGCAAAGAATTCGACGCTGGCCAAATCGGCCCGCATCCGATGCGGCAGGTCGTTCCCGGCTGGACCGAGGGCCTGCAACTCATCGGCGAAGGTGGCAAGCTGGAATTGGAGATTCCCCCCGGACTGGCCTACGGAGCCGACGGTCGCCCCGGCATCCCGTCCAACGCCTGGCTGCACTTCGAGGTCGAACTGCTGAAGGTGGAGTAGGCGCTACGACCTCTTGTCCGGCCCCCTCGCCCCCGTCTTCTGGGGAGAGGGGACCGGACCGAAAGCGACTGCCATTTTGCCACACTCAACTCGCTCCAGCCGAAGCCACACGTCGCCCGCGGCTTCCGGGGCTCACTCGCTGAAGTCCGGCGAGGCGGTTTGCAACTGGCCGCAGACGGGGCACTTGGTCACAGCGGCCTCCAGCGTCTCGCCGCAGCCGGGACATTGGCGACCAGCCGGTTGATAGGCCGCCACGTCGCGCGACTTGGCCCCCATCAGTCCCACGCGGATGCCGCAGGCCTGCAACCGACTCGTCGCCCGGCCGTTGAGAAACAGCAGCAGAATCAGCGAGATGCACGGCGCCAACTGGAAGAAGGCGTAGAACACTGTGGCCCACCCTTCTTTGAGCGCCAGGCACAGCCGGATCACGCTGGTCAACTGGAGCGCCAGGACCAGCAGGGCAGCGCCCAGGATGCCGAACGACACCGCGAGAGCGACGGCGGGATCGGGCTGGCCCCCCGGCTTCGCGATCGCGGCGGGAACCAGGAAGGCGCTCAGGTTGACGACGATCGACAACAGAATCGCCCACAGCAGCATTTTTTGGGCGCTGGCAATCTTGACGACTTCATCGCGAGGTAATTGTGCCTTGAGCGGCCGCTTCATAAGTGTTCCTCGACGTTGTTTTCGGTCGGATGCCTTCGACAAATCTCCCGCCAGCCAGACGAGAATGCAGCATCGTGACGTGCGCCCGGTTCGGCTGCAAGGATTCCTCGAGCCTCGGCCCCTCGGCATCGGCGACACCGGCACTCGGACCTTGGCGAAACCCAAAGCCGCTCTCTTGCGGTCCCGGCTCAACAGGTCGCACGGTGTCCCTCTGCACGATATGATGGCCTCCGGTTGATGCGTCGAAATCACCGGAGCGCGAATCATCATGCGGCGGCTGTCTGAGATTGTGGCTCTCGTCTTCGGGATACTGTGTTGTGGCCTCGTCGCCGAGGCGGCCGACAAGCCGTTCGTTGACGAAGTCGCCGCCGATCAGCCCGCGTTCTGGTGGCGGTTCGAGGGGGACAAGACGGACGCTGCCGTCGCCCCGACGACAATGGCCGCGGAGATCGCCGGCAAGGTTGCGGGCGCGGTGAAGTTCGGCGTCGCCGGGCCGCGGCCGAGCGAATATCCCGCGTTCGCCGCCGACAACCGGACCGCGCAGTTCGCGGGGAACGGCGGCGTCATCAAGTTCGCCGACCCCGGCGACGACAGTCCGCTCGATTTCGCGCTCGGAGACGCGATCACGCTCGAAGCGTGGGTCAACGTCACCAAGCTCGCGAACGGGCAGCAGATGTACGTCGTCGGCAAGGGCCGCACGAAGAACGCCGGCTACCCCGCGGAGAATCAGAACTACGCCCTGCGGCTGGCGGGGGACGGCGGGCAGGCGTGCGTGTCGTTCCTGTTCCGCGACGCCGATAACCGCAAGGGGGAATCCAACGACTATCACCGCTGGAACTCGACCGCCGGCTTTGGCATCGACAGCGGCTGGCATCACATCGCCGCGAGCTACACGTTCGGTCAGCCGGAGTCGATTCGCAGCTACATCGACGGCCAGGCGGTGAAGGGAAAATGGGACTACGGCGGCCCGACCGAGGAAGCGCCCGTCGTCGACAACGACGAGCTGTGGATTGGTTCGTCGCTGGGACAGAATCCGTCGAGCACGTTCCAGGGCGCGATCGATGAGGTCGCGATCTACCATTCCGCGTTGCCAACGGAACGGATTGCGGCGCGGTATCGCGCCGTGTTGCCGGAGCCCTACGTCACGGCGGCGGAACTCGTGCCGGGCGATGCCGTCCTTGTCGAGGTCTTCCAGGGTTTCCCAGACAAGTTCCACTGGCAATTCGTGCTCCCCGAGCCGTTGGAGCGGTTCACGTGGCCGGCGTTCGCGCTCACCGAGTTGCCGCGGCGGTACACCGATCACGGCGTGCGGGCCGACCGGACCAGCCCGCTGATGGTGCGCATGTCGGCGATGGTCACGTGGCCCAAAGGGGAGATCGCGCTGCGGCTGCGGACGCGCGGCGGGTCACGGTTGACGATTGACGATGCGGTCGTCGTCGAGAACGCTTTCCCCACGCGCGGCGGCGACGGCCACAACGACATCTATCCCGTCCCCGACGACACGCCCCAAAACTTGCGCGGCTTGCGGACCGGCGACTATGAAGCCATCGCCACGTTCACGGCGACGGGTCAGCCGCAGCGCGTGCAACTCGACGCCTACGTCGGCGGCAAGAAGCGGCGACCCGAACTGGGCGAGATGGTCGTCGCCTGGAAATCCAAGGATGCGACCGGGTTGGAGACCGTCCTGAATATCGGCGACCCAATCGAATTCACGAATGCGACTTGGACGGCATATCGCGAACAGTTGGAACAGGAACTCGACCACCGCAACCAACTCGCCCGGCAGACCTCAGCCAAGGAGTGGATCGCGTACTGGAACCGCCGTCACGAACAGGCGCGAAACGATGTCGCTCAGCGGCCCGCGCCGGCGGCGAAGAGCATCGACGACGTCATCAACGCCAAACTCGCCGCAGCCCTGATTGAGCCGCAACCCTTCCTCGACGACTGGGCGTTTTTGCGGCGCGTGTGTCTCGACGTCATCGGCACGGTTCCCTCGCCGGAGATGGCGCAAGAGTATTTCGACGACGCGCCGTTCGAGCGTCGATCCAAGCTGATCGAACGATTACTGGATCATCCGGGTTGGGCCGATCACTGGGTCGGTTACTGGCAGGACGCGCTGGCGGAGAATCCGAACGTCATCAACCCCACGCTCAACAACACCGGGCCGTTCCGGTTCTGGCTGCACGAATCGTTCACCGACAATAAGCCGTTCGACCGTTTCGCGACCGAACTGGTGATGATGGAGGGGAGCACGCTGTACGGCGGGACGGCGGGCTTCGGCATGGCCTCGCAGAACGACTCGCCGATGGCCGCCAAGGCCCACGTCTTGGCGCAGGCGTTTCTCGGCATGGAAATGAAGTGCGCCCGCTGCCACGACGCGCCCTATCACGACTTCAAGCAAAAGGATCTGTTCAGCCTCGCGGCGATGCTCGACCGCAAAACCATCACGCTGCCCAAGACGAGCACCATCCCCGGCGACCCGGCGGCGCTGCAATCGCTGTTGGTCAAGGTCACGCTCAAGCCGGGGGAGGCGATCTCGCCGGAGTGGCCGTTCGCCGACGAGTTGTCGGGGCGGTTGTCGACCGACATTCTGGTCCATCCCGACGACCGCCGCGAGCAGCTCGCCGTGCTGGTGACCGCGCCGGAGAACCGACGGTTTGCGCAGGTGGTGGTGAACCGGATGTGGCAGCGCTACTTCGGCCGCGGTCTGGTCGAGCCGGTGGATGACTGGGAACACGCCGATCCGTCGCATCCCGACTTGCTCGAATACCTGGAGCGCGAGCTGGTCGTGTCGGGCTACGACCTGAAGCACGTCGCCCGCCAGATGCTGAACTCGCAGCTCTACCACCGCCAGTTCGATCCCGCCGCCGCATCGGACGGGAAGCGGGCCGCGCTGTTCGCGGGACCGTCGCCGCGGCGGATGTCGGCCGAGCAGATCGTCGATTCGCTGTTCACGGTGTCGGGCAAGCCGCTGCGCGTCGAGGGAATGAACATCGACGTCGACGGCACCCGGACCGCAGAATCTTCGCTCAACCTCGGCGACCCGAAGCGGGCGTGGCAATTCACGTCGATGTCCAACGAACGCGACCGGCCGAGCCTGTCGCTCCCCGCCGCGCAGACGGTGCTCGACGTGCTGGAGACGTTCGGCTGGCGGTCGACGCGGCCCGATCCGTTGTCCGTCCGCCCGACGGAAACGACGGTGCTGCAACCGGCGATCCTCGCCAACGGCGTCGTCGCCCGCCGCGCGACGCAGTTTTCCGACGACAGCCGCTTCACGACCTTCGCGCTGGCCGACCAACCCGTGGAGGCGTTCGTTCTGCGCGTCTATCAAACGGTGCTCGGCCGCCCGCCGCGACCGGATGAGGCAACGATCTTCGCGGAGCTACTCAGCGACGGTTATGCCGACCGCCGCGTGGCCTGCGACCCGAAGGATCTGCCGGCCCCCATTTCGGCTGCGACCGGCGTGGCGTGGTCGAACCATCTGAAGCCCGAGGCGAACGAACGCAAGATCGCTCTCAAGCAGAAGCTCGACGCGGGCGATCCGCTGACGCCGCGACTCACCGCCGACTGGCGCGAACGGGCCGAGGACTTCGTCTGGACGCTGCTGAACTCGCCGGAGTTCGTGTTCGTGCCGTGAATCGCGAACTGTTCGCAATGATGGCCCAGATCCGCATATGCAGTTCCTAGGACAGGAAGTAACCCATGAACCATCGGGACCGAACGAACAACTGCCTGACGCATCGCCGCCACCGCAAGACACGCCGTTTTCCAGCCATGATCTGGTTGTTGCTGCTGTTCGGTGTCGCCCTTCCGAGCCGGCCGGCGGCCGCTGACTGCTATGACCTGCTGGGATCGTGGGATCTGAGCAGCGCGTCGCCGGACTTGCAGGGATCGTGCCGAATTAGGTACGGCGAAGGGCTGACGACGGGGGAACTCTCCACGCCCGATTCCAAGATTGGCTTCAGCGGACTGTGCGGCATTGGGGCGTTTCCGTTCATCGAGACAATTCGTGCTGGAGATCTCAATATCCCGGCTGGATTCGGGCTGCTGACGCTACGCGCCAGCGCCGACGGTCAAACGCTGAGCGGTCAGCTGAGCGGCGTTTCATTCGTCCGCACGCAATTCGGCACCTTCACCGGAATCAAGTATTATGCACACGACTCGCCTCAGATCTCCGGGGCGCGCGTGGTCTGGCGTCGCTACTCGAATGAGTACGATCATTCCAACAGCGTGCAGCACACCGGTGAAATCATGCTTCAGGACGGGGCCACGTTGCGCAGGCTCACCGACAACGACATGCCCGACCTCGACCCGCAAATCTCGGGAACGAACATTGCCTGGCGCGGGTGGGACGGCAAGGATCATGAAATCTTCTTCTACAACGGCTCCGCGATCACTCAACTGACTAACGATACCAAGGACGATCAGCCGCCTCAGATTTCTGGCTCGAACGTCGTCTGGTCCGACGGCGCAGGCGCAATCTACCTCGACAATGGTGTCACGAAGACGCAGATCACAGCCGGCGGTGGAGCGGACCCCAAGGTGTCCGGAAACAATGTCGCCTGGCGCGCTTCCGATGGAACCCGCACTCAGATCTTCCTGTACAACGGCGTGACCGTCACACAACTGACGGCCGATACGGTCAAGGACAAGAGCGCCCCCCAAATCTCCGGGACCAACGTCGTGTGGTCCGGCGTCGTCGACACTTACCCGGAGGTTTATCTGTACAACGGCACCATCGTCACCCGGCTCACAAACAATTCCGTGGAAGACCGTCTCCCGCACATTTCCGGCGGTAACGTCGCGTGGGTGGGGGTGCCAACCGGCTCCGTTTACGACGAAGCTTTGCTTTACGATGGCACGCAAATTCGGCAGCTATCTACGACCCACGTCGGGCTGCCGGAGGGGGCCGTGCAGATTTCTGGAACCAATGTCGTGTGGGGCAATGGAAATGTGATCTACTTCCACAACGGCACGACCGCCACGCCGATCATGCCGGGAAAATGGCCGCGGATTTCCGGTTCCAACGTCGTCTCGGAGAACACTTACAACATCTACTTCTACAACGGGTCGACCACGACGCAGTTGACCAACAACTGACCGGCGACAGTGTGAAGCACCATATTGCGAGTAACCAGCGCCCCGAAGGCTCTGCCGGCCCCGATTTCACCCGCGACCGGCGTGGCGTGGTCGAACCATCTGAAGCCCGAGGCGAACGAACGCAAGATCGCTCTCAAGCAGAAGCTCGATGCCGGCGACCCGCCGTCGCCAAGGCTCAAATCCGACTGGCGCGAACGGGCGGAAGACTTCGTCTGGACGCTGCTCAACTCGCCGGAGTTCGTGTTCGTACCGTAGTTGGTTAGCCGCGACCCGGAGGCTTTGCGGAGGAGAGCGCTGGGGTGGATCGCGACAAAGCGCTCCCCTGCGCAAAGCCTCCGGGTCGCGGCTAACGGGACGCCGAACGATGCCAGGTTTACGGATAACCCGCCGCACGCACGCCGTTGGACTGACCGGCCGCGGTGCCTCCGGCCCAGGCGGCCGGTTGGTACGTCTGGTGCGTCGCCGGCTGTACGCCCGATGACGGCGGTGCATACGCCGCGGCCGGGGGGGCGGCGGGCTGGTCGAGATATGCCGTGACCGTCGTCAGCACGTCTTTGCGCTGCGGGATTTCGGTGCCGTCGGGCAGGTGGGCGATCATGTCCATCGAGCGCTCGATGCGCGACTGCGTCGGCATGCCGGTGGTGCGATCGACCACGCACGACCCGGTGAATTGTCCGCCGCGAACGGTCAGCCGCAGTTGATGGACCGGGTCGATGTAGCTCGCCGGCGCGATCGAGCCGATCAGCGAGATCTCCGCGGATTTGGCCGACAGGTCTTTGAGCAGGCACCGCGTTCCCTCGCCGGT
>JAWXBB010000154.1:0-14651 GCA_034439795.1 Planctomycetaceae bacterium | reverse complement strand
CAGATGGGACTTTATTCAAAGCCGTTCGGGCGCGGGCGACTTTTTCCAGGATGTCGGCGGCTTTCTTGGTCCACACGAAGGATTTGGGATGGGCATTGTGACGGTCGATGTCGTCGCGAATCGCCTGTTCCAGTTCGGCCACGCTGCGGAAGACGCCGTTGCGAATTCGGTTCTGCGTCAGGTCGCGGAACCAGCGCTCGATCACGTTCAGCCACGAACTGCTCGTCGGCGTGAAGTGCTGGTGGAATCGCGGATGCCGCTTCAGCCACGACAGCACTTTGGGAGGCTTGTGCGTGGCGTAGTTGTCGACGATCAGATGCAGATCCAACTCCGGCGGCGTCTCGGCGTCGATCTTCTTTAGGAACCTGATCCATTCCTGATGCCGGTGCCGCGGCCGGCAGTCCGAAATGATTCTGCCTTCGGCCAGTTCGATGGCGGCGAACAGCGTGGTGGTGCCGTTGCGTTTGTCGTCGTGCGCCAGCGTCTTCAGCCGACCGGGAAAGAGCGGCAGGCTTTTCTGCGTGCGATCCAAAGCCTGAATCTGGCTCTTCTCGTCGCACGAGAGCACCAGGGCGTGCTCCGGCGGATCGAGATAGAGTCCAACGATGTCGACCAACTTCTCGGCGAACCGTGGATCGTTCGAGACCTTGAAGCCCTTCGTGCGATGCGGCTTCAGGCCGTTGTCATGCCAGACGCGCTGCACCAGGAGGTGGTGACAACCCAGGGCGGCGGCGAGAGTTCGCGTCGACCACTGCGTGGCGTTCGGCGGCGTTTCCTGCGTGGTCTGGCGAATGATCTCCGCTTCAAACCGCGCGCGTCCCCCGCGCGGGGCCTCGTGTTCGATGCCAGGCAAGCGATCGGCGGCAAACCGGTTGTGCCATGTGCCGACGGTGCGCGGCGTGCAGCCGAGCTCAGCCGCGATGTCTTTGTTTTCGAGGCCCTTCGCCGCCGCGAGCAAAATCCTCGCCGCAGCACGAGGCGCGCCTGGGTGCTGCGCCCGCGGACGGATTTGGTCAGGGTCGCTCGTTCTGCGTCGGTCAAGGTGATGGTGACCGCAACGCGCATGGCACTGATCCTCCCGTTTCAGAGCATCAGACGCCAGCGAATGAATTAAGTTCCCATAATTAAGAAGCACTAGAATGAAGGCAGTGGCACACTCACTGATTCGCCGCGAACTGATCGGCTTTGTTCCCCATATATTTCGACCGTCCCCTGCACTGGAAGGCCTGCATGAACGCAGACCAGCGGCTCCTCTCCGATCGTTTTCCTCGCTCGTCGCAGTATCATCCCGACTGGGTGATGGAAAACGCCTTTGGAGCCAATCCCCTGTGGCTGGCGGAATGGCTCTCAGCGGAGATGGACCTGAAGCCGGGGATGCGAGTGCTGGACCTCGGCTGCGGTCGGGCCAAGTCATCGATCTTTCTCGCCCGAGAGTTCGACGTACAGGTCTGGGCGACCGACCTGTGGATCAGCGCCACCGAAAACATGCAGCGGATCCGGGACGCAGGCGTCGAGGACAGCGTCTTTCCATTGCACGCGGACGCGCGTGCGCTGCCGTTCGCGGGAGAGTTCTTCGACGCCATCCTGTCCATCGACTCCTTCTCCTATTACGGTTCGGACGGCCTGTATCTGAACTATCTCGCTCATTTCCTCAAACCGGACGGACAGATCGGCATTGCCGGCGCCGGGTTGGTGAAGGAATTCGAGACAGCGGTGCCCGAGCACTTGAAACGCTTTTGGACGCAGGACTGCTGGGGGCTGCATTCCGCGGATTGGTGGCGGCAACACTAGGAGCGGACAGGCATCGTCGATGTCGAAGTAGCCGACACGATGCCGGAAGGCTGGCAACTCTGGCTGGATTGGTACCACGCCGCGCATCCGAGCGGACGAACCCAGATTGACGCGCTCCAGGCGGATCAGGGGGAATATCTCGCGTACGTCCGAATGGTGGGTCGTCGGCGCGGCGAAGCGAAACTTGAAGAAGACTGCTGGCCCGACACTTCCCGCTCCTTTCCTGCAGAGTCTGCGAAAAAGCCCTTGCTTCGCGGTGGAGCGCAGTGATTTCAGCTTTACTCGACCGGTTTGAGCGGCTGCGGGACGTCCACCCAACCGGCCGGACGCTGGCCAATGCCGGGCTGGTCCATGTCGCCGATCTCCGCGCGGATGTTTTCCGCGAGCGCGGTGAGGCGTTGCACGACGTCGGGATGCTGCGTGGAAACTTCGTGGTCTTCATGCGGGTCGCGACGGACGTCGAACAGCTCAAGTTTCGCCAGAGCCAGCTTGCGATTGAGCGCGATGAATTTGTTGTCGAGTGGCAGGTAAAGTTTCCAAGGGCCGGCGCGGACGGCCTGCAACTGTTCGAGGCGGTAATAGCCGAATCCCCGCTCGTCCCAGTGCGATTTCGCGTTCGGCGTGCCGAACAGCAGGGGGCTGATATCGCGACCGTCGATCGACTTCGCCGGCAACGTCGTGCCGGCGAGTTTGGCGAACGTCGGCAGCAGATCCATCGTCGAGCAAAGTTCGTCCTGCACCTGGCCAGCGGGAATCCTGCCTGGCCAGCGCATCACGCACGGCATGCGCATCGCCCCTTCACTGGTGTCGTAGCCGTAGCCGCGATACGGAACGCTGCTCCCTTGAGGCGGATTGCGCTGCACCGCACCGTTGTCGCTGGTCCAGACGACCAGCGTGTTGTCCTCGAGGCCCAGCCGCTTCAGGGCGGCCATGATTTCGCCGGTGCTCCAGTCGAGCTCCTCGACGCTGTCGCTGTAGTCGCCGTTCTTCGATTTGCCGCGAAATGCCGGGCTGGAAAACGGGTGCGCTGTTGAGCCGGGCATCGTGTGCGGGATGTACGCCAGGAACGGTTTCGACCGGTGGCGTTCGAGAAAGGCAATGACCTCTTCGGTGGTGCGTTTGACGAGGTAATCCCGATCCGGCGGCGCTTCGAGGACCTGCTCGCCGCGCAGCAGCGGTAACTCCGGCCAGGTGGCGGGAGACTTGTCCTTCGTCATATCGTCGGAATACGGGATGCCCCAGAATTCCTCGAAGCCCTGACGAGTCGGCAGAAACGCCAACTGATCGCCGAGGTGCCACTTGCCGAAGCAGCCGGTCGCGTAGCCCGCCCGCTTCAACACGTCGGCGATCGTGTCTTCGTCGGGATGAAGTCCCTTCCTGGCGATCGGCTGCAGGACGGCGGTGTTCTTGTCGCTCACATGCAGGTTGACGCGGCGTGGATAGCAGCCGGTCATGAGCGCCGCACGACTCGGCGTGCAGACTCCGCTGGCCACGTAGAAGCTGGTGAACTTCGTCCCCTCGGCCGCCAGCCGATCCACGTTGGGCGTGCGGTGCAGCGTCGCCGGGTTGAAACAGCGGAGGTCGCCATTGCCGAAGTTGTCCACGAAAATGACGAGGAAATTCGGCCGTGCGGCCGTCTCGGCCGCACCCGCGACGGCCGGCACGGTCAACGCGAACGCGAACGCGATCAGTCTTGGGATCAGATTCATGGCTTGCGGTTCACCGCTGGGGGGGCTTGGAATTCCTGCACCGGGAATCTCTCGCGCAGGCGTTTGCCCAGGGCTGCGAGGACTGGCGCGTGCTCCGGTTTGTCGGCGACGTTGAGGTCGTTCTGCGGGTCATGAATCATGTTGTAGAGTTCGCGCACCGGGGGCTGACCGAGCTTGGTCCATTCGATGAAACGCCATTGGTCGGTCCGCATGGCCACGCCGAGCCAGCCTTCCTTGGGATACCAGCTAAAGGCGGCGTCGTTGACCGTGGCGGCCGGGTTGTCGAGGACGGGCTTCAGGCTGCGCCCCTCGAAGCCGGCGTGTGCGGGGAGGCCGCACAGCTCAGTCAGCGTCGGGGCGAGCTCGACGGATTGGGCAAGGGCGTCGGTCTTCGCGCCGGCGTGCCGCATCTCCGGCTGGGCGATGATCAAGCAGTTGCGCGTGGCCCCTTCGTAGTTGTTGTGCTTCATGCCCCACCAGGTGTGCTCACCCATGTAATAGCCGTGGTCGCTCCAGAAGACGATAATGGTGTTCTGGGCGAGGCCGGTTTCGTCGAGCACGGCTAGTAAACGACCGACTTGGGCATCGACGTAGCTGATGGCGGCGAGGTAGCCGTGCAGGCACTCGCGCTGGAACGGCTCCGGCAGTTCGCCGTCGGGCACGTTGGCATACGAGCGGAAATCCTGCGCGGGAGTCGTGGCAAACGCGGGCGCACCCTGCGGCAGGAAGGCGTTGGTCGCGAGCGGCAACTGGGCGCGGTCGTACAGCTCCCAGTATTTCCGTGGAGCCACCCACGGCACATGCGGATTGGCGAAGCCGACGGCGAGAAAGAACGGCCGTGTGGGATGCTGCGCGTGCTCGCGGAGCTGCGCGATGGCATTCGCGGCGCAGTCGCCATCGAGCAGGTCGTCGTCCGCACTCTCCACGACTTCGAAGGCGGGCCCGGCGTAGAAGCCCACGCCCTTCGCACGTCCCTGCCGCTTGATGCCCTTCGCCTCGTCATCTTTGCGCTGGGCCTCGACGGCAGCCTGGCCGATCGGGCCATAACGCGGCTTCTGGCTGTGCCACGCCGGGATGGTCCACGAGGCGGCATCGTCGATGCCGACATGGTAAATCTTGCCGAGACTGCGCGTGTGATAGCCGTGGTTCTTGAAATGCTGCGGCAGCGTGGTGATGTCCGGCATGGTGCTGCGCAGCGGGCGGCCGATTTCGAAGATGCCGGTGGCGGCGGGATAGCGTCCGCTGAGCATCGAGATGCGCGACGGCGAGCAGAGCGCCTGCTGAACGTAACTGCGATGGAAGGCCATGCCGCGTTTCGCAAGCGCGTCGAGGTTCGGGGATTTCACCGTCGTGTCGCCGTAGCAACCCAGTTGCGGACGCATGTCGTCGGAGGAGATGAACAGCACGTTCGGCTGAGCCGCGGTGCTGAGTGACGTCATCCAGATCCCACAAGCGGCGAAGATTGCGAGGATGTTGAGGTGTTTCATCGTGATTCCTGTCATGGTTTGGCAATGGCGGCCGGTTCACTAGCGTCGTTCTTCACGTCGATCTCCCAGGCGGCGTAGAGCGCGACAAGCCGCTTTAGTTCGTCGGGCTTGCGGGCCGCGAAGTTGGTGGATTCCACCGGATTGGCGACGAGATCATAGAGTTCCCACGGCGCGTTCGCGGCTGGCCTCACGATCTTCCAACGCCCCTCGCGCAGTGCGGCGGCTCCGGCCAGATGCGCGATGAGCGGGCGCGCTGGCGATTGCGTTTCGCCACAAAGCGCGGGGAGCGGATCATGACCGTCGAGGATGCGATCTTTCGGTCGCGAGAGACCGGCGGCGCCCAGGCACAGCGGCAACAGATCGAGTTGACTGAGAATCGCGGAACACTCCGATCCCGGTTTGATCTTGCCCGGCCAGCGAAACATGGCCGGTACGCGAATGCCTCCCTCGTACATCGACGGCGCACCATCGCGGAACGGGAAGTTGGAAGCGGCGTTGAAGCCGTGTGTTGGTCGGAGGATCGCGCCCATATCGGAGAGGAAGACGACCAGCGTGTTGTCGCGCAGGCCTTGCTCATCGAGCGTGTCGAGAACTCGCCCGATGGCATCATCCATGGCCGTGAGCACCGCGAAATAGCGTCGCTTCTCGTTCGGATCGTCCGCTGACCAGCCGTATCGCTCGAGGTACTTGCCCGGCACCTGCCATTCGGGTTTTTCGCCTTCGGCCATATTGATGGCACTGACGTAGTGCGGCGCGTTAAACGGCAGGTAGACGAAGAACGGCTTCCCGCCGCCGGCTTGACGGCGGATGTAGTCGCAGGTCGCGTCGGCGAAGATGTCGGTACTGTAGCCGTCGACCCTGTGGCGTTCGGTCCCCTGGAAGATGTCGTACTCGCCGTGGTAGGTGTGCGCGAAGTAATGGATGTTGCCTGAACGGCAACCGAGGAACTCGTCGAAGCCGCGCTCGGTCGGCCGGCTGCCGGCCGCGAAACCGATGTTCCACTTCCCGAAACAAGCGGTCGTGTAACCAGCTTCCTTCAGATACTGCGGCAGGATCTGCTCGCGATGCGGCAGGCCGACGCCGTGCCAATTCTCCACAGTCTTGAGCTGATGCCCGAGCCCATTACGCAGCGGATGCCGCCCCGTCAGCAGTGCGCCGCGCGAGACCGTGCAAGTCGAGCTGACGACGTAGAAATCGGAGCAGCGCGCCCCTTCCGCAGCCAACCGGTCGATGCGCGGCGTCTTGATCCCGATGTTCCCGTAGCAGCCCAGATCACCGTAGCCGAGGTTGTCGGCATACATCAACACGATGTTTGGTGGAGCGGCGGAGCATGTGGAACCGATCAGCAGCATCGCTGAAACGAGAAAGCTTTTCATGGCATTGAGTCCCATGCGGTGTCCATTGAGTTGGTCGAATGCCGGTCACGAGCTTGTGTTGCCGAACGTGCTGGACAATTCATCGCGTTAAGGATAACCGATGAGAGTTCTTGGACGCATCCGAGTGAGGCAGGATGGGCCAGCACGGGTGTGCGTCTCGATTCTGGGTGGATTCTTCCTCCGGCCCCCTCGCCTCCGTCTTCGGGGGAGAGGGTCGGGGTGAGGGGGCGAGCGCTCCCTGACGTGTCCAAAACGAGCCCGAAGCATGAGCGAGCGCTCGCCTTCGCTCACGCTTCGGGTTGGTGTCGCTGGCGGTCATCACGCTGCGAAGCGCTCGGCCCCCTCACCCTATCCCTCTCCCCCGAAGACGGGGGAGAGGGGACCGGGCACTAGTGCCACTTCGATGCGAGAGGCACACCCTGCCAGCACTTGGGGTTGGGCGAGAAGGCCCGGCGGAGCTCCACCGCCGGGCAGTTGATACACTGTCTGCATCAACAACCGCTCGGTGGAATAGTGACAGAACGATTTCGACCGTGGATCGGGCAACCAGGCCCGACGTACGAATCACCTGGAGATTTTCCCCATGAGATTCCGTCGCGATGTGACCCGCCGAGATGTCCTGCAAGCTTCGGCCGCCGCGCTTGTCTTCGCGCCATTCGCTGCTTCGGCCGCGGCCCAGGCGGACCGGCCGGGACAGGCGACGCTCCAGGCGGGCGACCTCACCGCCGTCATCGGCGACAACTCCGCCGACGGTGGGCATCGCGCCGGCTATAACGGCGTGTGGAGCCTCCGCCACTCCGCGGGCGAACGCAGCGTGTTCGTTCCGGCCGTGGCGGGATTGAATCTGGAACACATCGTGACCGGCGAGCGGCTCGAAGATCCCCAGGTCTTCTTCGAGCCGCGAAACGCTCCCATGAGCCTCCAGCGACTCAGTGCCACGGAAGCCGAACTGCATCAGCCCCCCACGCCGACGTTTCACGTCGAAAGCTGGACGCGGTTTCGCGTGGTGGCGCCGCATTACCTCGACATGAGCTTCCGCTGTCGGCCGCACCGCGACGTCTTTCCGCGGGGTTATCTGGCGTTGTTCTGGGCGAGCTACATCAACGCGCCCGCGGACAAGTCGATGTACTTCCTCGGCGGCTCCGGCACGGAACGGAATTACTGGACGCAGTTCTGCACGCAATGGCACAACGACCAGAGCACGGTCCGCCACCGGGACGATGCGTATGAAATGACCTTCCCGGAGGAGAGCCGCGACGCGTTGTTCAAGAATCTCTCGCGGTTCCGCTTCGATGAGCCCTTCTTCTACGGACACTTCGACGACCTGATGTGGCTGGTGATGTTCGACCGCACCGCCGGCATCCGCTTGACGCATTCGCCGAGCGGCGGCGGCGCCAATGCGGACCTGAAAACGACCAACCCGGCGTGGGATTTCCAGTTCCTCATTCCGCAGCCGCAAGTCCTGCAGGAATACGGCTTCAACGTCCGGACGGTGTTGCGCCCGCGCTGTTCGCGTTCGGAAGTGCTCGCCGAGTTTCAACAGTGGAAAGGCCGCCGATGAGATTGGGCGGGAGTTCGATCACGATACGCTCACGACTCACCCTGAACACACTGTCAGAGGGCAGAACCCATGCGAACGACGATCTTGGCCGTTGCGTGTCTTTGGACCGCGTTGGGTACGAATGCCGCATTCGCCGGAATCCTCATTCACGCCGGGCGGCTCATCGACGGCCGCAGCCCCGAGCCGCGGATCAAAGTCTCGATCTTCGTCGAGGGCGACCGGATCGTTCGGATCGAAGACGGCTTCGTGACACCGGGCCGCGGCGACCGGCTGATCTCGCTGGCCGATCAGACCGTCCTGCCGGGCCTCATGGACATGCACACGCATTTGATATCCCAGCACTCGAAGGAGTCCTACACCGAACGGTTCTTCATGGATCAGGCCGATTATGCGCTGCGTTCGACCGTGTACGCCCGCGCCACGCTCATGGCCGGATTCACGACGGTGCGGGAGCTGGGGGACAACGGCGTCAACTCCGTCGCGCTCCGCAGCGCGATTGAAAAGGGCTGGGTGGTCGGCCCCCGGATCTTCACCGCGGGGAAGTCGCTGGCGACGACCGGCGGGCACGCGGACCCCACCAACGCGCTGCGCGGCGATTTCCGACGCGATGGCGGACCGGTCGAAGGAGTGATCAACGGTGCCGACGATGCCCGCAAGGCTGTTCGGCAGCGCTACAAGGATGGTGCCAACCTGATCAAGCTCACTGCCACCGGCGGCGTGCTGAGCCTGGCGGCGAACGGTCAAAACCCGCAATTCACGGAGGCAGAACTCCAGGCGGTGGTCGAAACGGCCCGCGATTATGACATGACCGTTGCCGTGCATGCCCACGGCACCGAAGGCATCAAACGGGCCGTCCTGGCCGGTGTGACTTCGATCGAGCATGGGACGTACATCACCGACGAAGTCATTGCCCTGATGAAGGAGAAGGGCACCTATTGGGTGCCGACGAACATGGCCGGGGAATGGGTCGC
The DNA here is from genome assembly GCA_034439795.1 of Planctomycetaceae bacterium. Lineage (GTDB taxonomy): Bacteria > Planctomycetota > Planctomycetia > Planctomycetales > Planctomycetaceae > DSVQ01. Next base: position 5,756 of record JAWXBB010000154.1, on the reverse strand, counting down.
GAAGAAAGCGGAAGAGCCTGGCTACTTCCCGGAGATCGTCCGCCCCAAGGCCGCCGCGATCGGGCCGCAGATGCGACAGACGTTTGCCAAAGGTTACGCCGCCGGCTTGAAAATCGCCTTCGGCACGGATTCGGGAGTGTCCCCTCACGGCGAAAACGCCCACGAATTCGAGCTGATGGTCGAGGGAGGCATGCCGCCGATGCAGGCCCTCCAGTCGGCGACGCTGGTGGCCGCGCAGCTGCTACGCATCGAGGACCGCCTGGGGACGATTGAACGGGGGAAGCTCGCCGACATCGTCGCGGTGGACGGCAATCCGCTCGACGACATCCGCGCGATGCGGGCCGTGGTGTTCGTCATGAAAGATGGCACAGTGCATCGGCAACCGCAGCCGGGTACGGTGCGCGCCGACTGAGATCACTCAGCCAGCTCGACGGGGCGACCGCTTCACCGCCCGGTTTCGGCGAGCTGGGAGTAGACGGCTCGGGCGGACTCGAGCTGGGCTTGAATGTGTTGTCGCATGGCCTCGTTGGGGACTCGATCGCGCAGGCGGAGGGCGAGCGACAGACGGTCGATCCACTTCAGGAAGTACGCGGCGTCCTCGCGGGTGCCGGCCGGGCTGCCGGCGAGCTGCACGTAAATCGGACTCGTGTGCGCGTCGAGCGAGCCCACCGGATGATCGGCATGGCCGGGGCCGGAAGCGCGCAGGGACAGCCAGCCGCTCTTGTCGAGTCGCACGGGGCCGTCGAACTTCGCGGTGCGCTGGTCGTCTGAGAGGGGGAATTCCGCAACGACCGAGCCGTTGTAAATCAGCTCGACCTTGGCCAGCGGGAAGTGAGATTCGGCCCGCCCGGTCACGGTGACTTCGCGCGGCGCGGAGAGCTTGAGCGTGTCGCCCAACTGCTGTTGTTCGACGGAGAGCTCCAGCATCGGGCCGTTGGTCACGAACGAGCGTCCCGCCCGCAGGCCCTCAATCCACGCCGAGTACGACAACGGGCCGTCGAGTTTCACATAGACCCGATCCGCGCCGGGGAGGCGGCTGGTGATTCGATTCAGGAAGCAGTCGGTTCCCGCCGATGCCGGCAGGCGGAAGCCGCAGTTGAGCAGCCGATGCCACAGCACGGTTGTGCCGGCGTAGCTCGCGTTCAAGTCGAGCGTGTCGATCTTGCCCAACGCGACGTCGACCGGAATTCCTTTGCCGGTGTAGGGGTTCTCGTAGGGATCGGCCGGGTTCTGCGCGACGTGCGTGTAATTGACGAGGCCCCCCTGCCAGTGCGTCCGGTCGGCGATATCGCCATTGGTCGGGACGTCCCAGGGATTCGTCGTCTCCTTGAAGCCGGTCATCACCGGTTCGACGACCTGCCGCAGATTGACCAGCGTCATGTGGCCCCAGATCGTGCTGCGAAATTCCTGGTTCCAGTAGAGCAGCGTTTGATCGGTCGAGAGGGGATCGAGCCGGCCCCGGAAGAACTCGCGGTCGAAGATGCCGTCGGTGTCGGAGTTGGCCACCACAAAGTTGCAGACGTGCAGATCCTCTCCGGCGCACTGCGCGAACATCGTGGCCGGCGTGTTGTACCACTGGCCGTAGCCGTAGTTCGCATGAATGTGATTCTCGCCCGAGTGCCAGCCGCGCGCAGCCGGGTCGGTCCAGCGTTCGAGCGACAGGTTCAGGTCGGTCTCCCGATTCGTGGCGACGTCGATATCCCGCACGAGCGGCCGAAACTCCGGTCCGTGATAGACGCGGACGCGGTACTTGCCGGCGGGAAGCGACCAATCGGCCGATCGCTCGCAATAGAAGTGCCCGACGTCGCCGAGCACGCGATACAGCGCCCCCGGCGGAGCGGCGAGCTTGCCGTCGATCTGCACGATCGACAGCCGCGCGGTGACCGGCTTGTCATTCGACGCATCGGTCAGCGCGACCTGCAAACGTCCCGTTGGCTGACCGAAGTCGAGCCGCTCCGCGCGGACCACGTGATCCGTTTGGTCCGTCAGATCGCGGGCCACGAGCGCTGTCGCGCCCCGTTGATTGTCCGTGAAGAGCAACCACCGGCTATCGCGCGAGACCGACGGTCGGTCTTCATCCGCCTGGCCGAATGTCAGCTTGCGCATCTTTGTAAGCGGCTCCGACTGCGGCACAAACCAGACGTCGTTGTGAGCCTGCCCGCCGCCGAGTTCCGAGACGACGAACCATCCCGTTCCCTCCGCCGCCCAGCAAAGGTCGTGAATCCGCGACGGAAACCGAAACAGTTTCTCCGGCGGGCCGCCGTTGAGGGAGACGCGCCAGACATCGCACTGCGGTCCGTCGTTGCCGCCCTGCTGTCCCGGTTGATCGAGCGTCGTGGTATACGCCAGCCACTGTCCATCGGGCGAAACGGCGAAACGTCCCCAGGTGGGCGCGGGCGCGAGCGACTTCGTCTCCCCCGTGCCGAGATGGATCGAGCCGAACCCCAGCGACTGACCGTCCACGCGGAACACGCCGACCAACCGGTCATCGGCCAGCCATTCGAGCTTTTGGTACAACACCGTACCGAGGACTTCGACCCGCTTCGGCAACGGCACGGTCTTCCCTCCGATCGTGATGATCTGCAACTCCCCGCTGCCGAATCGGGGCGAGTTGACGTAGGCGATCCGGCTGCCGTCGGGAGACCACACCGGCTCGATATCGAACCCCGCGCCGTGAGTCAGCCGCGTCATCACGCCCCCCGCGCGGGGCAGCGTCCACACGGCGCCCAGATACGACACGGCGACCGACTCTCCATCGGGCGACAGCCGCGGATGGACGCTTCCCAGCCAGACGCCATCGGCCAGCAACGGCGTCTCCGGCGGAGCCGCAAACTTCGCCGCCGCCATCAAGCCGAACAAGACACCGGCCGTGAGAACCGACAAGAACAAGCGTCGCATGGCGTGGCCTCCGGGAGACCGTCAGCATCCGGTGAGGAATCTCCGGCGTCAACCGACCGTCCTCAGTCCATCTGATACGTCACAACCCGCATGGGCTACTGTCGGCCCAGATGTTTTCCCCGAACCATTGCCGGCGGTCGTGACGGGGACCGCCCGTGGAGGGCTCGTTCTGCGTCTGCGGGACAGTGTTCGCGCAGCCAGGTTCGCAGCGGCACGTCCCCGTCGACCGGATCGTAGACGCCATTGGCCGAGAGGCCGTCGCCCAGGAGTTGGCGACGAATCGGATCGAGCTGCGGGCCTCATCATTGATCAACAGACCGGTGACATCTTCTGCTTCGCGCTCTGGATGAATGGCAAGCCCGGCAAGCATCAGTGGGTCGGCGACGGTTCCGAGCCGGGTTTCGAGATCGGCAAGTGCGCCCAATTCATGATGGTTCGTTCCAGGGATGGCGGCGTCACCTGGACCAAGCCCGAGAATCTGACGCACAAGCTGAAACAGGAGTCGTGGTGGCTGCTGACCCCGTCGCCGCAGCAGGGCATCAATCTGCCGGACGGCACCTTGGTGATGCCGGTGCAGGGGCGCGTCGGCGAGGCGGCCTTGGCCACCTTTGCCACGGTCATGGTCAGCCGCGATCACGGAGAAACTTGGAACCGGCTTAGACCACTGGTTTGTGTCAAAGGCCAGTTCCCGCGACCGAGTGCTTCGCGTCTTGGCGATGTGAGATTTAGGCTCTCTCAGGCAAACCCAACGTCGGACGAACGTCCGCCCACCCATGCGACTCGACGGAAGTTCTTCGACGCCCGGGGCGCCCCTCCTTTGGTCTAGGCGGACGACTGGTTACACTTCGCAGATTCATTCTCTTTGTCGCCCTCGAGTTGAGTCAGGATGACCGCTTACTTGATAACTCTCCGACACATAGCGCCGGGCATCGGGGCCATCGCGCTGGCGGCATCGATTCTGCTGCTGTCGGATCTGCCCAAAGCACCGCGGACGGAGAAGGTGTTCCGGGTCGCGCTCTTGCAGATGGCGTCGCAACCGATTCTGGAGGACGGCGCGGCGGGCGTCATCGCCGGGCTGCAAGAGGCCGGTTATGTCGACGGCCGCACGCTGCGGTTGTCGCGGTTCAACGCCGAAGGGGATCTGGCGACCGCGAATGCGATGGCGCAGGAGTTGACGGGAAGCGACTTCGACTTGGTGGTCACGCTCTCGACGCCGTGCCTGCAAGCCGTCGCCAACGCGAACCGCCGCGGTCAGGTCCGGCACGTCTTCGGCATGGTGTCCGACCCGTCCATCGCCGGCGTCGGCATCGGCAAGGAGCCACCCGCGCATCCGCCGCATCTGGTCGGCATCGGCACGCTGCCACCAGCCGATCTGTCGCTGCAACTGGCCAGGCAGGTCTATCCCGGCTTGCAGCGCGTCGGCGTCGTCTGGAATCCGGCGGAGATCAATTCCGAAATCGCCACCAAGATGGCGCGGCAGACCTGCAAAGAGTTGCAGATCGAACTGCTCGAAGCCAATGCCGAGAACACCGCCTCGGTGCGCGAAGCCGCGGCGTCGCTGATCGCGCGCGACGTGGACGCCCTGTGGGTCGGCGGCGACGTCACGGTCCTCGGCGCGATCGAAGTCGTGATCCGCGTGGCGAAGCAGGCGAAGATTCCGGTCTTCACGTGCATCCCCGGCAACGCCGCGCAGGGGACGTTGTTCGACATCGGCGCGAATTACTACGAAGTCGGCCGCAGCACGGGGAAGCTGGCCGCTCGCGTGCTGTCGGGCGAGGCGATGGCGTCGCTGCCGTGGGAGACCGCGATCCCGCCCAAGCTGTTTCTGAACACGACCGTGCCCGCCGACCTGAAAGCCCCGTGGGTCTTCCCGGCGGACCTGATCGCCAAGGCCGATACGGTCATCGACGCCACCGGCGAGCACACGAAAGCCGCCTCGCCGCCCGTTGCGAATGCCGCGCCGCGGCCGCTGACCAAGGTCTGGCGGTTGCGGTTGACGTCGTACATCAACTCCGCCGATGCGGAAGACGCCGAGCGCGGCGTGCAGGCCGGTCTGAAGGCGGCGGGACTCGTGGAAGGCCGCGACTACGATTGGAAATCGCTCAACGCACAGGGGGACATGGCGGCGCTCAACGGGCTGGTGGACGCCGCTTTGGCGGATCAGGCCGATCTGCTGTTGACGGTTTCCACGCAGGCGTTGCAGGCGGCGGTGCAGCGGGCGAAGGACGTGCCGATCGTCTTCACGATGGTCGCCAATCCGTTCATGGCCGGCGTGGGGACGAGCGACCGCGACCATCGGCCACGCGTCACCGGGGCGTACGGCGCGGCCGATGCGGAAGCGATGATGCCGCTCATCCGGCAGGTGCTGCCCAACACGCGGCGGCTGGGGACGCTGTACTCGCCGACCGAAGTCAACTCCGTCTTCAATCACGACGTCGTGGCCGCGGCGGCGAAGAAAGCGGGCTGGCCGCTGGTCTCGGTCGGCGTCAACACGCCGTCGGAAGTCCTGGACGCCACGCAGTCGCTGTGCGGGCAGGACATCGACGCGCTCTGCCTGACGAACTCGAATCTCGCCGGGGCGTGCTTCCCCAGCGTCGTGCAGGCCACGCGCCGCGCGAAAGTGCCGGTGTTCGGATTTCTCGGCAGCCTGTCGAAGCAGGGAGCCGTCGTGGTGCTGACCCGCGACTATTTCGACATGGGCCGCGAATCGGGACAGCTCGCCGCCCGCGTGATGCGGGGCGAAGCGGCGAGTTCGATTCCGTTTCACCCGTCAACCCAAAACCGACTGCTGATCAACAAAGACGCCGCCCGCGAATGCGGCCTGACGCTGCCGGACACGCGGAGTTCGAGCAGGTCGT
>JAWXBB010000153.1:0-10494 GCA_034439795.1 Planctomycetaceae bacterium | reverse complement strand
TCGGATGCGGCATCCCTGCCTCCTCAGCGTTAACTTGCGGAATCGACTCCGCAAACCATCTAATCGATCCTGACAATTAGCGATAGACGGACTACTACAGGACTCCATCGCGCTTCAACTCGGCCACGAACTGCTCGTGGGGAATGACCGGCTCCTCGCGTCGTTCCGCCACAGTGGCGAGGTCGTCCAAGTCCTCCAAGAGGTTCTCGTAGTCGGTAATTGGAAGGACCACAGCGGTTCGCTCGCCGTGCTCGTCGGTCAGGTATTGCAGCGTCTGGCTCATGGAAAAGACAGCCTTTGCGGGTTTCTGGAGTGTCGCGACGCGAGACGGGGGTGGCCCAGGTTGCCGCTTCGGCTACCTGGGTCGCGAAGCGGCAAGAGGTTGCAGAGTTATCGACCGATCCCTCTTGTGACTTCGTCACCCCGGTAGGGCGAAGCGCCCAACCGGGGCCACCCGCGCCACCCGCGAAATGAGCAAGGCCCGGCACCTCGTCACATCAGCGGCAGGCGGGAGCCTGCCCTACAAAACTACAAAACTACGGAACTCGAAGTTCCCTCTGAAGCTGTTCGGGGGTCATCGGTGGTAACAGAACAAGCGATGTAAGCACTCCTGGGATGATTGCGGACATGACGGCAAGGGCAATAGGCCAGAATCCCAATGTAGTCACCCATTGCTTGTACGCTTCCTGGCCAATCTGAAGAGCGACGATGATCCACAGTACGAAGTAAGCGCTCAGAAAAAACGACTGGAAGAGGATGGTCCCGGCGGGTCTGGTTGGGAGCAATACCTGCTGGAATGGCCCTCTCGAAAAAGCTATGGCCAGATAGTGAGTGACAGACACCGGACCAGTTTCAGCATGAATTGCCGCAGCCGATAGTCCGATGGCACCGAAACCTGCTGCAATCATCGGAAAGCCAATGACAGCTGGGAGGAGGACGCCCTTCTGCTCATCTCCAAAGTCGCTTAGTAACTGCTGGAGCTCAATTCCAAACAGGCGCGAACCGATCCACAGGAAGGCAAAATAGCCAACCAAGAAGACTGCTTCATACTTCATGACGACGATCAGGAGAGAATGTCGCGAAGCATTGGTGCTGTTCATCCGGGCAAACCTCCAGGGTCTGACGCAGCTAACAGGTATTCGACCGCCGAAGTGCGGTAGAATATCACCGCAGTTTCGCCATCGAGTACGGCGTTGTCAATCTTGATGAGTCGTGACGCAGAATGGCTTACGTGGGCTGATGTCGAGGCTTTGCGAAGCTCACCCGCTTCAGCCCGACGGGGTGAGCCTCGCAAAGACTCGACGTCACCCTACTTGGAAGAGGTCACTTCAACCACTGCATCCGTTCAAAGTCCGGCAACCGTAGCGGCGTCTCGAAGTTGCCGATGTGCAGGCGGCCCGGTTTGGACGGCAGGTGGACGACGAACGGCTTGCCGACGAGGAGGCTCATCGCGACGGCGCCGTCGGGCCAGCGGCGGCTGTCGTGGGAGACGGGGCTGTTGTCGCCCAGCACGAAGAGTTCGTCCCCCTCCAGTTTGTACGGCCGCTGGACGCCGTGCTTCGCGCGGGTGGACGTGTAATACACGTCGCGGTACAGCGTGAGATCGGACACTTCGCCGCTGAGGCTTTGAGCGCCGAAGCGGACGGGGTACTTCGGGGCGGGGGTGTCGGCGGGGGTCTCGAACGTCCACGGGCTGAGGACGGGTTGGCCGTTGATCGCCACCAGCACCTGTCGGTCGAAGAGGGACATTTCGAGGGTGGTCGCCGCGGTGCCGAAGTCGGCGGAGAGATCGTCCTGTGAGACCGGGTCGGGATGCTCGCCCGCGTACAGCCGCAGTTGATGCCGGCCGCGGTCGAACACAGCGGTGTAGTTGGCGGCTCCGTCGGTGAGTTCGATCGTGAATTCGCCGTCGCCCGTGAGCTGCTGCACCGTCAATGCGATCATCACGTCGCGGACGGGGACCGGCGTGAGGTCGTTCTCCGGCGGATTGTAGCCGTACAGATCGGTCACCGGGGCGATGTGCGACTGCTCGTACAGCTCGCGCACTTTCTCGTGGAACGTCTCGTCGCCGGGATGATCGAGCAGCACATCGCGGACGGCGTCGGGCAGCGGGCCGATGCAGCTCAAGCGCTGTTCGCGCGGATCGTACTTCAACCCCGCCGGGGGGATGTGGGTGGGGTCGATGTCCCGCGGCCACGTCACTGGGGCGACGGCGGTTTCGAGCCGGCCGCGCGGCGGGACGCCGCCGGCATACTCGACCCACGCCCAATCGGTGGACTGCGTTGCGGACAACACGAAGCGGTCGCCGTCCGCGGTCCAACCGGGGGCGTTGTCCCCTGGGTCGCGCAACGGTTGCCAGACGGAACGATGCGATGCGTCGTCAGCCGGTTCGTAACGATGATCGTGGACCAGCACGCGGAGTTGCCGTTGGCGGTCCCAATCTTTGCGGCAGAGGTTGCCGTCGGCGTAGACGTCACCGTCGATGATCTGCACCCGTTCGTCCGGCAGGCCGACGACGCGCTTGACATACGCCTCGCGGGGGTTGTGCGGATTGCGGAAGACGACGACTTCCCAGCGCTCGGGCGGGCGGAAGCCGTACGCCGGCTTGAAGACGAGCAGTTGATCGCCGTGGTTGCGGGGGACGTCGGCGAGGTTGATGCCGGTCTGCCCGCAGTTGGGACAGACGGCGTGTGAGCGCTGGCGGTCGGTCTCGGCGGCGGAGACGCCGGCGGGGTCGGTGTCGTACGCGACGCCGAACGGGAAGACGTGCCTGCAACTCGGACATTCGACGCGCTTGTGGAACCCGAGCAGATGCGGGGCCATCGAGCCGGTCGAGATCATGTACCCTTCGGCGGCGAACGTGCGGAACAGCATCACCGCAATCAGCAGGCAGACAGCCGACTCCGTCAGCGAACGGACCAAGCTGCGCTGATCGCGCGGCAGCGCGGCATCGAACCCGGCGTCGGTGGGAAAGTCGGCCATGCGAACCGGGACGCAGTGGAAAGCCGGGCGAGCATCGTTCCGGCCGCGCCGAAAAGACCGATTCTCCCTATTCTGAGGATTGTACGGCCTTGGCTCGACACGGGGGAAGCCCGGTCCGCGGGAGACGGTGTCCCCATTTGCTCGTAGTTCCGCCTTTAGGCGGCTCGAACCGCCTAAAGGCGGGACTACAAACGTGGTGTCACGACCCCTGAGAGTCGAAATCAGGACACGACCCGTGGGGCAGACAGACGGCGGTTAAGTCTTGGCAAGATCGACGGTTCCTTTCTGGAAAGACACGCTGATGAGAGAGGCAAATGGTCGATGAGGAACGCCATGTGGCCGAACTGGCTGGTGATGTGGCTGCTGGCGCTGGGCCTCTACGCCGCGCTGAAGCTGCTGACGTGGGGGACGACCCGAACGGTGAACGTCCCGGCGGGACGACACGCCGGCTATCTGTTGTTCTGGCCGGGCATGGACGCCGCGCGATTCTTCGACACCCGTCGCTGCGCTCTGCCGCCGACCGGTCGCGAATGGCTGTGGGCGACGATGAAGCTGCTGTTCGGCGGGTTGCTGCTGGCGGGGCTGAGCCGGCCGCATCCGCCGCTGCCCGTGCTGGTCGAGGGCTGGCTGGCGCTGATCGGCATTGCGTCCGTGTTGCACTTCGGGCTGTTTCATCTGCTGTCGTGTTATTGGCGGCACCGGGGGATCGACGCCGAGCCGCTGATGCACTGGCCGATCGCGGCCCGCAGCGTTTCGGAGTTCTGGGGGAAGCGCTGGAACCTGGCGTTTCGCGATCTGACGCACCGGTTCGTGTTCCGGCCGCTGACGCCGCGGATCGGGGCGATGCCCGCATTGCTGTGCGGCTTCCTGATCAGCGGCCTGCTGCACGATCTGGTGATCTCGTGGCCGGCCGGCGGCGGCTACGGCGGTCCCACGGCGTACTTCCTGTTGCAGGGATTCGGGCTCCTCGTCGAACGCTCGGCCCTTGGTCGGCGGCTGCAACTCGGCCACGGCGTCCGCGGGTGGTTGTTCACTGCGGCCGTGGTCCTGCTGCCGGCGGGAATGTTGTTTCACACGGCATTCCTCGAACGGGCGCTGCTGCCGTTCGTTCGCTCGTTGGGAGAGGTGTCATGAACCTCGATCTGTCACATGCGATCTTTCTCGCCGGTTGCGGACAGTGGCTGATTCTGATTGCGTCGGCGCTGGTGCCGCTGCGGCTCGACTGGACGACGCAACTGCGGCCTCTGCCGGTGCTGGTGCGGCAACTGTTCTGGGTCTACGGCGGCTACGTGGTGCTGTCGATCATCAGCCTGGGGGCGATCTCGATGATCTGCGCGACGGAACTGGCTTCGGGCACGCCGCTCGCGCGAGCCGTCTGCCTCTACATCGCCGCGTTCTGGGGGATTCGCCTGAGCCTGCAAACCGTGCTGGATGCGAAGCCGTTCCTCACGACGTGGTGGCTGCGCGCGGGTTATCACCTGCTGACGGCGATGTTCGCGGTGTTGACGGCGACGTTCGTCTGGGCGGCCGTGCATCCGAGATCAATCTCCTGACAGCCCCCTTGCGGTACAGACGCACTGTCTGTAGCCTCGTCTGATGAAAAGAGACGGGGCCTTCGGTTCCGCATCTCGCACCCTATCCACGTCAAATCACTCAGCGAATCGGGAGCGACCCATGCCGACCGGACTTCGTGTGCTCGTGGCGTGCGGCCTGGGGCTGGTGACGGCTTCGGCGTGCGGGGCGGATTGGAGCCAGTTTCGCGGGCCAAACGGCAACAGCGTCGTCGAGGGCGCGAAGCACCCCGTGGAATGGTCGGAAGAGTCCGGCGTGGCGTGGAAGGTAAAGATCCCCGGCCGCGGGTGGTCGCAGCCCGTTGTCGCCGGGGACAAGGTCTTCGTCACGACGGCGGTCGCTGAGAACGAAGAGCCGCCGCGGCGGTTTGATGGCGGGCTGCCCTTCGGCGCGCGGAATGCCACCCAGGACGTCTATCAATGGAAGCTCTTCTGCCTGTCGGCGGACACCGGCAAGATCTTGTGGGAAGACACGCCCTACGAAGGGAAGCCGGCGCAGCCCAAGCATCGCGGCAACACGTATGCCTCGGAAACGCCGGTGACGGACGGCGAACGAGTGATCGCCTCGTTCGGCGTCAAGGGGGTGGTCTGTTACGACCTCGCCGGCAAGCGGCAATGGGAGAAGAGTCTCGGCGGCTATCCCATGCAGGCCAACTGGGGGACGGGAAGTTCGCCGATCATCGATGGGGACTCGGTCTTCCTCCAATGCGACAATCAGCGGGAGTCGTTCCTGGCGGCGCTCGATACGAAGACCGGCGTCGAACGCTGGCGCGTCGGCCGCGATGAAAAGTCGAACTGGTCGACGCCGTACCTGTGGAAGAACAAGCTGCGGACCGAACTTGTGGTCGCCGGTGGGAAGATGATGCGGTCGTACGATCCGGCGACGGGCAAGCTGCTGTGGGAGATGGCGGGGAGCGGGCGAACGTCGGTGTCACCCGTGGGGGACGCCGAGCTGCTGTTCGTCGACTCGGTCAACGGGTTCCAGGGCAGCCCCGGCCGGTTTGCCGCGATCCGCGCGGGCGCGAGCGGCGACATCTCACTGCCGGACGACAAGACCACGAGCAGCAAAGACGTGGCCTGGAGCCTGATGTTCAAGTCGTACCGCAATTCCTCGCCGCTGCTGTACAAGGACTGCCTCTACATGCTGGAGCAATCGGCGGGAATCGTCCGCTGCTTCAACGCGCAGACGGGCCAGAGGCACTATCAGCAGCGGCTGCCCGATTCGCCCGGCTTCGCAGCGTCGCCGTGGGCCAACGACGGCAAAGTCTTCCTGCTCGACGACGCCGGCACCACGGTCGTGCTTGAGTCCGGCCCGCAGTTCAAGCTCCTCGCGTCGAACCGGCTGAGCGACGAAATCTTCTGGTCGTCCCCCGCGGTCGCCGGCGACCAGCTATTGATCCGCGGGATGCGGCATTTGTATTGCGTACGGAGGTGATGGCGCGGCTGAGACCGCGCCGTGACGTGCCACTGCTTCGGAGTCCTCGGAGAAGCAGTGCCGTGGGGCCGTCACGCCGCAAAGAACACTGCTTCTGCGAAGACTCCGAAGCAGTGGCACCGGGCTGAGCGACGAAATCTTCTGGTCCTCCCCCGCCATTGCCGGCGACCAACTTTTGATCCGCGGGATGCAGCATTTGTATTGCGTGCGGAGGTGATGGGCGCGGTCTAGATCGTATCGCCTCGAGTTCGTCGGGTGGGCCGCCCCACCCGACGATACGGCAAGACGAGGAGGGTTGCTGCGACCATGCCTACTTGCAACGCACCAGGCGGCAAGCGCCGCGCTTGGCGGGGCGACATGCGGTCCTGCAATGACACACATTCGCTGGCTGGCATACCGTTGGGCAGTATGTCGGAACGGCTTCGCTCTGCAATCGCACCACGACGCGAATGAGTTGAGGACCGGCATCCGTGGGAGAATCGACTGCCAGAATGTCTGCAACCGTTGCCGTGGTGCCTCCCGCAGCGCGTGTAAACCGCAGAATCATGGTTTTGTTGCGATCGCCAAGCTGCGCAGCATCCACGGCGAAGTTCACCGATCCGTTCCGAATGTCGAACGAAGTCACAGGTTCGTCTTCGACCTTGAATTCAAGGAGCGGACCGCCCAGTTCCAGCGAACCGCCCTGATTGATCGTCATCGTGACCGTGTCGGTGATGGGCAGTCCCTTCAGATCGTAGACCTCCACGCGAAATGACGCTGCCGATGCGCATTGCGCCGTCCAAGCCACGACCGACGCGACCACGAGAGATTTCCAGCAAGCGACCATCATTGAACCTTTCCTTGAAGAACTCGAACACGGAAATCGGGCTTCACCTTGGCATCAGGCGAAACTTCCACATAGAACACCAGTTTCTCGCCTTTTCGCGGTGCGGGAATCACGAGTCGTTGCCCCTGTTCCCCCTCGACCGTGCCGCCGACATTTTCGCGCTGCCAGAAGGACAACGAACGAGAGCTCGATTCCAGATCCGCAGCGCCTCCGAGCTTGGAAGTGCGGACCAGGAGCGCTTGTCGATTCGTCACATTGGAAAGCGGTTGCTGATTGTTGGGATTGATGGCCACGAAGTCGGCCGCGTTTGCGACGTACAACTCGGCCACGAAGCTGTGGTAGTCCCTGTCGAACTCGGCATCTTGAACGATCACCCAGATTCTTGTGGACAGCGGGGCCGAACCGGTTTTCTTTGCGGCCTCTTTTCGCAGCGAATTGATCTGTTCGGACTGTGAGTTAAGCCACTTCTCAAACCAGATGTGATGCTGGTGGGCATCGCGGTTGCTGCCCGCGGGGGCCTGCAGCCGCTCGTCCATTGTCGAGGCTGTCACGGGAATCGACTGGCCGAGGAACACTTCATCGGGTCGGACGTACGTGAACCAGCCCATCGCGCCAATCACGACTAGTCCGAGATTCAACGCCAGGGCGAGGCTGAGCGCCCACCGCCCGTAGCTCACGCTCACGGCGGAGAATGTGCGCCCGATGTAGGGCGTGTCACGCACCCGCAGGAGAGATGCAGGATGCGGCAATAGCACGATGGCTCTGAGAAGAACGACGAAGGCGGCAATCGTAAACGCGCTCAATAGCAGTGCGACGAACAGCACGGCGCTGGGCAGCGACTCGCCGAGGATCGCCTGTCCGGGTTTCGACCAGGCGCTGATCACCGTTCCGATGGTGACCACCGAAAAGGTGGCGAGCGTCTGAAACGTTGCGATCGCATTCTCGTCGCCAAATCTTCGACTGGTCTGTTTGTCGATATCCAGCCCGTACAGATAGGCAGCCAGGAAGTACGGCGGAAGGATGATCCAGGTAATCAACCAGTCTGCAATCGCAACTATTGCCGCGGCACATCGCCGGCGAATCAGAGCAGCAGGATGATTGTGGGGCATGACATTCGCCCAAATGTCACTGCTCGCGTTGTGCGAGCAAACTCAGCCGCAGAACAAAGCTCATCCGCAGCATCAGGTCAAAATACAAAGCCCTGGATGGCTGCGTCAAGAAAAAGCCGCCGGATTTCAACACTGGGTCGTGACAACTCACAGCACACGCTTGTGGTTTCGCGCTGCGGAGAATCACGCCTTGCGGATCTTCTCCCGCCCCTCGGTCACGTTCTTCGTGACGTTCCGCGTGTCGAGCACGAACTTCGCGTGCTGGACGATGAAGTTCGCGTCGTAGGCCGTGTGGTCGGTCGCGATCAACACGCAGTCCTGGGCGGCGAGGTACGCCGGGGTCAATTCCTGGCTGGTCATCTCGGGCATGTCGGGGTAGTGCCGCATCTTGGGGAGGTGCGGGACGTGCGGGTCGTTGTAGGTCAGAACCGCGCCGCGGGCGAGCAGCAGTTTCGCCAGCTCGAAGGACGGGCTTTCGCGGGGGTCGTCGACGTCCTTCTTGTACGCCATGCCGAGGAGCGCGATCTTGCTGTTCTTGATCGGCTTCCCCATGTCGTTCAGGAATTCGCTCAGCCGGCTGATGACGTAGTCCGGCATGTGCTTGTTGATCTCGCCGGCGAGTTCGATGAACCGCGTCTGCTCGCCGTGCTTCCGGGCGAGCCACGTCAGATAGAACGGGTCGATCGGAATGCAGTGCCCGCCCAGGCCGGGGCCGGGGTAGAACGCCTGGAAGCCGAACGGCTTGGTCTTCGCCGCGTCGATGACCTCCCAGACGTCGATGCCGAGCTTGTCGTACAGCACCTTCAGTTCGTTGACCAGCGCGATGTTCACCGCGCGGTAGGTGTTTTCGAGGATCTTGCACGCCTCGGCGATTTCCATGCTGCTCACGCGGACGACCTTGACCACCGCGTGGGCGTACATCGCGCAGGCGAGGTCGCCCGAGATCTGATCGTAGCCGCCGACGACCTTGGGGATCGTTGCCGCCTGGAAGTGCGGGTTGCCGGGGTCTTCGCGTTCGGGGCTGAAGGCGAGGAAGTAATCCTTGCCGCACTTGAGGCCGGTCCCCTCCAGTACGGGGAGCACGTTGACCCGTGTCGTCGTGGGATGCGTGGTGCTTTCGAGCACGACGAGCTGCCCCGGCCGCAATGTCTTGGCGATCGAATGGGCCGTCCCCTCGATGTAGCTTAAATCGGGATCGCGGCTCTCGTTGAGGGGCGTCGGCACGCAGATGATGATGCAGTCGGCCTCTTTCAGCCGGCCCATGTCGGACGTCGGCTCGAACTTCTTCTCGCGAATCAGCGTCGCGATCGCCGCCGAGTCGATGTGCTTGATGTAGCTTTGTCCGGCCTTGAGCTTGTCGACCTTGGTCTGGTCGACGTCGAAGCCCAGGCAGCGGAGTCCGGCGGCGGTGAACGCGCGGATCAGCGGGAGGCCGACGTACCCGAGGCCGATGACGCCGATGACGGCCTTCCTGGTGCCGATCAACTCGGCGAGTCCTGCATGACTCATAGCGCGACCATCCTTGTTCGATGCGGGGCTTTAGCCCGACGGCGGAAACTGCACAACCCTTGACGGCCGCGGATGATAGCAGCCGCAACGAACCGGGGCAACGGGAGTTGCGGCGGAGGGAATACTAACCCGAAGCGTCAGCGAGGACGAGCGCTTCCCTTGTGCCGGATGTCGCGGCCACGGAGGCTTTGCGGCGTGGCCGTGCGGGTGCTCGTTCGACACGGCCACATCGAAGACTCTGTGGCCGTGACGTCCAACGCGGCAGGAAGCGCTCGTCCTCGCTCACGCTTCGGGTTAGTGTGAGGAGATCGCTGACCCGCCCCCTCACCGCACAGCCAACCCCGGCACTTTGACGTTCGTCGGGGCGGGCGACGTCACATCGTGGCTCAGCACCAGCGCGTCCCCCACGAAGTACGTGTTGGCCCGGTCGACGACGAGGTTGTAGACCGCGGCCGTGTCGCCGGTCGCGGTGTCCGTGACCGACACCGTCCCGTGGAGGCCGTGCAGCCGGTCGCCGGGACGGAGTTCGCGGGCCATCCGCCAGCCCTGGCCGGAGACCCAGAAGTGATGCCCGCGGGTCGCCTGAATCGTCTCTGTTCGGAAGCTCAACTTGACCAGCGGCTGCGGCGAGCGGACGGTGGTTCTGAGCACGGGCCGGTAGGCGAGTTCGCCGGTGTCGATGTCCTTGGCGAGCACGCGGTCGCCGATCTGAATCGTTTCGATGGGCTTGGGGCCGAGTTCGGTGTGGATGGGGGTGCCGGCGGGGAGGCAGGAGGTTCCGACACGCACCACGGGGTTGTTCACAATCTCGATTTCCTGAATCTCAACGACGGGCTTGGTTGAGTTTCCCGCGACTGTCTGTTTCAGCAGCGCGACCTCGACGCCGGTGGCCTCGGCCCACCAGGCCCACCACTCCTGCGGCGAGTGGCTTGCGAGTTGATTGGCATTTGCGGACAGTACGGTTGCGATGCGGCGATTGCCCTCCGCAATGGCGGCATTCACCTGCTCGACCGTCGATTGTTGTTGAGCGGCGTAATCTTCCAAGGCCCGGTTGCGATCCTC
>JAWXBB010000152.1:0-7641 GCA_034439795.1 Planctomycetaceae bacterium | reverse complement strand
CTTGGGATGTCACACCCTTCCAGGAGCCAGTATGGACGCGAACTCTTTGCATGCACAGACGTTAAACGCGCACTTCGGAAATGTTGGTGAGCCTGGGGAATAGCCGAAGTGAATCTCGACAGCCCCGGAGGGGCGACAGAAGCTCTCCGCTTGATTGAGATTCTGTCGCCCCTCCGGGGCTTCATGCAGCGGAGATGCTCTCACCCCAGGCTCACGCCTGGGGCTACGGTCTGTCGCCCCTTCGGGGCTGAAATCCGCCTGTCGGAAGCATCGAATCGAACAGCCACGAGTTGACGATTGCGTCCAGAGACGTTGCGGACTTCGTGTCCCCTCTGCCTGGCGCATCTCACACCAACGGCAACATCGCGGGCAGCCACGTCGGCGGATCGGCCAGCGACTCCCGCAGCAGGTCCGGGGCGTGTGGGGCCAATTCGGCGACGGTGAACATCCCGGTCGCGACGGCGAGCACCTTCGCGCCAATCGCCCGGGCGCACTGGATGTCGGCGGGCGTGTCGCCGATCACCCACACCCGTTCGACCGGCACGCCGGGGTGTTCGCGCTGGATGCGCAGCAGCGCAGCGCGGGCGACGTCGTCGCGGCTGCTGTGATGATCGCCGTATTGGCCGAACGCGAAGTGATGTTCGATCGCGAAGTGCTGCAGCTTCAGCCGCGCACCGTGCTCGAAGTTGCCGGTCAACAATCCGACGGCAACGTCATCGCGCTCGGCCAGCAGTTCCAGCAAATGCAACACGCCCGGCAACACCAATCCGGTTCGCCCGCTGAGATGGCTCGGCAGCAGATCGAAGTACGCCGCTTGGAACTGCCGCCAGGTCGGTTCGTCGAGCGTTAGGCCGTAATACGCGAACAGCTCGCTGGTGATGGCGAAATCGGTCCGCCCGGCGGTGGAGATGCCGGTGACGGGGCGGTCGTGACCGAACTCGCGTTGGAGCGCGGCTTCCATCGCCGCCTGTCCCGCGCCGCCCGAACTGAGCAACGTGCCGTCGATGTCGAAGAGTAGAACGTACATGGTGGTCCGTGAGTTGAATTCCATCCGCGTGCCACTGCTTCGCAGTCTTCGGAGAAGCAGTGTTCTTCGACGCAGCGGTTTCAGACCGCATCTGCTTTACACCGAAGGTGTAGGATAGCACAGCCCAGGGTCGCGAGTCTGCGAGCGCACCCTGGGTGTCGATCAATGACGAACCCAAACCCTGAAAGGGTTTTATCACGGTTTGAGGCGGCCGGTGATGCGACCCTTTCAGGGTCGATGCGCCGCGGACGACATTTCCCCAGGGTGCGCTCGCGGACTCGCGACCCTGGGCTGTGGGATTGAACGCCTGCGGCGTATGGGACCTCCCACCAACGTCTCGTATCCATCGGCCGTCTCCGCACTGCTGCTCCGAAGACTGCGCAGCAGTGGCACGTCCAACAGAAGAACCATTACACGCCATACAACGACTCGATCACGCGGCCGGAGGACAGCATCGTCGGTCGACCCGCGCGGTCGGTGAAGTGGCCGCCGGGGTCGAGTCCCAGCGCGGAAAACATCGTTGCCGAGAGATCCCACGGGCCGTGCTTCTCAGTCACCGGATAGGCCCCGCGGCTGTCGGACGCGCCGACGGTCAGCCCCGGCGTCACCCCAGCGCCGGCCGCCACCGCCGAGTAACAGAACGACCAATGTTTCCGCCCCGGCGATTCCCCCGCGAAGTTTTTCTCCAGGGCGACGATCGGCGCGCGGCCGAACTCGCCGGCACAGACCACCAGCGTCTGCGACAACAGCCCGCGCTCGGACAGATCCTCCAGCAGCGCCGAGAAACTCAGATCGAATCGCGGCAACAGATGCGTTTTCAAGGCAGAAAAGATGTCGTTGTGCGTGTCCCAACCATATTCGAGCGTGTCGTTCGGGGCGAGGTCCTGACCGCGGCCGGTGTGATTCCAGAAGACGGTGATCCACGGCACGCCGGCCTCCACCAACCGCCGGGCCAACAGCAGCGACTGCCCCGAACGGTCCAGCCCATAGCGGCGACGGGTCGCCTCCCGTTCGCGGTGCAGATCGAAGGCGTGCTGCACTTCGGGCCGGTCGAGCAGTTGGTGCGCGCGGTGCGACAGAATCGAGTAATCGGACAACGCGGACGAGACCGGCGGCGATGCCTTCTGCTCCAGCGAATCCAACAGCGATTGACGCCGATCGCGCCGCGATCCGGGCAGCTCCGGCAACGGCTTCAACCCCGGCAGCACGGTCTCGTTGGCCACGACGTCGCCGAGCAGCAGCGGGTCAAAGTCGGAGCCGAGAAACCCGGCGTTCTGTCCGGGGCCGATGTTGATCGGAATCTGAGCCGGGCCGTTGAGATGCACGGCGGCATCGAGCGATTGCCGCACGCCGAGCAACCGCTTCACGACCGCGGCCTGCGTCGGCCAGTCGGTCGGCGACGGCGGCGGATTGGCCGATCGTCGCGCGTGATACTGCCCGGTGAGCGCGAGATACAGCGCCGAGCCGTGGTCGAGATCCTCGTGCGACATCGAGCGGATGAGTGCGAACCGGTCGGCGAGCTGCGCCAGCCGCGGGATGTGTTCGCCGAACCGCGTGCCGGGGACGGACGTGGCGATGGACCCGAAGTCCCCGCGGATTTCGCGCGGGGCGTCGGGCTTGGGGTCCCAGATGTCAATCTGGCTCTGCCCGCCGTTCGCGACGACGTACAGCACCGACTTCGCACGTCCGAAGCCCAGCGGCTTGTCGCCGGATGTCGCCGCGCTCACGGAATGCCGTGCCCAACCGCCGCACCACACGCCCGTGGCGAGTTCCAGGCAGCCGCGGCGCGTCAGCGTCCCGTGGGCTGCGGCGGTGGCTGCGGACATGTTCGGGCCTTCGCGAATCGCTATCGGTTCCAACCTCAACAACGTACCATATCGCCGCCCGCATTCGGTAGAGGGAAAGGACTTCCGCTTGATCACCCGCATCACCGGCACGCTGGTTCGCCTCGGGGACACCGAGGCTTGGCTCGATGTCGGGCCGTTCGAGTACGAGGTCTTCATCCCGGAGTTCGTCCGTCGGCAGTTGCAGGCCAATGTCGGTCAAACCGTCTCGCTGAAGACCATCGAATACATCGAAGGGAACCCGACGCAGGGGCGGTTGACGCCGCGGATGGTCGGCTTCCTCGCCGACGCGGAGGTGGAGTTCTTCGAGGCCGTCTGCTCGGTCGACGGCATGGGCGTGAAGAAGTCGCTCAGGGCGATGGTGCGGCCGGTCCGCGACGTCGCCGCGGCGATTGAGGAGCAGGACATCAAGCAGTTGAGCCTGCTGCCCGGCATCGGCCCGGCGATGGCCGAGCGGATCATCGCCAAGCTGCGTCGCAAGATGGCCAAGTTCGCGCTGATGATCGCGCGCGACTTCCCGTCGGAACCGGTCGCCGAACGGACGGTCTTGAACGACGCCTTCGACGCGCTCTTGAGCCTCGGTTACAACGCCGTCGATGCGCAGAGCAAACTGGACGCCGTCTGCCGGGGAAAGCAGAAGTTCAAGACGGTGGAGGACGTCATTCTCGCCATCTATCAGTTGGGACGGGCGTAGGAAGCCGCGGTGCCACTGCTTCGGAGTCTTCGGAGAAGCAGTGCTCTTCGGAAGCGTTGACGCCTTCGGCACTGCTGCTCCGAGGACTGCGCAGCAGTGGCACGTCGGTCGGGGTTTGACATTTACGCCGCGTCGGCGAGGCGCGTCTCGTTGTCAACGAACGACGTCGGCAGTTCCTGCCGTTCGCCCAACTCGGACAGCAGCCGGCGGATCAGCGATTCGGCGGCGAGCTTTTCGGTGAGCCATTGGTCGCGCGTCGTTTGCCACGCGGCTTCGTTGGCGGCGACGGTCTGGGCCTGTTCGCGGAGGCGGAGTTCCTCCTGCCGGAGTTGCTCGTCGCGCTCGGTCAGCCAGTGCAGCAGCGTCTGGCGTTCGTCGTGGAAGACCAGCCGCTGGTCGTCGACGCGGGTCTGCAACTCCATCAGGTCGCGGCGCTGCTCGGCGATGCCCGCGTGCAGTTCCTGATAGTACAGCACGAGCGCCTGCCGGGCCTGATCGACGCGGAGGCGGGCCTCCTCATCGTCGCCGACGGCGTGTGCGATCTGGGCCCAGCCCTCTTCGACCGCGAGCCGCAGTTCGAGCGTGCTGCGATGCGTGTCTTCCAGTTCGTTGCGGAGCCGTTCGAGCCGGTCGCGCTTCCGTTCGAGGCTCTCCGCATGATTGGCGATCGCGGCCTGCTGACGTTGCAGGTCCAGCTCCTGACGGCGGCGGTCCTGCTCCCACGCATCGCGCTCGGCGCGAAGTGCGTCGCGGTCGGCGTCGGCGGTGGAGTCCCACGCCTTGCGGCACTTGGCGAGCGTGTCCCGTTCGCGGTCCAGCGATTTCGCCTGTTCGTCGAGCGCGGCCTTATACTGATTGACCTGCACGATGCGGCGTTCGAGTTGCAGCGCATCGTCTTCCAGACGTTGCCGTTCGAGTTGCCGTTCGCGGCGGAACTCGGCTTGGGCGGTCTCCAGCTCCTGGCGGACCTTGTCGAGGTGATCCTGCTGGAACCGCTGCCGGGCTTCGGTCT
Organism: Planctomycetaceae bacterium; assembly: GCA_034439795.1. Lineage (GTDB taxonomy): Bacteria > Planctomycetota > Planctomycetia > Planctomycetales > Planctomycetaceae > DSVQ01. The sequence continues at coordinate 3,064 of JAWXBB010000152.1, read as the reverse complement.
GCGTGCGCTCTTTGTGCCAGTCGGCGAGCAGCGCGTCCCGTTGTGCCGCCCAGGTGGACTGCTCGGCCGCGATCGACGTCAATGCTTGATCGCGGAGCGCCTGCAATTCGGCTTCGCACGCGGCGCGGCGGTTGAGTTGCTGCGTCTCAAACGCGGCAACGGCGGTCTCGCAGCGATTGCGAAACACGCGCAGATCGTTGGCTTCGATCTCGTGCCGGTCCTGCCACGCGGCCCGTTCGCTCTCGAACGCGGATTGCTGCTCTTCCAGACTCTGCGTGAGCGTGGTCCACAACTGTTGCCGCTCGGCGGTCAGTTGCTCCTGCAAGCGCTGTTCGGCGGCCTGATGCAGCGCGGCGAACTCGGTGAGCGTCTGCTGGAAATTCGCACATTCTTCATCGAGCGTTTGCCGGACATCGTTAAGCCGGGCGAATTCAGCGGACAGATCCTGCTCGATCTGTTCGCGAACGTCAGCCTTGGAGTGCTCAAGGGACAACCGAGCTGATTCGAGCGCTTCGGCTCCGTGTTCCAGCTCGCGGATCTGATCGTCGAGCGACGTCATCCGACCGGCCAGGGCCGCTTCCTGCTCCTGACACGCGGCCCGCTGCTCTTCCAACTCCGTGCGGATGCGCGTGGTCCACCAGTCAAATTCCCGGCGGCGGGCCTCGAACTCGGCCTCCCGCGCGGCGAGCAAGCCTTCACGGCGATCGTGTTCGGCGAGGTCGGCCTCCAACTCCTGCATCAGCCGCCCGGCTTCGATGAGCAGACTGGCATCGCGCCGCAACGATTTCTGCGGCACGGAACCTTCAACGACGCGGTCGTCCATGACCAGGTCCTTTGGAAGGTGGTAGGTGATCGTTGGTGGTTGGTAGGCAGAGAGGGAGTCATTCTGCTTTGCAACCGTCAACGACTCCTCCACGGGTGAACGCAAAGACCGCGGGGATGGAACCCCGCGGCTTCTCTTTTGTATTTGTCTGCCTACCACCTACCACCAAGTACCTACCACCTCATCTTACAGATGCCCATCAATGCCCGAGCTCATCTTCGGCTTGGGTTGCACGCCGACGAACTTCTCGACGACGTTGCCCCCCTTGAACAGCATCACGGTCGGGATGGCGCTGATGCCGAGGCTGGAGGCGACCTGCGGGTTGTCGTCGGTGTTGAGCTTGCCGACGCGGACTTTGCCCGTGTAGTCGTTGGCGAGTTCTTCGATGGTCGGGGCGATCAGACGGCAGGGGCCGCACCACGGCGCCCAGAAATCGACCAGCACGGGCTGGGCGCTGTCCAGGACTTCGGTCTGGAAGTTGTCGTCGGTGAACTCGAGAACATTGCCGGCCATCATCGAACCCTTCTAACACAAGTCGCCGCCGCCGCGATCTTTGCGGCGCGTGGGGGGTGAGTCGACAGTTGCTCACCGGCGGAATTATAGGGGGATCGCAGTAAGTGTCAATCGGGATGCGGACTTGGGAAGAGGCCGGCTTCTTCGTCCCGTTGGAGTCCAGCCTTTAGGCTGTCTTCTCTTCGGTCGCTTCCCGCAACGATGAGCTCCAAGGCCGAAAGGCACAGCCTAAAGGCTGGACTCCAACCGATCACCTCGCTCACATCAGTGGCCGCGACGGTTGCTTTTCGTTACCTTGGAACCCATCAACGACCGCTCAACCATTCGCACGACTTCCAGCACTTGGAGAGCACACCATGTCGGCACTCGATCGTCGGGAATTTTTGCAGGCGGGCACCTTGTCGGCGGCGTCGCTGCTGGCGACCCGCGTGTTCGCCGGCGGGGCGCAGGCCGAGAGTCCGACCGAACAAATCCGGGCCGGCGTCATCGGCCTCAGTCGCGGGCTGGCGCACGTGTCGGCGATCCTCGGCAACGCCAATGCCCGGCTGGCGTACGTCTGCGATGTCGACAAGAACCGGCTCGCTTCGGGGATGAAGAACGTCGAGGGCAAGCTCAAGGACACCAAGGTCGAGCTGCCGACACCCATCGGCGATCTGCGGCGGATGCTCGATGATCCGAAGCTCGACGCCGTGTTCATCGCGACCTGCAATCACTGGCATGCCCCGGCGGCGATCCTGGCGTGTGCGGCGGGCAAGCACGTCTACGTCGAGAAGCCCGGCAGCCACAATGCGTGGGAGGGGGAGCAGCTCGTCAAGTCGGCCCGCAAGCATCAGCGCGTCGTGCAGATGGGGAACCAGCGCCGCACTTGGCCGGGGATCATCGAGGGGATTCAGAAACTCCGCGACAATGCCATCGGCAAGGTGCTGTATGCCCGCTGCTGGTACGACAACGCCCGGCCGACGATCGGCAAAGGGAAGCCGACGGCGGTGCCCGACACGCTCGACTACTCGATGTGGCAGGGACCGGCGCCCGAGCGGCCGTACAAGGACAACCTCATCCCCTACAACTGGCACTGGCACTGGCACTACGGCGGCGGCGAGATGGCCAACAACGGCATCCACGCCCTCGACGTCGTCCGCTGGGGACTCGACGTCAAATATCCCAAAACCGTCAGCTACGTCGGCGGCCGCTATCACCACGACGACGATCAGGAGACCCCCGACACCGGCACCGCGGTCTTCGATTTCGGCCACGTCGGCTGCACGTGGGAGGGGAGCAGTTGCCTGCCCCGCAAGGCCGAGAACCATCCGTTCGCCGCCTTCTACGGCACCGAGGGGGAACTACACATCGTCGGCAGTGGGTACGAGATCTACGACCTCAAGGGGAAGCAGACCGGCGAAGGCAAAGGGGCGGGCGGCGAGCAGGAGCACATCGACAACTTCCTCGCCTGCATCCGCTCGGGCAAGCCGCCGAACTCGGAGATCGAAATCGGCCAGACCAGCACGCTGCTGTGCCACCTGGCCAACATCAGCTACAAAACCGGCCGCGTGATCCACTTCGACCAGGACGCCCGTCAGATTCTCGGCGACGACGACGCGAAGACGCTCTGGAAGCGCGAATACCGCAACGGCTGGGAACCGGCGGTGTGAGGTTCTTGTAGGGTGCAGTCGAGGCTTTGCGAGGCCCACCCTCTTCGTTGGAGTCCAGCCTTTAGGCTGTCTTCGATGG
>JAWXBB010000151.1:0-4759 GCA_034439795.1 Planctomycetaceae bacterium | reverse complement strand
GCCGGTCCGGACCGGCGTGCTGCTGCACAACGGCGTGGCGTACTTCGGCGCCGGCATCTTTCCGCACGAGGATGTGTACCTGACAGGCGTCGATCCCGCGACCGGCCGGCTCGTCTGGCAGCAGGACAACATCAGCGCGCTCGACGGTGGTCGGAACGACCTGTCGCCGCAGGGGTATCTGCTGGCGAAGGACGACTTCCTCGTCGTCCCGTCGGGGGGCTCGTTGCCGGCGGTGTTCGATCTGACCACCGGCAAGCTGCTGCACAAGCGGACGCACAGTTGGCGGACGACGGCCGGCGGCGTGGTCGGCGGGTCGCGGGCGCTGCTCGCCGACGATCAGGTTTACACCAGCGGCGAACATCACCTGCTGGCGATGGCGGAGCAGACCGGCGACGTCGGCTTCGGCTGGTTCGACGGCCGCCAGATGGCGATCCTCGGCGATGTCGCGTACGTCGCCACCGGCACGCACGTGATGAAACTCAATCGCCAGGAGTACGCGGTCAACAGCCGCCGGAGACACGCGCTGGAAGAACTGATTCCCGCCCTCACCAAAGAGGTCCGGGCGAAGTCGGGCCAAGAAGCCGATGAAGCCCGCGAAAAGCTCAAGGCTGCCACCGAAGAACAGAAAACGATCGCCAAGACCGGCATCGCGTGGGAGGTGAAGAACGAGGACGAGAAGGCGATCCTCGCCACGGCGAACGTCGTCATCGTCGGCGGCACCGGGCGCATCACGGCGTACTCAGCGGACGACGGCAGCGTCGCCTGGACGCAACCGGTCACCGGCGAAGCCCGCGGCCTCGCGGTCGCCGACGGTTGCCTGCTCGTCAGCACCGATGCCGGTGCGATCTACAATTTCGGTCCAATGGCGGCCGCGAAGGCGACCGTCCTGAAAGACACCGAACCGGACCAGTTCCCGGTGGATGCCCAGAGCGAAAACTACCGCACGGCGGCCGCGGCGATTCTGCAACAGACAGGGGTGCAGGCCGGCTATTGCCTCGTCGTCGGCAGCGAAGAAGGCCGGTTGGCGTATGAGTTGGCCCAGCGCAGCGACCTGAAGATTTACTGCGTCGAACCCGACGCCGACAAAGTCGCGCGGTCCCGTCGCCGCTTGTCAGCCGCCGGGTTGTACGGACACCGTGTGGTCGTCCAGCAACAGGATCTCGGCGACCTGCCGTACTCGAACTACTTCGCCGACCTCATCGTCTCGGACACCGTGCTCTTGAACGGTAAGGCGACGGTCGCGCTGAAGGCGATCGAACGCCATCTGAAACCGCACGGCGGCGTGATCTGCCTCGGTCGCCCCGCCGCGGCCGGTTCGTTGTCACCGGATGTGATGACCAGTTGGACGAAGTCCTCCGATCTCGGCGACCAACTCGCGTTCCGTTCCGCGGACGGCTGGGCGATGTTCACCCGCGGCGGTTTGCCCGGCGCGGGGAACTGGTCGCATCAATACGGCAACCCCGGCAACACGGCGGTCGCGAACGACAAACGCATCCAGGGCGATCTCGGCGTGCTGTGGTACGGCGACCCCGGCCCGGGCGAGATGGTGAACCGGCACGAAGGGGCGGTCGGGCCGCTCTCAGTCAATGGCCGGTTGTTCGTGCAGGGCGAAACGACCATCAAGGCCTACGACGCCTACAACGGCCGGCACTTGTGGACGCATGAGAACCCCAAAGCCGTGCGGAGTGGCGTGTTCCAGAATCAGAATCCCGGCAACCTCGCCGCGGGAGACGACAGCCTGTTCCACTTCCTCGGCGACAAGTGTTACCAGGTGGACATGGCGACCGGCGCGGTGAAGGCCACGCACGAACTGCCCGCGGGCAAGAACGACGGCACGCACGAGTGGGGCTACGTCGCCATTCAGAACGGAACACTGTTCGGCACGGCGACGATCCGCAAGGAACTGGAAGCCGCCCTGCGTCGCCGCGGCAAGCTGACGGCCGACGCCACCGACGGGCTGTTCGCCATCGCCATCGCGACCGGCAAGCCTCTGTGGAGCTATCAGGGGAAGAGCATCACGCATCACACGATCGCCCACGGCCCCGACCGCGTGTTCTTCATCGACAGCTCGATCACCAGCGAGCAGCGCGAAGAGCTGCTGCGTAAGGACAAGTCGGAGCTCGCCCAGCTCACCGGCAAGGAGCAGGAGCTCGCCGAGCAGCGGGCCAAAGCCGCCGACGTGCGGTTGACGGTGGCCCTCAACGCGAAGACTGGCGAGAAGCTGTGGGAGCAGGCGGTCGACGTCACCGATTGCAGCGACATCGGCATCGGCGGCGGCAAACTGACGATGCTGTACGCCAACGACACGCTCATCCTCTGCGGCGCCAACGCCAACGGGCATTATTGGAAGCAGTTCGTCGCCGGAGATTTCGAGCGCAGGCGGATGGTGGCGTTGTCGGCGTACGACGGCTTCAAGCTGTGGGCCAAGGACGCCAACTACCGGCACCGGCCGATCATCATCGGCAAGCAACTGCTCGCCGAGCCGTGGATGTTCGACCTCACCACCGGCGAGCAGCAGACCCGGCCGCATCCCATCACCGGCGAACCGGTGCCGTGGAGCATCATGCGGACCGGCCACCACTGCGGCATGCTCACCGGCTGCGATTCCGGCATGATCCTGTTCCGCTCGGGCTACACCGGCTTCTTCGACCTGAATGCCGACGAGGGGGTCCGCCATTTCTCCGGACACCGCCTCGGCTGCTGGATCAACGCCATCGCGGCCAACGGCCTGGTGATGATTCCGGAGGCCAGCGCGGGCTGCGTGTGCCAGTTCTCGATCGCGTCCACGATCGTGCTGGAGCCGCGCGAAATCCGCCGGCCGTGGACGATCTACAGCGCCGTCGGCGCGCAGACGCCGGTCAAGCACCTCGCGATCAATCTCGGCGCGCCGGGCGACCGGAAGGACTCGCTGGGGAACATCTGGTTCTCTTACCCGCGGCATAAGGCGTATCAGGAGACCTCGCTGGATGTGAAGCTGGACCTGCAGCCGAAGTTTGCGAAAGAGGGCGGGTTCGAGAGCGTCAACGAACCGGAGGACAAGGCGACGAACTCCGAGACGCCGTGGCTGTATGCCTCCTGGGCGGAGGGCCTGCAGCAACTCACGCTGCCGCTGTTGGGCGAAGACGACGAACCGGCGAACTACACGATTCGCCTGCACTTCGCCGACGTCCGCCCGAAGCCGCACGAGGCGACGACGGTGTCCGTGTCGCTGAACGGGAAGCGCGTCGTCGAGGAGTTGTCGCTCGCCGCCCCGACGGACGATGCGTGGCAACCGGTGGTGAAAGAGATTCCGCACGTCCGCGTGGAGAAGGGTCTCGTCATCAGGCTGGACGCGATTCAGGGCCGTACGGTGCTGAACGCCATCGAGGCGATCCGCGAACCGTGACGCCCACGGATTGCATTCCCTGGGCTTGGTGCTTTACAGAGTTTCAACGTCGCCAACAAATCGCCAGTGCGACCGCCACTGCGATGGCCATGATGACGGCAATTTTCATCAACAGAAGCGGCATTGGAACCATCCATAGGGTTGTTGTTGTTGCGGAAACCGCTGCTGTTGGCGGAGGAGCAGTTGTCGCCCCGGTCGGAATCGGCACCAGCTCCGGTTCCGCCGCGGTTGTCGCCATATCTAACAGCGCGATCGCCGGGTCGTGGTCGAGCACGAGTTCCCGGGCCCAGTCCGCCGTGTGCAGCAGATCGAAGCCGGGGTTCTGATTCTTCACCTGGCAGGAGCACGCCCCGGTCAGGAACTCCGCCGAGACGTGGATGTTGTCCGGCGTGATCCCGGCCCCCACCAGCGGCAACAGCACCCGATTGCGGCCGAACACGGGGAACGCCATCGGCTCCATCGTCGCGGCGAGATCCGATTCGCAACCGAGCAGCATGGCCACGAGCGCCCGCTCGGCGGAGTCGTCGCGCAGAATTTTCAGCAGCGAGAACGAGATTTTGAGCGGCGCGTTCCCCAGCAGAATGTCTTCGGGCGATTCTGTCAGTTCGGGCAGCTTGAGCTTGTGCGACAGCGCCTTGAGTTCCTCAGAAAGAACCGCGGCGGCCGGCTCGTCCTTCGCCGCATCGCCGGTGGCGAGCAGCACCCAGACCGCGGTCTGCCCCTCCGCCAGCCGCCGCACCAGCTCGCGCCGCGCGGGGGAATCGAGCAGCTCCGCGAGGTCGTCCGCACCGAACCCGCTCGTCCAGACCGGCGCGTCGAGCCGCAGCGCCGCCGGATACTGCACGACCAACCGCGGCACGGTTTGATCGGTCAGCGACACCAGAAACTGCCGGTCGGCGTCGCTGCCGGCGGCCTCGACGTCCACCGTGCGGATCGCGACGTTGATCTGCGATTTCGCACTTTGTTCTTCCAGCGTCGCGAGTCGCGCCCGCTGGTCGTCGTCCAGGGGGCCGCGGTGCAACACGGTCAGCCGGTAGGGGTCGGGCCGCCAGTGCTCCAGCGCGTAGCGGAACACCGGCACGTTGCAGGCCCAGCCGAGTCCGCCGCCGGCCAGCACGACCAGCACGGCCAGCCCGAGCCGCCGCCAGGAGGATCTCGAAGCCACCGAGACGCTGTTCTGCATTGCCCACCCGCCTTGTTCCGCCAACGACGACCATCAACCACACACACGGTCGATTATACCCGCCGCGGCCATCGGCCACACCAACCCGAAGCGTGAGCGAGGGCGAGCGCTCGCCCTCGCTCACACTTCGGGTTGGTGTGAGAATCGACCGCATGGAGTATAACGACCGCTTGATCGGCATGGGATTCCGT